>NZ_JASGDE010000101.1:0-3909 GCF_047607385.1 Micropruina sp.
CTCGCCGCCGAGGGCGCCGCCCGCCCGGGTGCCGGTGCCGCCGGCGGCGTCGGCTACGCGGCGATGACGGTGCTCGGCGCCGAGCCGCGGCCCGGCGTCGACCTGGTACTGGAACTGGTCGGCCTGGACGCCCTGGTCGCCGGCGCCGACCTGGTGATCACCGGCGAGGGCAGCCTGGACAGCCAGAGCCTGGGCGGCAAGACCCCGGTCGGGGTGAGCCGGCTGGCCGCCGCGCACGGCGTGCCGGTGGTCGCGGTCTGCGGCCGCTGCGCCCTGCGCCCCGAACAGCTCCGAACGGCCGGTTTCGAGGCCGGCTTCGCGCTGGCCGACCGTGACCCGCGGCGCTGCTTCACCGACACCGCCGCCATGCTCACCGAAGTCGGCGCGGAGATCGCCGAACGATTCCGGGTTTCCTAAGCCTCAATCCACCGATTGGCGCCTACTGCGCGACCCCAGCTGGGCGCACTGGCTTCGCCCGACCCGCTCACCGTACGACCCGGTACGCCTTCGCGTTCCCGGCTTGCCATTGCACCCATCTGGCGCCGCTCGCTACGCCGCCCATCGGTGGATCGAGGCTAAGCCTCAATCCACCGATCCGCGCCTACTGCGCGACCCCAGCTGGGCGCACTGGCTTCGCCCGACCCGCTCACCGTACGGCCCGACAACCGCGGAGCCCGCGGCAGGCCCCACCCCAGGGGTGACCGGGGCACGGGCTGGTGCGCTGCGTTACCGTGACCGGATGGAGAGCTTCGCCGCGGCGCTGGCCGATCGGGTCGTCCTGCTGGACGGCGGACTGGCCACCCGCCTGGAGGCCCGGGGTCACGATCTCAGCGACACGCTGTGGTCGGCCCGGCTGCTGCTGGAGGATCCGGACGAGATCCGCGCCACCCACGAGGACTTCTTCGCCGCCGGCGCGGAGGTGGCGACCACGGCGTCCTATCAGGTCAGCGAGTCGGGCTTCGAGGCCGCCGGGCACACCGCGGCCGAGGCCCGCGAGGCACTGCGCCGCAGCGTCCGGCTGGCCCGTGAGGCGTCCGAGGCGTTCGGGGCGCCGCGCTGGGTGGCGGCGTCCGTCGGTCCCTATGGCGCGACCTTGGCCGACGGCTCCGAATATCGCGGTGACTACGGGTTGAGCGTGGCGCAGCTGCGGGCCTGGCATCGTCCGCGGCTGGAGATCCTGGCCGAGGCCGGTGCCGATCTGCTGGCCTGCGAGACCATTCCGTCGCTGGCCGAGACCGAGGCGTTGGCCGCCGAGCTGGACTCCCTGGGCATCCCGGCCTGGATCGCGCTGACCACCGTCGGCGACCGCACCCGGCGCGGCGAGCCGGCGTCCGAGGCCTACGCGATCGCCGCCGAGGTGCCGAATGTGGTCGCGCTCGGCGCCAACTGCTGCGATCCGGACGACGCCGCCGCCGTGCTGGCCGCGGTCGGTGGACGGCGTCCGGTGGTGTTCTACCCGAACAGCGGCGAGCAGTGGGACAGCGCCGGCCGGGTCTGGACCGGTGAGCCGGCCGCGGCCGGCAGCGCCCGAGCCTGGTCGAGGGCCGGGGTCCGGGGCCTGGGCGGCTGCTGCCGGGTCACCCCGGAGCAGATCGGCGGGATGCGGGCAGAGCTCGACCGCTGATCGAGCTGGTCGCTGATCGAGCTTGTCGAGATCCCGCGGTGCCGTCGGTACCGACAAGCTCAACCGACAGACCTCAGACGGTGGGACAGGTCTCAACAGGCTCGACCCTCGAGTCGACCCTGGCACATCGGCGCCCGATCACGGCGTCCAGGGCCCGGACGAAGCCGGCCACGCCCGGCGAGGCCGCGATCTCGGCACCGATCCGGCCCGCCGCCTGCCGGTAGGACGGATCGGCCAGCACCCGCTCGACGCCGCGGCGCAGCTGGGCCGGCGTGGGCCGCTGCGCCCACAGCCGGACGCCCACCCCCGACCAGGCGATCCGGGCCGCCACCTCGGCCTTGTCCTCCTTGCCCGCGGCGACCACCAGCGGGACGCCGTGCCGCAACGCGAACTGGACGCCGCCGTAGCCGCCGTTGGTGACCATCACCGTGGTCCGCGGCAGCAGCTCCTCGTAGGGCAGGAATTCCGCCGCCCGGACGTTGCCCGGCAACGCTCCCAGGCTGGCCACCGGCGCACCACCGGTGGCGACCAGCACCAGCGGCTCGCGGTCGGCGAAGGCGTCGATGGTGGGCCGGATCAGCTCGGTCAGGTCGTCGTTGGCGATGGTGCCCTGGGTGACGTGCACGACCGGACGGCTGCCGTCCAGCTCCGCCCACCAGTCCGGCAGCGCATGCTGGCGCGAGCCGGACGCCGACACCGGCCCGACGAAGGTGAGCCGCTCCGGATCGGCCTCCGGACGCGGGTATTCGAAGGAGGGCACGGTCAGCTGGATCACCCCGTCGGCGTACTGCAGCCACTGCATGATCCGGATGCTCGGCTCGTGGCCGAGGACTCGGCGTCCGATCTCCCGGTCGGCGGCGTCCAGCGAGGCGAACAGCCGGTCGCTGACCGCCCGCAGCACGGCGTTGCGGAGCCGTCCGGCCAGTCCGCCCAGCGGCGGGACGCCCAGGCCGAACGGCGCCAGGTCGGCCGAGGGCATGCTGAGCGGCAGCACCCCGCCGACCAGCACCGGCGGGCGTTCGGTGGCCGGCTGCCCGGCCAGCAGCGCCCCGGCGGCGAAGGTCGGGTCGGTCACGATCGCGTCGGCGGGTTCGTCGCCGAGCAGGCGGCGGATCGCCGCGTACTGGGCCGGGGCGGGCCGGACGAAGATGTGTTCGAGGTCGTAGGCGACCGCCTTGACCGGTGACAGCCGCTCCCGCTCCGGGAAGTGGGCCGAGACATTCCGGTCGTCGAAGTCGGCCTCGCCGGGCAGCGGGACGTGCTCCGCGCCGGTGGCCAGGACGGCGGCGGCGAACCGCGCGCCGGTGAGGAACCGCACCCGATCGCCGCGCGCGACGAGTTCGGCGGCCAGCGGCAGCAGCGGCGTGACATGGCCGTGCACCGGGACGCTGGCGAAGATGACCGATGCCATCAGGACTCCCATCTCTGTGGTGTAGCGTTGGCTACAGGAGCCGAGTATTCACTACCCTGATACAGGAATCAATATGGCTACAGAAGTCACCATGGGCAAGCGCAGGTATTCGTCGGAGTTGCGGGAGCAGCAGGCCGCCGCCACCCGGGAGCGGGTGGTCCGGGCGGCCGCCGAGCTGTTCGCGTCCCGCGGCTACGCCGCGACCTCGCTGCCGCAGATCGCCCGCGCGGCCGGGGTGTCCACCGAGACCGTCCAAGGGCACGGGCCCAAGCTGCGGCTGCTGCGGACGGCCATCGACCAGTACGCCTTCGGCGCCCGCAGCGACCAGGCCCTGATCGACACCCCGCTCGGGGCGCGGTTCCTGGAGGCCGGCTCGATCGCGGACGCGGCGAGGATCTCCGCCGACATCCTGGTCCAGGTGAACGGCGGGACGCACGGCCTCTGGCTGGCCTTCTCCGAGGCCGCCCGCGGCGATGCGAAGCTGGCCCGCGAGCTCCGGGTGCTGGCGGAGCGGATCCGCGCCGAGAACCTGGCGATCCTGCGGCTCTGGCGCGAGCGCGGCTGGCTGCGGGACGACGTGTCCGACGACGTCCTCGCCCGGTGGAGCGACGTGATCAGTTCGGTCGAGGTGTACGACCGGGTGGTCCGGGTGGAGGGCTCCAGCCTCGACGAGTATCGCGACCTGCTGGAGCGGCTGCTGCTCGAACTGCTGGCCCGGCGCTGACCGCGCCGGACAGGCCCGCCGGACGGGGCGTGCCGGACAGGCACGCCGGAAGGGCACGCCAGACGGGGCGCCGGAAGGGGTCCGAACGAGGCGCCGGAAGGGGTCCGGACGTGCGCCGGCGGCGGCCGCCCTCGCATCCAGGCTCGGGCA
>NZ_JASGDE010000102.1:0-47721 GCF_047607385.1 Micropruina sp.
CCCTCCCTAATCAGTTCTAGCCTCCCGTCGACGGGAGGCTAGAACTGATTAGGGAGGGCCTAGTGGGGTTAGGCGAGGGAGATCAGGTCGGCGTACTCGGGGCTCCAGAGGTCCTCGTCGCCGTCGGGCAGCAGCACCACCCGATCGGGCTCCAGGGCCTCCACCGCACCCTCGTCGTGGGTGACCAGGATGATCGCGCCGGCGAAGGAATGGATCGCCGCCAGCACCTCGGCCCGGGACGCCGGATCGAGGTTGTTGGTCGGCTCGTCCAACAGCAGCACGTTGGCCGCCGAGACCACCAGCATGGCCAGCGCCAGCCGGGTCTTCTCACCACCCGACAGCACCCGCGCCGGCTTGTCCACGTCGTCGCCGGTGAACAGGAACGAGCCCAGGATCTTGCGGGCATCGGTCGGCGACATGTCGTCCGGCGCCGCGGTCATCATGTTCTCCAGCACACTGCGGGACACGTCCAAGGTCTCGTGCTCCTGCGCGTAATAGCCCAGCCGCAACCCGTGCCCCGGCTGCACCTCGCCGGTGTCGGACGCCTCCATCCCGGCCAGAATCCGCAACAGCGTGGTCTTACCGGCACCGTTCAGGCCCAGGATGACCACCCGGGAGCCCTTGTCGATGGCCAGGCTGACGTCGGTGAACACCTCCAACGAGCCGTACGACTTGGACAGATCCGCACCCCGCAGCGGCACCTTTCCGCACGGCGCCGGGGTCGGGAACCGGATCTTCGCCACCCGGTCGGACGCCCGCTCGCCCTCCACGGACGCCAACAGCTTCTGCGCCCGCTTCGCCATGTTCTGCGCCGCCACCGCCTTGGTCGCCTTGGCCCGCATCTTGTCGGCCTGGGCCAGCAGTTGCTCGGCCTTGCGCTCGGCGTTCACCCGCTCCCGCTTGCGGCGCTTCTCGTCGGTCTCGCGCTGCAGCAGGTACCGCTTCCAGTCCATCGCGTACTGGTCCAGCTCGGACCGGTTGGCGTCCAGGTGGAAGACCTTGGTGACGATCGCCTCCAGCAGCCCGACGTCGTGCGAGATCAGGATCACGCCGCCGGGGTAGGCCTTCAGGAAGTCCCGCAGCCAGACGATCGAGTCGGCGTCCAGGTGGTTGGTCGGCTCGTCGAGCAACAGGTTGTCGGCCCCGGAGAACAGGATCCGGGCCAGTTCCACCCGGCGCCGCTGACCGCCTGACAACGTCCGCAGCGGCTGGCCCAGCACCCGGTCGGGCAGGCCCAGGTTGGCCGCGATCCGGGCCGCCTCGGATTCGGCGGCGTACCCGCCGGCGGCGGCCAGCTCGGCCTCGGCCCGGGAGTAGGAGCGCATCGCGGCGTCCTGGGCGTCCCCGGACTCGGTCGCCATCTCCACCGAATACCGGGTCAGCCGCTTCAGGATCGAGTCCAGGCCACGGGCCGACAGGATCCGGTCCTTGGCCAGGGTGTCCAGGTCTCCGGTGCGCGGATCCTGGGGCAGGTAGCCGATCTGCCCGGAGCGGGTGATCTGGCCGGCGGCCGGCAGCGCCTCGCCGGCCAGGATCTTGGTCAGCGTGGTCTTGCCGGCACCGTTGCGTCCGACCAGCCCGACCTTGTCACCGGCCGAGACCTGAAAGGACGCCGGCGACAGCAACAGCCTGGCGCCCGCCCGGACTTCGACTTCTCTCGCAACCAGCACGAGGGGACAGCCTACCGGGCGGGACCGCGACTCAGAGAATCACGGGTTTCGTCGGTCGAGCTTGTCGAGACCCCGGTTCGGGCGCCGACCAGGGGTTTCGACAAGCTCAACCAACGACCGGTTTCGACAAGCTCAACCAGCGGTGGGTGACTACGTGCGGGACTGCTGCTGCGGCTTGCCCTTCACGATCTTGACGATCGTGCCGGGTGCGGGCGGCGCCGAGGGATCCATGCTCCCCATCGTTCCCGCCCAGATGCTGCCGTCCGGACCGGTCTCCACCGCGATCACACCGGGCAGCTCGGCCAGCGTCGAGCGCTTGCCGTGGCTGATCTTGGTGATCTTCCCGGCGAACATCTCGGCCACGTAGAACTCACCGTGCTTGCCGATGGCCAGGTTGGTGGCGCCCAGGAAGCCGCTCGCCACGACGGTGGCCTTGCCGGTCCACGGGTTGACCCGCCACAGCTTGCCGCGGGCACCGAGCGCCGGGCTCTCCGGCCCGCCCGGCAGGGTGGTGACGTAGAGGTAGCCGTCCCGGCCCAGTTCGACATCGGTGGGCACCGACTCGAAGTTGTAGGTGACGCCGATGAAGCAGTCCGGCAACTCCAGCGCCGCGGCGGACGCCTTGTCGAAGGTGAACGGATGCGGCGGCAGCACCGACAGGGTGCGCACCTTGCCCGAGTTCGACACCGTGAACAGCGCGTTCGCGCCGGCGTCCGCGACCACCCAGGCACCGCGGACGGCGGCGACCGAGTAGGCGTGGGCGTCCACCAGGCCCTTGTAGGAGACCGGGAACTGCATGGCGTTCAGCGTGTCGGACACGCACTTGCTCGGATTCTTCACCCCGTAGCTGTACTTCTTGTCGGGGTTGTGTTTGACCTCGTAGGCGTGGATGTCGGCATATATGCGCTTGCCCCAGGGACCCCACAGGTTCAGTCCGCTGGCGGTGTTCTCGAAGGTCTGCTCGTTGGTCACCGTGGTGGCGAAGGCGAGCCATTTGCCGTTGCGGGACGTCGCGACACCGGCCGCGCCGGGCTGGTTGGACGCGATCGTGGCGAGGCTGCCGTCCTTCTTGAGCTTGCCGACCAGATTGAGCCCGCCGTCGGCGACCAGCACCGAGTTCCGGCCCACTTCCAGGTTGAACGGCATCATGACGGCCGACGACTTGATCACCGGCTTCGCCGTCGGCTTGGATTCCGCGGTCGCCACCCCGGGCAGGATCAGCGACAGACCGGCCGACACAGTGCCGACGGCCATGATGAATGAACGGGTTCGCATACGGTTCCCCCTTTGCCCCGGTCCCGGACAGGGACCGAATCGGACGCGCGGCGGCGAACGTCCTCCACATCCGCCTGCCGCTCGTGGGCCGATCAGGCCCTGCAGGCCATCCTGTGTCCGGGCTGTGCGGCGGTCAATGACTCCGCAACGGCAAGCGGTTGCGGAGCCGTACGCATAATTGCCGACTAGTCCGGCTGGCTGGTCAGCGATCCCCGCTCGGGAGCGATCACCGCGGCGACCCGGGCGAAGACGGCGCCCAGCACCTGCCGTTCGCTCTCGCTCATCAGGTCGATGAAGCTGGCCCGCACGGTGCGGACGTGGCCGGGCGCGGCGGCCTCGATCCGGGCCCGCCCCTCGGCGGTGATCGACACCACGGTGCCGCGTCCGTCCTCGGCGGCCGGGCAGCGCGAGACCAGGCCGCGGCTCTCCATCCGGCGCAGCTGGTGGGCCAGCCGGCTGCTCTCCCAGCCGATCCACTCCCGCAGCCGGCCGACCCGGACGCCGGCGCTGCCGGCCTCGCTGAGCCCGACCAGCACCGCATAGTCGGCATGGGACAGGCCGCTGCCGGCCAGGTCGGCGGAGATCACCCGGTCGAGGTCCTGCTGGGCCAGGATGAAGCTGCGCCACAGCGCCTGTTCGTCCAAGCTCAGCCAACGCACCTCATCCACAGCCGAGATCGTAGGCCACCGCAGCCCCGCTGCCCCAGCGCCATTCCGGCCGACCTCCGGTGACGACATCAGCCCTCCTTGGCCGGGCGGCCCCGGCGAGGCAGCGGTCCGGCGTCCCGGGGGGCGCGTCCGGCCTGCTTCAAGGCCTGCCGGAGCAGCAGCTCGACATGGGCGTTCAACGAGCGGAGATCGTCCGCCGCCCACCGGGCGAGCGCCTCGTGGACGGCAGGGTCGAGCCGCAGCAGGACGGGCTTTCGTGCCGCCCGCCTGCCGCGGCCCTGTGTCGACGCGTCGTCGATCTGCTCGGACATCGCCTCAGGTGTACAGCGATCCGGTGTTCACCACGGGCGTCGCTGAGGTAGAGCCGCAGAGCACCACCAGCAGGTTGGACACCATCGCCGCCTTGCGCTCCTCATCGAGCACCACGACGTCCTGGATCTCCAGTTGCCGCAGGGCACCCTGCACCATGCTCACCGCACCCTCGACGATCTTCTCCCGGGCCGCGACGACCGCGGCCGCCTGCTGCCGCTGCAGCATCGCGTGGGCGATCTCCGGGGCGTAGGCCAGGCTGGAGATCCGCGCCTCGACGACCTCCAGGCCGGCGATGGCGATCCGGGCGGCCACCTCCTCGGCGAGTTCCTTGGCGACCACCTCGGTGGAGCCGCGCAGCGACTCTTCGCCGGGTGCCGCGTTGTCGTAGGGGTGGCTGCTGGCCACGTGCCGCAACGCGGCCTCGGACTGCACCGCGACGAAGTCGGTGAACTTCTCCACTGAGAAGACCGCCTTGGCGGTGTCGGCGACCTGCCAGACGATGATCCCGGCGATGTTCACCGGGTTGCCGTCGGCGTCGTTGACCTTGAGCTCGTTGGTCTCGAAGTTCCGCACCTTCACCGACACCTTGCGCCGGGTGACCAGCGGCAGGGTCATCTGCAGGCCGTCGGCGCGCAGCGTGCCGACGTAGCGGCCGAAGAGCTGCACCACCCGGGTGTCGCCCGGGTCGACCACGGTGAGTGCAGTACCAGCGAAGGCGGCCAGGATCCACAGCGCGACCGCGAGCCCGAGCGCGCCCGGATTCTCTTCGCCCGCCTCCAGCGCCCACCCGACGTTGATCGCCGCGACGAGTCCGCCCAGGAACAACAGCAGCACCACGGCCAGGCCGATCACTCCGTTGGCCGACCACGCCCGCCGCTCGGACACGTCCACCCGGGCTCCGGCGTGCCCGACCGGCACCCCGGCCGGCTCGACGCCGGGGGCGTCCGGTTCATCACGGCTCACCATCGGGTCGTCGTCATGCTCACGCATCGTCCACCTCCTCTAATCTGATATCTAATTGATATCAGATTAGAGGGTCGGTGCACCAGCCCTGATACGTCGGTTCGGAGGGTTTCGGCAAGTTCGACCAACGGCGAACTCGGCCGTCGGCGGCCCGGTCGGCGAGGGCGTCAGACGTTGTAGCCGATCGCCCGCAGCTGCTCGCGGCCCTCTTCGGTGATGTTGTCCAGGGTCCACGGCGGCAGCCACACCCAGTTGATCTCGACCGAGTTGACCAGCCCGTCCAGCGCCATCTCGGTGTCGAACTCGAGCCGGTCGGTGAGCGGGCAGGTGGGCGAGGTCAACGTCATGTCGATGGTGCAGTTGTTGTCGTCGTCGAGGTGGATGCCGTAGACCAGCCCCAGGTCGACCACGTTCACCATCAGCTCGGGGTCGACCACGTCGCGCATCGCCTCGGTGAGGTCCTCCAGCGTGGGCCGCGCGGACGGCGGCGCGGTGCTGTCCGGGAAGGTGTCGTCCACCAGGTCGGACGGACGCATTTCGGTCATCGTGACTCCTCTTCGTTCGCCAGTGCCTGGGCGGCGGCGTCCTTGAACGCCGACCAGCCCAGCAGGGCACATTTCACCCGGGCCGGGAATTTCGCCACCCCGATGAACGCGATGGCGTCCTCCAGGCGGTCCTCGTCGGGCTCGATCTCGCCCCGGCTGTGCATCATCTCGGTGAAGTCCTCGTGCAGCGCCAGCGCCTCGGGCACCGTCTTGCCGATCACCAGGTCGCTCATCACCGAGGTGGACGCCTGCGAGATCGAGCAGCCGACGCCCTCGTAGGAGACGTCGGTGACCCGGTCGCCGTCCAGCGCGACGCGCAGCATCACCTCGTCGCCGCAGCTCGGGTTGACGTGGGTCACCTGGGCGCCGTACGGCTCGCGCAGCCCGCTGTGATGCTTGGCCCGGTAGTGGTCCAGGATGATCTCCTGGTACATCGCCTCGACGCTCACGCCACCCTCCCGAAGAAATCCCTGGTGTACTGCAGCGCGTCGATCAGCTGATCGATCTCGCGCTCCAGGGTGTACAGGTAGAAGGACGCCCGGGTGGACGCGGTTATTCCCAGCCGTTCGTGCAGCGGCCGGGCGCAGTGATGGCCGCCACGGACGGCGACGCCCTGCGAGTCCAGGAAGGTCATCACGTCGTGCGGATGGATGTCCAGGCCGTCGGCGGTGGCCAGGGTGAACGACACCGCGCCGCCGCGTCCCTCCGGCCCGACCTCGGTGGTGCCCAGGATGCGCACCCCGTCGACCTGCGCCAGGGCGTCCAGCGCGTAGCCGGTGATGGCCCGCTCGTGCGCGGCGACGTCGGCCATGCCCAACTCGTGCAGGTACTCCGCCGCCGCGCCCAGCCCGACCGCCTCGGCGATCGGTGGGGTGCCGGCCTCGAACCGGTACGGCGGCGCGGCGAAGGTCGAGCCGGTCATCTTCACGATCTCGATCATCTCGCCGCCACCCAGGAACGGCGGCAGTTCGGCGAGCAGGTCGTAGCGTCCCCACAACGCGCCGACCCCGGTCGGGCCGACCATCTTGTGCCCGGTGAAGGCGACCAGGTCGGCGCCCAGGTCGGCCACGGACGTGGTCAGCTGCGGTACCGCCTGGGAGCCGTCCACCACCATCACCGCACCCACCGCGTGGGCCTGTGCGGCGATCGCGGCGATCGGGTTCACCGTGCCCAGCACGTTGGACACCCAGGCCAGCGAGACGATCTTGGTGTTGCCGTTGATCAGGTTCTCGGCGGCCGCCTTGGCGAGGTCGAGCCGTCCGTCGTCGGTGATGTCGAACCAGCGCAGCGTCGCCCCGGTGCGGGCGCAGAGCAGCTGCCAGGGCACGATGTTGGAGTGGTGCTCCAGCACCGAGATGACCACCTCGTCGCCGGGTTTCAGCCCGGCGTCCCCCACGCTCGAACCCAGCGAGTGCGCGGCCAGGTTGAGGGCCTCGGAGGCGTTCTTGGTGAACACCACCTCCTCGGCGCGCGCGGCACCGATGAAGGCGGCCACCTTCTCGCGTCCGCCCTCGTAGGCCGCGGACGCCTCGGCGCCCAGCTGGTGCATCGCCCGGGCCACGTTCGCGTTGTGCCGCTCGTAGTGGTCGACCATGGCGTCGATCACCACCTGCGGCTTCTGCGAGGTGTTGGCCGAGTCGAGGTAGGCCAGCGGATACTCCCCCACCCGACGGTCCAGGATGGGGAAGTCCGCTCGGATCAGTTCGACGTCGTAGCTCACGACTTCTCCTGTCGTCGGCGCTGACGCGCCGAACCTCAGTTGGCTGCGGCGGCGGCCTTGACGAACCGCTCGTAGCCCTCGACCTCGAGGTTCTCGGCCAGCTCGGGGCCGCCCTCCTCGGCGATCCGGCCGTCCACGAAGACGTGCACGAAGTCGGGCTTGATGTAGTTCAGGATCCGCGTGTAGTGGGTGATCAGCAGCACACCGCGGTCGCCCTGGGCGTGGTACCGGTTGACCCCCTCGGAGACGATCCGCAGCGCGTCGATGTCGAGACCGGAGTCGGTCTCGTCCAGGATCGCGAAGCCGGGGTTGAGCAGCTCCAGCTGGACGATCTCGTTGCGCTTCTTCTCACCGCCGGAGAAGCCCTCGTTGAGAGAGCGGGCGGAGAAGGTCTGGTCGAGGCCGAGCCGGTCGAGCGCGGCGTTGACGTCCTTGACCCAGGTGCGCACCTTGGGCGCCTCGCCGTCCAGGGCGGTCTTGGCGGTGCGCAGGAAGTTCGCCACCGAGACGCCGGGCACCTCGATCGGGTACTGCATGGCCAGGAACAGGCCGGCGCGGGCCCGCTCGTCGACGGTCAGCTCGGTCAACTCGACGTCGTCGAGCTTCACCGAGCCGCCGGTGATGGTGTACTTCGGGTGACCGGCGATGGCGTAGGCCAGGGTCGACTTGCCGGAGCCGTTGGGGCCCATGATGGCGTGCACCTCGCCGGAGGAGACGGTGAGGTTGACCCCCTTGAGGATCTCCTTCGGACCGGACTCGGTCTGGACGTCGACGCGCAGATCGGTGATGGACAGTGTGGACATTCGGGTTCAGTTCTCCTGATTGATCGGGTTGTCGATGTCGACGTAGATGTCGGTGCCGTCCAGCCGCACGGGGTAGACGGGCACGGGTTCGGTGGCCGGCAGCTCCAGCGGGGCGCCGGTGCGCAGGTCGAAGCGGGAGCCGTGCATGTAGCACTCCAGCGTGCAGCCGTCGACGTCGCCTTCGCTGAGCGGGACCTCGGCATGGCTGCAGACGTCCCGGATGGCGAAGATGCCCTCGTCGGTGTTCACCACGGCCACCTCGGCGTCGCCGCCGAGGTCGACCGGAATGGCGGTGCCGACGGGGATCTCGTCGATGGTGGCGGCATGCCGGAAGGTCATGCGTAGGCTCCCATGGTGACCGACAGCTCACGCTCGACGGCCGCCATCATGTGCTCTTCGACCTCGGGGACGCCGATCCGGCGGACGATGTCGGCGAAGAAGCCGCGCACCACCAGACGACGGGCCTCGGCCTCGGTGATGCCGCGGGAGCGCAGGTAGAACAGCTGCTCGTCGTCGAAGCGTCCGGTGGTCGAGGAGTGCCCGGCACCCTCGATCTCGCCGGTCTCGATCTCCAGATTCGGCACCGAGTCGGCACGGCAGCCGTCGGTGAGCACCAGGTTCTTGTTCGACTCGTAGGTGGAGATGCCCTCGGCGACCTTGCGGATCAGCACGTCGCCGATCCAGACCGAGCGGGCACCCTCACCCTGCAGCGCGCCGCGGTAGTCGACGTTGGAGTGGGTGTTGGGGGCGTTGTGGTCGACGAAGAGCCGGTGCTCGATGTGCTGCCCGGCGTCCACGAAGTACAGCCCGAACTGCTCCAGCGAGCCACCGGGGCCGGCGAACCGCGCGGTCTCGGCGAGCCGGACGACCTTGCCGCCTAGGCTGACGGTGACCGTGCGCACCTCGGCGTCGCGGCCGACCAGGACGCTGTGGTGACCGCCGTGCACGGCGTCGTCCGCCCAGTCCTGGATGGACACGAAGTTCACCTTGGCGCCGTCGCCGACCAGCACGTCCACCTTGGTGGCGTAGCTGGCCGAGCCCTCGTGCCGCATCAGGATGGTGCCCTTGGCGCGGGCGCCCACCTTGAACACCAGATGACCCCAGACGTGCTGCCCGGTTCCGGTCAGGGTGATGCTGACCGGCTCGGTCAACTCGGCGTCGGGCGCGATCTCGATCACCCGGGCGCCGCCCGAGCGGGCGGCGGCCAGCACCGAGACCCGGTCGATCGGGGCCTCGGCGACCAGGGCGCGGGCCTGCTCGGTGCTCACCGTGCGGCTGGTCACGCCGTCGGGGTAGGACTCCGTCCAGGTCAGGTGCGCGTCGCTGGGCGCGTCGGTCAGCAGCGAGCCGATCCGGCGCAGCGGGGTGAACCGCCAGATCTCCTCCTGGCCCTTCGGGTAGGGGTGATCGTCGATCGTGAACGACGGGGTCGGGTGGAGGTGCGATTCCAGAGCCTCCACGGCCTCCATCACGGGTGCGGCCATCAGCCGACGGCTCCTTCCATCTGCAGTTCGATCAGGCGGTTCAGTTCCAGCGCGTATTCCATCGGCAGCTCGCGGGCGATCGGCTCGACGAAGCCGCGGACGATCATCGCCATCGCCTCGTCCTCGCCCATCCCGCGCTGCATCAGGTAAAACAGCTGGTCGTCGCTCACCTTGGACACGGTGGCCTCGTGGGCCAGCGACACGTCGTCCTCGCGGACGTCGACGTAGGGGTAGGTGTCGGAGCGGCTGATGGTGTCGACCAGCAGCGCGTCGCACTTCACCGAGGACGCGGAGTGGTGCGCGCCCTCCTGCACCTGCAGCAGGCCGCGGTAGGACGAGCGTCCGCCGCCCCGGGCGACCGACTTGGAGATGATCGAGCTCGAGGTGTGCGGCGCGCAGTGCACCATCTTCGAGCCGGCGTCCTGATGCTGGCCCTCGCCGGCGAAGGCGATGGACAGGGTCTCGCCGCGGGAGTGCTCGCCCATCAGGTAGACGGCCGGGTACTTCATGGTGACCTTGGAACCGATGTTGCCGTCGATCCACTCCATGGTCGCGCCCTCTTCGCAGGTGGCGCGCTTGGTGACCAGGTTGTACACGTTGTTCGACCAGTTCTGGATGGTCGTGTAGCGCACCCGGGCGTTCTTCTTCACGATGATCTCGACCACCGCCGAATGCAGCGAATCGGAGGAGTAGATCGGCGCGGTGCAGCCCTCGACGTAGTGCACGTACGAGCCCTCGTCGGCGATGATCAGGGTGCGCTCGAACTGGCCCATGTTCTCGGTGTTGATCCGGAAGTAGGCCTGCAGCGGGATGGTGACGTGGACGCCCTTCGGCACGTAGACGAAGGAGCCGCCCGACCACACCGCGGTGTTCAGCGAGGCGAATTTGTTGTCGCCCACCGGGATCACCGTGCCGAAGTACTCCTGGAACAGCTCCGGGTACTCCTTCAGGCCGGTGTCGGTGTCGAGGAAGATGACGCCCTGGCGCTCCAGTTCCTCGTTGATCTTGTGGTAGACCACCTCGGACTCGTACTGGGCGGCGACGCCGGCCACCAGCCGGGCCTTCTCGGCCTCGGGAATGCCGAGCCGGTCGTAGGTGTCCTTGATGTCGGCGGGCAGGTCGTCCCAGGTCTGGGCCTGCTTCTCGGTGGAGCGGACGAAGTACTTGATGTTGTCGAAGTCGATCTCGCTCAGGTCGGCACCCCAGGTGGGCATCGGCTTGCGGTCGAACAGCTTGAGCCCACGCAGCCGGGTGTTCAGCATCCACTCCGGCTCGCTCTTCAGCGCGGAGATGTTGCGCACCACGGCCTCGTTCAGCCCGCGCTGGGCGGCGGCGCCGGCGGTGTCGGAGTCGTGCCAACCCCACTGGTAGTTGCCGAGTGCCTGCAGATGCTCTTCCTGGGTTGCCCCCAGGCCGGGGGCCTGCGGTGCAGTGGTCGTCATGAGGCGGCCTTTCTATTCGGATGGTCGGACGGCTTCACCGGCCGCGGGACGTGGGTGGTGCACACCCCGTCGCCGTGGGCGATGGTGGCCAGCCGCTGGACGTGGCTGTCCAGGAGTTGGGCGAAGACACGGGTCTCGGCCTCGCACAACTCGGGGAACTCGGCCGCCACCAGGGCGACCGGACAGTGATGCTGACAAAGCTGCTTGCCGGTGGCCACCGGGTGCACCGAGGCCACGTAGCCGGCATCGTTCAACGCCTTCACCAACGCATCCACGGGATTGTCGTATTCCCCGCGGACCTCGTGGAAACGCTTCTCCACCGCGGCGACGAAGTCCTCGGCGAAGCGCTCCACGCCCTGCTCGCCGATGGCCTCGCGCAGGAAGGTGAGGGCGTCGATGGCCAGCGCATCGTAGGCGTGCGGGAACTCCGCGCGCCCCGCGTCGGTGAGCTCGAACACCATGGCCGGGCGGCCCCGTCCCCGGGTGCCGTAGACCCGCTGCTGGCGCGAGCTCAGGTGGCCGACCCCGATCAGCACCGAGAGGTGCCGCCGGACGGCCGCGGGGGTGAGATGCAGCCGTTGGGCCAGTTCGGACGCGGTGGACGGCCCGTGCTGCAGAATAGACCGGGCCACGCGGGCCCGGGTGGACGCGTCGGACTCGACCATCGGCGTCTGAGCGCCGATCTTGCCGGTCTGGTCCTTTTTCACAAGACCATTCTTGTCGAATCCGCGCAGGGGTCAAACTTCTTAGGATCGCCTAACCACGGCCACCGCGTGCGGGCGGGGTCCGCCGTCCCGCAGGCTGATACGGCGCCCCGCCGGAGCCCTGGAACCGCCGGATGCAGACGCTCGAACCAGGGACCATGACGCGGAGTAGGATTGAATCCTATCGAAAGTGAGGCCCTGATCATGCGTACGACGAAGCAGTTCAGCATCACCCTCCCCACGAACATGGCTCAGGCACTCAAGGATCGGGTCGCGTCCGGCGACTACGCGAGCGAGAGCGAGGTCGTCCGTGACGGCCTGCGCGCTCTGTTCGCCCGCGAGGAAGCGGTCGAGACCTGGCTCCGCACTGAAGTCGTCGCCACCTACGACGAACTGCGCGCCGACCCCTCTCGGGCGATCAGCGCCGCCGACGTGCGTGCCCACCTCGCCGAGTTGCACGCACAGCGGGTTGCGGAACGCGAGTCGTGACCCGGAGCGTCGTCTACTCACCCCGCGCCCGGCAGCAACTCACCGACCTTTACCTGTGGATCACGGAGCAGTCCAGCTTCCCCGACCGCGCCGAGGGTTACGTCACCGCGATCGTCGACTACTGCGACCGCCTCGCCGAGTTCCCCATGATCGGTCGCGCCAGGGACGACCTGCGACCGGGCCCCTCGTCCAGCCCCACAGGGTCAGACCTCACCACTCCTCGAGGTTCTGTCGCAACGCACTCACCGATGCGAGATATCGGCTTGCAGAATCGGGATCAAATACGACGATCAGTTCATCAGGCTGATATCCCAGACATCCCGAGGCATCCACATCCCCCAAAGCGATCGTGACCGAACTATCATCCAGGAGCAGGGTGACGCCGAGCAGGAGAACTCGCTCGAGTGAGTGCCAGACGAACTCGACACCAGACAAACACTTCCCATCAAACCCCCGCCAATGCGGCGTCGCAATCATTGATTGATGCACCCACACATCCGGCATTCCACGCTCGAAAGATACTGCCAAGCCTTCGTCGAAACCATCGATCGCCCAGTCAAATCTTAATATCAAGTCTCCGAAATGAAGCTCCAAAGCCATGTCGACACAATCAACGAGGGGTACCGTCGAGGAATCCCGATGGGGATCTAGATTGCCATACTTGACCTGCGTAAGGACGCGGCCGACGTAGTGCTGGAATAGACCGCTGAGAGCGCCGCGCTCAGCGTAAGTTGCGGGGGCAGGATTCAAGGTCATGGATAAGTCCCAAAATATCCAAACTTGCATGATCGCAAGAATGTCACTTCGATCGCATCAGGCAGTGAGCGCCGCCAGCATAACGACAACCTCTTTATCCGAGGGCCCCAGACCTTCTCACGGCGAACAGAAAGGATGGCAGCAATCAACGACGCCATAGGCCCGTGCAGCAGCTGATCACGACCCTCAATCACGGGATGCCCATGGCTCGGCGTCCGCAGCCTCGTGAAGCTCCAACAGCCACGTAAGACACTCATCATCCAATTCACGCATCATTTTCCAATCCGAGTTCACCAGTGCATAGAGTACGGCGTCACGAGCGTGCGCTGCGCCTGAGAGCCTCGACGCCAGTTCATATATTCGCCCCTCGGTCGACGCCGTGGCGCCCGGCGGCTCACCGACTTCGATCCCAGCTCCTACGCCGGTGACGCCGTGCGGAGAGCACTGCCCATCCGGCAGGAGCGGCGCCCAATGATCGGCAAGACCCATGTACACATAACTTGCTTCCGAATCAGCTTCTCGCGGTGCATGTAGCACTAGCCAGTCGGCAAGTTGCTCCACTTCCTGGTTCGATAGCGGATAGTCGGAAAGTATATCACACGATTGCCCCTTGCAGACAAGAGCCACCCAATGCGGCGGCGTTAGATCGCCGAAGACCGGCGACCATTTACCCACCCGGAACGAACCCATGCCACCACTCCGTTCCCTCGAATTCGAGTGTTCTCCCAAAGATGACTTCAAGTTCCCGGTTCTGGCTCCACACGCTACAACCTCGACGAACAGGGCGACCGCCAGTCAGCGTGCGCGCGAGACAGTTCATCACGTTCTCGTGTTGAAGACAGAAGCACATCCGCTCCACCATCATACGGATTATAGAGCCACTCGAAGGCGCGGGGAGCCATTATTACGTCACCGACTCGATCGTCGGCAACTTCAAGCCATTCTCGGCCACGGAAGACGCACCCCTCTCACTCGCCTCCATTCGGAATGCCATCCTATCCGCTCCCGTCGCTTGACGGCTAGTCCGTTCTTTTAAACCGAGGAGGATCCAGGTCGGAACTCCGTGTCGCGAATCAGTGACATACATCGGTCAGCTCAGACGCGATAGCGCAGCTGCCTGCAGGTCGTCACGCTCGCTCCCGTCCGTGGCGATCTCACGCAGCCGCTGGGCCACCTCATCGCCCATCGGCGCGAAGCGAACGCCTTGCAAGCGGGCGAGCGAGTCGCAGTCCCACAGGCACTCGAAGCCGTAGCGCGACCCGAAGTCCAGATCAGTTCGCGCCATCGCCTCTGCCGCCCTGCCACGCAGGAACGGATGACACGACTCCTGGTAGATAGTGGACAACTCCGGGTACGGTCCGAGCTCCGGCACACGCCCGAGAGCTCGAACGATGTCATCCATGTCCCAGTCGAGAACCATCGGCAGGAGCTCCCGTAGGTATGGCACGTCCTCTGGCTCTGCGTGCTCGCCGAGCATCGACGCTGCCGCCGCCCAGTGACCGCCAGAGAGCCTGATCCACTGCCGAGCGAGCGGCAAGGCAATGGGCGCGGGCAAGCTGCGGAAATAGCGCCGACTGCCGGCGCCCTGCATGCTCCTCGTGCCGAGAGCCGCTTCGGCCCGATCGAACAGCGACAAATCTCCCCGGCGACCGAGGATCTCCCAGGCCAGGTAGAACGGCATCCCCTGGCCATTCGAGGCAACATCTCGCAACACCGCGATCTCCGCAGGGTCCGAGGTCGTGGTCAGTCGCTCCAGCAAATCAGGCGAGGCAAGCAACTCCCCTCGTGGCACGTGTAGCGCGACCGCCGCCGGGGTATCGGCTGGCCACGCCGCCAACCGGGTCCACTCCGGCACCCCGTACCCCTGCAGAACCCTGTCGGGCAATGGCACTCGAACCCCGCGGGCCGCCATCTCAGCAAGAGTGGACACCGTGAGGCTGTGCTCGTCGGCAACGCCCTGCGCGGCAATCTCCTCCGCAGCCACACCCAGCCTCATCGCCAGCGTCGCGTAGTAGGGAGAGCGATACTCCTGACTCTCCAGGCGCGGATCCTGCCGCAGACAGGTCAACAGATCGTCGCGACCCCGCTCCGGATCGCGCACCGCAGCCAACCAGCCACCACCGCGCCCCCGCTGCAACATGCCCAGCGCGGTACCCGATGGCGCCGTACCAGCAACGCACTCAAACTCCATCAGCTACCAATCCCTGACCTACCCGGCGCGCCACGTCAGCATTCCGCCCCGTCCTGGCCTTTCCCGCCGCCACCGCAACGCTCCCGGTCATCGCTCCCCTCTCGTCGCCGACGGACCTCCCTGCGGCGCCACGCCCTGTTCAGCCGACGGCTCCCGTCCCCCGGCGGGCGTGGGTCGACCAGGGCCGCGAACACATCGTTCAAGCTCAGCTGATAGTGACCGGCTGTCGAGTCTGCGTATCCGATCGCACCGCGGCAGGACCATCGGAGATGGATCACATCCTCACCCTCCGGCACCGCGAGCCGTCCTTGGCTTCCCACCGGCAGCAGCTGGCCCCGGTCGATGACGAACGGGGTGATCAGGTCGTACTCGGATCCATACCCACCGATCAGCGCCATCCGGTGACCATCCACCAGCAGCGCCCGGGCACCACGAGCCGGAGCAATGCCGTAGTCGACGATCGTGTCCTCCGACACTTCCACCAGTTGATGGCTCCAATACGGACACAGGAACACCGATTCGCCGACGACGTTCAGGTTCTCGCAGTCGGAGAGGTCGGGCAGGCTGGTGTTCCACGGGTACAGCCAGGTCGGCCGCAGATCGACGCCGAACTCGACCAGCCCGTGCCCCTCGGGCTCCCTCCCGGTGAGCGCCTCGTCGAAGAACCCCACCCAGATGACGTCCGACTCGGTGACCAGCACGTGCTCCAGAGCGTCGCCCAGGTCCCCCTCGGCGATCAGGTCGCCACGAGCGTCCCAGATCTGCGCGGACGAGTCGGCCCGTAACCGACGGCTCGATGCGAGCAGCACGCGGCCTCCCGACAGCGGCTGAGTGAAGTAGATGCGCTCGAGCACGCCGTGCAGCACCTGTTCATGCACCTGAGCATCAGTCCACGACCGCCACCTGACCAGCGCCCCTCCTTCGCCGGGCAGCTGCCACAACGCAGCCCAGCCGCCGGCCGGTCCGTGACCCAGCACATCAGGAGCACCTTCAGGCCCATCCGCAGCGCGAACGTCCGCGGGCAAGGCCCGTGAGGCAAGCGGCACGGTCGGGAGCCTCTCCACCGTGTCGCGATCCAGAAAGTCCACGGTCACCTCACTGATTTTCTCTCGTAGACCCGTCATCGACCACAACGCGAAAGTGGTTGCTCACGCCCCACACCCGATCGTCGGCTCGAATGCTGCCTTTGAGTTCCACCAGACGCTCCGCACCCCGTTCCGTCAGTTTCATCCAGAACCCTGCCCCCTGCGGCATCCACGGTAGGCGGCTCAGCTCAGCGCGAGCACGCGCCATCCACTCCTCGGCACTCCCTGGCCAAGTGACGAATCCCGGCTCTAGAAGATCGCCGGGTTCCATATAGCCAGCACCGAACAATTCCTTCATCGCCACAAGCGCTGCCTTCTTCGACCACCGCTTCAAACCCGGGACGACAGCAAGAGACCCGACTTCGTCAACACTCACGTAGTCAAAGTCTCCCGCTTCCAACAACTCAAGCAGACTGTCTTCGGTCATGCACGCTGCTCCTCTCACTAAGCTTCTATTCCCAGGGAGCAACTTGCGGCCGCAGCAAGCCATGCCTGGCGGTCGCAACACGAAATAGTCGCGAACGCGGCGCCAGTCCTATCCCTCACGCTTGCCTCTGAGCTCGGCCAGACGTTCGGCACCGCGCTCCGTTAGATTCATCCAGAACCCAGCACTGTGTGGCATCCAAGGTAGCTGACTCAACTCGGCCCGGGCACGCACCACCCACGCCTCGGCACCTCCTGGCCATACAACGAACCCGGAGCCAGAGATATCGCCGGGCTCCATAAGGCCGGAACGGAAGAGTTCCTCCATCGCTGCAAGCGCGGCCTCTTTCGACTGCCGCCTAAAACCCGGAACGTCGGCCACAAACCCTATTTCGTCGACGCTCACGTAGTCAAAGTCTCCCGACTCCAACAACTCAAGCAGGCTGTCTTCGGTCATGCACGGTGCTCCTCCCGCTGAACTTTCTCATTCCGCTCAGGAAGTTGGCGCGAGCACACGACGAACGCTTCTCCATCGTGGGCGCCAACCATGACGGCTTCGAGCGTGAAGATGCCGGTGCGCAGAGCCTCGGTAGGGCAGCGCCTGGGGTCCACACCCGGCCGGGCAGTAACCACAGCAGCGACATACAACGACGTCGGATCGTGCGCCACCAGGGTTCTTGCGACAGTCGAGGACTCCGCATCCAGCGGCGCGTATGCGTAGCATTCGTCGCCACACACGACGGTGCTGACCGACCGCCCCTCAGGCCTGGAGTCCCGAGGCCGAACGAACGGCATCTCGACAAAGAGGTGCCCGTCCGGCCAGTCATCGACGAGCTCGACAGCCACTCGCTCGAGATCCAGCCGGAGGTTCCGTCCATAGCGCAGATCTGCCTGGTCATCTCCCCCGTCGTCGCCGAGCATGCGGATCGCGAAACCTCCTCGACCGACGACACGCGCCGCCTCGACGGCCATCGACATCCCGTCAGCCAGCCCCTGATGCAGCCAAGCCACGAGCCGTCCTGACCCGTCCAGACCACCCATCGGGGCCTCTGACCCATCCGGCAACAAGTGACGCCTCAACCCGACTCGGTGGAGACGACGGTCCGCACAAGTTCCTCGACTGCCTGTCGCAGCTCGGAGACTCCGACCAGAAACCTATGCTCGCGAATGAGGACCTCAGCGGTTGCTATCCGGTAAGCCTCGATCTCGCACTCACCTGTGTCCCAGATGGTGATCTGGCCCATGACCAGAGACCCATCAAGCGCCATCCAGGTCGACCCGTTCGAGCCTGTCTGGGGGCTGGCACCCAGACGAATCGATAGAGGGACGCGCCCAGAAGCGGACCATCCGTCCGCCCAACCGGTTAGGTACTCGAGTCGGGTCAACACCGCGCCACCAAGCGCCTCCTGGCCGTGCCCTCAGCCATCGGACCCACCTCTTGCGACATACGAAACCCGGCGGGTGCCCGCACGCCTGCGCGATCAGGAGCCGGGTCCGGCCGACCCCGAGGATCGGCCGGACCCGTCGTTCTCCAGCGCCGAGATCGGATGACCGGCCGAGATCCGGTGACCCGACGACGCCGCCCCCAGTGAACGCTGTGACACACAGCGAACCGTCTTGACGACCAGCAGGAGAGACCCGAGAGCGATGGCGCTCGCTAAGAACCAGACGTCAACCATCATCCCTCCGGATGTTTGTCGTCCGCAGGTGCAGCCATCGCGATATCTCCTGGGGGGTGTTTTTGTTTGGCCGGGCCGCTATATGCAGCCCGGCCAGTTCGGGAACACGTCGCACCAGCCCGCGTCCGCGGGCCGAGTGGCCGTGACTCCCGTCATCACCGACGCCGCCAGCAGGACCGCGACGATGTGAGGGACAGGCACAAGTCGGGCCAGCAGGGGGCGTCGCTGAAGCTTCGGCATGGCCGAACACTCTCATCCCGCCGACGCGACACGCCGGGGCTGAACATCAGGATTGGACCTTTGTCCGAACGATCCGGGACGACCGGGTTCGGCGGCCACCGGGCCGGCCCGGATCTCCGCAGGAGGGACGGCTGCTTGGTGGGAGGCCCACGAACAGGGTTTGATTGGCGGCATGCGGCCGGCCGGAATCCATCGATTGCTCCTCAACGGGGCCCTCGATGTCGTGCTGGCGGCGTTGGTGGCGGCACCCAGCGTGCTGATCGGGGTGACCTTCGGCCAGCCGCTCGCCATCGTGGTCGATCTGGCCGCCTGCCTGGCCGCGGCACTGACCATCCGCTGGCCGCGCGCCGCGGGCGCCGCGCTGGGCGCGGTGCTGCTGGTCTACCTGGCCTCGCCGCCCGATTGGGCTGAGACCGGCGAGTACGCGGCCCTGATCCCGATCCTCGGCACCGGCATCCGCAGCCAGCGCCGCGAGCGGATCGGCCTCAGCCTCGGCTATTGGCTGATTCTCGCGGTACGCCAGGTCGTCGGCTATCCGGGCGACCCGGTGCGCGGCGTGCTGAGCAGCCTGGTCTGGGCGGCACTATTCGCCGTGATGTGGCTGATGGGCAGCGCCATCGCCGCCATCAACAGCGCACAGGAACAGGCCCGGATCGCGGCACTGGCACAGCAGCGCCTGGTGCTGGCCCGCGAGCTGCACGACACCGTGGCGCGCAGCCTGGCCCGGCTGTCCCGGCAGGCGCACCGCGCCGCCGACACCCAGGACGCCAGCCAACTCGGCCCGATCGCCGACGGCATCGGGCACGCCGCCGGTCAGCTCCGCTGGCTGCTCGGTGCCCTGCGCGACTCCGATCAGACCACACTGAGCTCGACCGGCTCGCTGACCACCACCGTCCGGGAATGCCTCGAAGGCCTCCAGGCCCACGGCTTCCAGGTCAGCACCGCCATCGACGGCGACCTGGACGCCATCCCGCTGCGGACGGGCGGGGTGCTGGCCGATATCGTCAAGGAGGCCACCGCCAACATCGAGCGACACGGCGCCAGCAACCGGCCCTGCGCACTGGTCGCGAGCATCGACGAGACATCGGCCGACCTGGCCTTCATCAACGAAGTGGCCACGGCCAACGGTCAGCCGGCGGCGACCACACCGCTCGGCCTGCTCGGCGCCGCCGAACGCCTGGCGCTGGTCGGCGGCCAGCTGGAGGCCCGGCAGGAAGGATCGCAGTGGATCACCCGCGTGACGATTCCGATCACTCCGCAGAGCTGATCCGGGTCATCGTCGTGGACGACGACCGGGTCATCCGCGCCATGCTCACCGACGAACTGGGCTCCGCGGCCGGCATCTCGCTGCAAGGCAGCTACGAGTCGGGCCTCGACGCCGTCGCCGCACTGGACGTCGACCGTCCGCACGTCGCCCTGGTGGACATAGCCATGCCGGCATTGGACGGCCCCGAGACCACCCGCCGGCTGCGGGCCGCGTCCCCGCAGACCCAGGTGCTGGCGCTCACCTCGCTGACCGACCGGCACGCCGCCAGCGCGATGCTGAACGCCGGCGCGCTCGGCTTCCTGCCCAAGGACCTCGCCCCGCAGGCGATCGTGCACGCCGTGCGCACCGCCCGGCACGGCATCGCGGTGCTGGCAGGCGCGGGCGCCGGACTGGTCGACCGCACCCGCAAACCCGATCTCGCCGGCATGCTCAGCCCCACCGAGCGGCAGATCCTGCTGCTGATCCGAGAGGGCCGGACCACCCATCAGATCTGCCGCGAGGTCTACCTCTCGCCGTCGACGGTGAAGTACCACGTCACCGCGCTGATGGAGAAGCTGGGTGCCACCAACCGGGTCACCCTGGCCATCCGAGCGGTCGAGCTCGGCATCTGCTGAACCAACCCACGACTCCAGCCGGCGATAGAAACCCCTAGCCACAGCCGATTCATGAACGACAGGTGGACAAGGCTGCCTAATATCTGAGACGTCATCGACCACCCACCGACCCTGAGCGCGAATCCGACACCGTCTACGACACGCGGTAGTAGCTTGGTCGAGAAGCGGCCATCGGCCGACGACTCCTGTGAGGACCAGTGTGGTGACCACGGCTCTATCTTCTGTTTCCCGGCGGACGCGTGCCGCCCTGATCGGCCTGTCCGTCCTGCTCGGCGCGGCCCTGGCCGGCTGCTCGGGCAGTTCCACGGCTCCCCCGGCGCATGCCGGCGGCGGCGAGGCGAACCTGAGCCTGCCGGATCTCGACCAGGCCACGTTCCTGGGCATGGTCAGCGGCAAGCAGCTGCTCGGCATCGGACTGCTGATCGCGCTGGCCGGCCTGGCCTTCGGCATCGTCCGGTTCGTCCAGGTGAAGCGGCTGCCGGTGCACACCGCGATGCGCGAGGTCTCCGAGCTGATCTACGAGACCTGCAAGGCGTACCTGATCCAGCAGGGCAAATTCCTGCTCGTGCTGTGGGCCTTCATCGGCGCCGTGATCCTGGTCTACTTCAAGTTCCTGGCCGGGCTGAGCTGGGGCCGGGTGGCGATCGTGCTGGCCTTCAGCATCGTCGGGATGGCCGGCTCGTACAGCATCGCCTGGTTCGGCATCCGGCTGAACACCTACGCCAACAGCCGCACCGCCTTCGCCGCGCTGCGCGGGCGTCCGCTGGCCCTGCACCAGATCCCGATGAAGTCGGGGATGAGCATCGGCATGGTGCTGATCAGCGTCGAGCTGTTCATGATGCTGTCGATCATGCTGTTCCTGCCAGCCGAGATCGCCGGCTCCTGCTTCATCGGCTTCGCCATCGGCGAGTCGCTGGGGGCGTCCGCGCTGCGGATCGCCGGCGGCATCTTCACCAAGATCGCCGACATCGGCTCCGACCTGATGAAGATCGTCTTCAAGATCAAAGAGGACGACGCCCGCAACCCGGGCGTGATCGCCGACTGCGCCGGTGACAACGCCGGCGACTCGGTCGGCCCGTCCGCCGACGGCTTCGAGACCTACGGCGTCACCGGCGTGGCGCTGGTCACCTTCATCCTGCTGGCGGTGCACGAGCCGCTGGTCCAGGTGCAGCTGCTGTGCTGGATCTTCTTCGTCCGGGCCATCATGGTGCTCGCCTCCGCGGCCTCCTACGAGGTCAACAACGTGATCACCATCGCCAAGTACCGCAACCTGCGCGAGATGGACTTCGAGCGTCCGCTGACCAACCTGGTCTGGATCACCTCGATCGCCTCCATCTTCGCCACCTACCTGACCTCGTACCTGCTGATCGCCGACCTGGGCGACGGCACGCTGTGGTGGAAGCTGGCCACCATCGTCTCCTGCGGCACCCTGGCCGGCGCGCTGATCCCGGAACTGGTCAAGGTGTTCACCTCCACCAATTCGGTGCACGCCGAAGAGGTGGTGAAGAGCTCGCATCAGGGCGGGGCCTCGCTGAACATCCTGTCCGGCCTGGTCGCCGGCAACTTCTCGGCCTTCTGGCTAGGCGCGGCGATCATCGCGCTGATGGGCGCGTCCTTCCTGATCTCCAGCCTCGGCCTGGGCGCCCTGATGGTGGCGCCGGCGGTGTTCGCCTTCGGCCTGGTCGCCTTCGGATTCCTCGGCATGGGCCCGGTCACCATCGCGGTGGACTCCTACGGCCCGGTCACCGACAACGCCCAGTCGGTCTACGAGCTGAGCGTCATCGAAGAGCAGCCGGGGGTCGCCGAGGAGATCCATGCCGACTACGGCTTCACCCCGCACTGGGGCCGGGCGAAGATGCTGCTGGAGGCCAACGACGGCGCCGGCAACACCTTCAAGGCGACCGCCAAGCCGGTGCTGATCGGCACCGCGGTGGTCGGCGCCACCACGATGATCTTCTCCATCATCATGGGCCTGACCCACGGCATGACCGCCAACCTGGACAAGCTGTCCCTGCTGCACGCGCCCTTCCTGCTCGGCCTGATCACCGGCGGCGCGATCATCTACTGGTTCACCGGCGCGTCCATCCAGGCCGTCACCACCGGGTCGTTCCGGGCGGTCGAGTTCATCAAGAACTCGATCAAGCTGGACGGTGACGCCCGGGCCTCGGTGGAGGACTCCCGCAAGGTGGTCGAGATCTGCACCCAGTACGCCCAGAAGGGCATGCTGAACATCTTCCTGGGCATCTTCTTCGCCGCGCTGGCCTTCGCCTTCGTGGAGCCGTACTTCTTCATCGGCTACCTGATCTCGATCGCGCTGTTCGGGCTGTACCAGGCGATCTTCATGGCCAACGCGGGCGGCGCCTGGGACAACGCCAAGAAGATCGTCGAGACCGATCTGGCCGCCAAGGGCACCGAATTGCACGACGCGTCCGTGATCGGCGACACCGTGGGCGACCCGTACAAGGACACCTCCTCGGTCGCGCTCAACCCGGTGATCAAGTTCACCACCCTGTTCGGCCTGCTGGCCGTCGAGCTGGCGGTCAGCCTGAACGCCCAGGGCAACCATGTGCTGACCTGGTCGCTGGCCGCGGTGTTCTTCGTCGCCCTGTGCGTGATGGTCTGGCGCTCGTTCTACGGCATGCTGATCGACCGCGAGATGCTCACCGCGGACGACTTCGCCGAGCCGTCCGGCGACGACGAGCCCCCGGTCGAGGTGGTCGCCGACGACGAACTGCCGCCCGCCATCGGCAACGGCAGCAACTCCGGGCCACAGGCGGTGATGGTCGGCATCCGACGCGACACCTACGACGTGTGAGGCGTCATATGCTGAGCCGGTGATCCCCTCGTACGCGCTGGAGCTGGACGGGGTCACCGTCAGCCTCGGCGGCCGCCGGGTGCTGGACGGATTGTCCTGGGCGGCCGCCACCGGTGAACTGACCGCCCTGCTCGGGCCCAACGGGGCCGGCAAGACCACCGCGCTGCGCTGCGTCACCGGACTGATCGTTCCGGACGCCGGACGCGTCCGGGTGCTGGGCGGCCCGCCCGGCGGCGCCAACGACCGGGTCGGGCTGATGCCGCAGTCGGTGGGCGCCTGGTCGGCAGTCCGCCCCGGCGAGCTGCTGCGCTACCTGGCCGGGCTCTATCCCGATCCGCTGCCGGTGGCCGAACTGGTCGAGTCGCTGGCCCTGGGCCCGCTGCTGAACCGGCCCTACCGGCGACTCTCCGGCGGCGAACAGCAGGCGGTCAACCTGGCCGGCGCACTGATCGGACGCCCCGAGCTGGTGCTGCTGGACGAGCCGACGGCCGGGATGGATCCCCATGCCCGGCGGCGCACCTGGGAGGTGATCGGCGCACTGCGCACCCGCGGGGTGTCGGTGCTGCTCACCACCCACGACATGGACGAGGCGGCCCGGCTGGCCGACCGGGTCTGGATCATGGACGCCGGACGGGTGACCGTCTCCGGGACCGTCGCCGAACTGACCGCCGAGGCGTCCCTGGAGGACGTCTTCCTGCGCCACACCGGGGGTGCGGCATGAATCCGCGCCGGGTGACGCGGCATGCGGTGATGGAATTGCGGATGCTGCTGCGCAACGGCGAACAGCTGCTGCTGGCCTTCGCCATCCCGCTCGGCCTGCTGCTCGGCGGGCTGGCCTGGGGCGCCGGATTCGGGCTCGACCTGGCCGTCTTCCCCGCCTCGGTGGTGGCCGTCGCCACCTGGTCGACGGCGTTCACCTCGCTGGCCGTGGCGACCGGCTTCGAACGCCGCTACGGCGTCCTGGAACGGCTGGTCGCCACCCCGCTGACCCGGGCCGACCTGATCGCCGGCAAGGCGCTGGCGGCGACCGCGCTGGTGCTCGTCCAGTCGGTGCTGCTCACCGCGGTGGCGCTGGGCTGCGGCTGGCGTCCGGCCTGGACGCTCGCCGGCACGCTGTCGGCGCTGCTCGCCGTCGGGCTCGCCATCGCCGCCTTCGCCGGGCTCGGACTGCTGTTGGCCGGCACCTTGAAGGCCGAGGTCACCCTGGCCCTGGCCAACCTGGTCTATCTCGCCGGCCTGGCCCTCGGCGGGCTGATCGCCGACCAGCCCCCGTGGCTGCCGACGGCGGCGCTGGGCGCCGCGCTGCGGGCGGCGTCCGCGGGTGCCTTTGTCCCGCTCCCCCTGCTCGTCCTGGCCGCCTGGGCGGCCGTCCTGACCCTGATCGCACGAAAGGCCTTCCGATGGACATCCTGAGCGGGCAGCGCAGTCTGCACCGTTGGGCGGTGGCGAACCTGATCGCCAACATGGTGATCGTCTGGACCGGCGCGCTGGTCCGGCTGACCAAATCGGGCCTGGGCTGCTCGACCTGGCCACAGTGCGACGCCGGCTCCTACGTGCCGCATCCGGAGGCGGAGTGGCACGCCTTCATCGAGTTCGGCAACCGGACCCTCACCTTCGTGCTGATCGCGATCGCGCTGGGCACCGCGATCACCGCGTTCCGCTCCGGCCATGGACGCCGGATCCGGGTGCTGACGATCGTGATCGGCCTGGGTATCGGCTTCCAGGGCGTGATCGGCGGGCTGACCGTGCTCACCGAGCTCAACCCGTGGGTGGTCGGGCTGCACATGGTGCTGTCGGTGGCGCTGATCGTGGCCTGCGTCACGGTGGTACACGACGCCTTCGCGTTGCGTCCGGTGCCGGCGCCGCGGCTGCTCCGGCTGGGGACCCGGGCCGTCTTCTGGCTGTCGCTGGTGATGATGTACCTGGGCACCGTGACCACCGGCGCCGGGCCGCACTCCGGCGACGGCGGTGCCCAGCGCAACGGCTTCGATCTCAGCGAGGTGGCCCGGGTGCACTCGGTGACGATGTGGATCACCCTGGCCATCACCGTCTGGCTGGCGTTCGCGTCCCGCGGCGTGCCGCGGATCCAGCGTGCCGCGCTGCTGGTGATCGGCTGCGCCGTGCTGCAGGCCATCATCGGCTACACCCAGTACTTCAACCAGCTGCCGATGGGCGTGGTGTTCGCGCACATGGTCGGCACCACCCTGTACACCGTGGCGATCAGCCACCTGTGGCTGTCGGCGGCAGCGGAGGACCGGACGCTTCGCTAGAAGATCAGCGGTTCGCTAGAAGATCAGCGGGTCGACGGCGGCGGCCAGGAACACCACCGCGAGGTAGGAGTTCGACAGGTGGAACAGCCGCATCGGCTTCAGTGCGGCCTCGGTGAGCCCGGCCCGGGCACGCACCAGCAGCTGGATCGACTCGACGATCATCATCGCGCCGGCGACCAGCGCCACCGCCGGGTAGAGCCAGCCGGTGTGCGCCACCGGCCAGAGCACCAGGCTGACCGCGACGGTGATCACGGTGTAGATCGTGATCCGCCAGGCCACCGCCGGGGGCGCCATCACCACCGGCAGCATCGGCACGTGCGCCTGCCGGTAGTCCTCCTGGTAGCGGAAGGCCAGCGCCCAGGTGTGCGGCGGCGTCCAGAAGAAGACGATCGCGAACAGCACCAGCGGCGGCCAGTCGACGCTGCCGGTGACGGCCGTCCAGCCGATCAGCGGAGGAAAGCAGCCAGCGATGCCGCCCCAGACGATGTTCTGCGAGGTGCGCCGCTTCAGGCCCATCGTGTACACGAAGACGTAGTAGGCGTTCGCGGCCATCGCCAGGGACGCCGACAGCCAGTTGGCGCCGAAGCCCAGGATGACCGCGGCCAGCACCCCGAGCACGGCGCCGAAGACGTAGGCCCGCGCCGGCGGCACGCTGTTCAACGCCATCGGACGCCGCCGCGTCCGGCGCATCTCGGAGTCGATGTCGGCGTCCAGCACCGAGTTGAACACGTTGGCCGAGCCGGCCGCCAGGGTGCCGCCGATCAGCGTCCAGACCACCTTCTGCCATTCCGGCACGCCGCCGGCGGCCAGGAACATGGCGGGCACGGTGGTGACCAGCAGCAACTCGATGATCCGCGGCTTGGTGAGGGCGAGATAGGCCCGGAAGGAACCCGAAGCCGTGGCATCCACCGCCGGCGCGACTGAGTGCATCCGCGTCCTCTCCCCTCGCTCGGATCGCGAGCAGTCTAGCCCTTTTGCCTCGCCGGATCACCCGGGCGGCGCCGGCGATCCCGGCGGTCCGCGGCAGCGGACGCGGACGGCGTCCGGCGCGGGCGGCTGAGTAGAGTTTCTGCGGAACCGTGCACAGCGACGAGCAGGGAGTGGATCGAGAATGAACGATCGTTTGAAGGCCTTGGCGGACGCGGGAGTGAGCATCTGGCTCGACGACCTCTCCCGGGCCCTGCTCAGCAGCGGGAATCTGGCCCGCAAGATCGCCGAGGACTCGGTGACCGGGGTGACCACCAATCCGACCATCTTCGCCGCGGCCCTGAGCAACGGCGCCGACTACGCCGGACAGCTCGCCGGCCTGGGCGAGGTGGACGTCGACACCGCGATCAAGCAGCTCTGCGCCAGCGACGTCCGCGACGCCTGCGACCTGTTCGCCGGCGTCTACGCGTCCTCCGGCGGCTACGACGGCCGGGTGTCCATCGAGGTGGCACCCACCCTGGCGCACGACGCCGATGGAACCGTCGCCCAGGCGTCCGAACTGCGCGAACTGGTCGGTCGCGAGAACGTGCTGATCAAGATCCCGGCGACCAGGGCGGGGCTGCCGGCGATCCGGGACGCGATCGCCCGCGGCATCTCGGTCAACGTCACGCTGATCTTCTCCGAGGACCGCTACCGGGCGGTGATGGACGCCTACCTGTCCGGCCTGGAGTTGGCCGCTGCCGCCGGCCTGGACCTGCGCACCATCCATTCGGTGGCGTCCTTCTTCGTCTCCCGGGTGGACACCGAGGTGGACAAGCGGCTCACCGCGCTGGGCCGGACCGACCTGCACGGCCGGACCGCGATCGCCAACGCGCTGGTCGCCTACGGCGCCTTCCAGGAGGTGTTCGGCACCGAACGGTTCGCGGCGCTCCGGGCGAAGGGCGCCAATCTGCAGCGTCCGCTGTGGGCGTCCACCGGCACCAAGGATCCCGCCCTGCCCGACACCCTCTACGTCACCGGCCTGGTCGCCGACGGCGTGGTGAACACGATTCCGGAGAAGACCATGGACGCCTTCGCCGACCACGGCGAGGTGGGTCCGACGATCCTGGGACGGGCCGCCGAAGGCCGGGCGGTGCTCGACGAGGTGGCCGCGGCAGGGGTCGATCTGGCCGACGTCCACCAGGTTCTGGAGGACGAGGGCGTGGAGAAGTTCGTCGTTTCCTGGCACGAGCTCGTCGCATCGGTCGAGAAGGCAATTGCTTCCGTCAAGTGATCCGCGAAACTATGGCCGGGTGAGCGACACCAGCACCCCGGTCAATCCGCTGCGGGACCCTCAGGATCGTCGGCTACCCAGAATCGCCGGGCCGTGTGCCCTGGTGCTGTTCGGGGTCACCGGCGACCTGGCGCGCAAGAAGCTGATGCCGGCGATCTACGACCTCGCCAACCGCGGACTGCTGCCGCCTGGCTTCGGGCTGATCGGCTTCGCCCGGCGCGACTGGGACGGTGAGGACTTCGCCCAGATCGTCCACGACTCGGTCAAGGAGCGGGCTCGCACCCCGTTCCGCGAAGAGGTCTGGAAACAGCTGCTGGAGGGCATCCGGTTCGTCTCGGGCACCTTCGACAGCGACGAGTCCTTCCTGCTGTTGAAGGAGACCCTGAAGGAGCTGGACGAGAGCCAGGGCACCGGCGGCAACCACGCCTTCTACCTGTCGATCCCGCCGAAGGCGTTCGATCAGGTGATCTCGATGCTGTCCAAGCACGGGCTGGCCAAGCGCGACACCAAGGGCTCCTGGAGCCGGGTGGTGATCGAGAAGCCGTTCGGGCACGACCTGGCCAGCGCCATCGAGCTGGAGCGCCGGGTCTCGTCGGTGTTCCATTCCCAGTCGGTGTTCCGGATCGACCACTACCTGGGCAAAGAGACTGTGCAGAACATGCTGGCGCTGCGGTTCGCCAACCAGCTGTTCGAGCCGATCTGGAACCGCAACTACATCGACCACGTCCAGATCACCATGGCCGAGGACATCGGCATCGGCGGCCGGGCCGGCTACTACGACGGGGTGGGCGCGGCGCGGGACGTGATCCAGAACCATCTGCTGCAGCTGCTGGCGCTGACCGCGATGGAGGAGCCGACCTCGTTCGACGCGGAGCAGCTGCGCACCGAGAAGAAGAAGGTGCTGGCCGCCGCGCGTGCGCCGCGCGACATGGCCGCCCACACCGCCCGCGGCCAGTACCTGGGCGGCTGGGCCGGCGGCACGCTGGTGCCCGGCTACCTGGAGGAGGAGGGCATCGATCCCGCCTCGCAGACCGAGACCTACGCCGCGATCCGGGTGGACATCGACAACCGGCGCTGGGCCGGCGTCCCGTTCTATCTGCGCTCGGCCAAGCGGATGCCCCGGCGGGTGACCGAGATCGCACTGAACCTGCGCCGGGCCCCGCACCTGCCGTTCAGTCACACCGACACCGAGGCGCTGGGCAGCAACGCGCTGGTGATGCGGATCCAGCCCGACGAGGGCATCACGCTGCGGTTCGGCGCCAAGGTGCCGGCCACCCTGATGGAGATCCGCGACGTCACCATGGACTTCGCCTACGGCACCTCGTTCGCCGAGTCCAGCCCGGAGGCCTACGAGCGGCTCATCCTGGACGTGCTGCTCGGCGACCCGCCGCTGTTCCCGCAGCACGAGGAGGTCGAGCTGGCCTGGAAGATCCTGGATCCGATCCTGGACTTCTGGGCCGAGCAGAACACCCAGCCCGAGGGTTACCCGGCCGGCTCGTGGGGACCGCCCTGCGGCAAGGCCATGCTCGCCCGCGACGGCTTCGTCTGGCGCCGGCCCTAGGAGAATTCGATGATCATCACCATCCCGGACACCAATGCCACCGGCATCCACATGGCCCTGGTCGAGGCCAGGCACAACATCGGGGTCGCGTCCTCGATGGTGTTCACCATGATCGTGATCGCCGAGGCCCGGCACTACGACCGGGCGCTGGCGGCCTGCCACGACGCCGGCCGCGAGCACCCGTCCCGGATCATCCTGGTCACCAACGGCGACGCCGACGGCGACCGGGTGGACGCCGAGATCCGGCTGGGCGAGGAGGTCCCCGGCGAGATCATCTCGCTGCGCTTCCACGGCGAACTCACCGAGCACCGCGCCTCGGTGGTGCTGCCGCTGCTGCTGCCCGACTCCCCGGTGGTCGCCTGGTGGACCGGCAAGGCGCCGGACAAGCCCGGCGAGGATCCGCTCGGCAAGCTGGCCATCCGGCGGATCACCGACGCCATGGGCTCACCGCGTCCGCTGGCCGCGATCGAGCGCCGGGCCCGGAATTACTGCCCCGGCGACACCGACCTGACCTGGACCCGGCTCACCCCGTGGCGGGCGCTGCTGGCTGCCGCGCTGGACTCCTACCCCGCCCCGATCACCGCCGTGTCGGTGGAGGCCGCCCCGAACAACGCCGCCAGCATGCTGCTGTCGGCCTGGCTGGAGGATCGGCTGGGGGTGCAGGTCGACCGGCGCGAGGGCGACAAGGGCATCGGCGTCACCAACGTCACCTTGTCCACCACCAAGGGCGACATCGTGATCGCCCGCGAGGACGGCAAGACCGCCACCTTCTCCGCGCCCGGATTGTCCCGCCGGCAGGTGGCATTGCGGCGCCGGGAGATCAACGCCCTGATCACCGAGGAGCTGCGCCGGCTGGACGTGGACGACATCTTCGCCTCGGCGATGCGCACCCTGGTCGAGCGCTGCGAGCGGCGTGACGCCGAACAGGCGGCGACCAGGTGAACGACCAGGTGCTGCGGTTCGCCCGCGCCGACGAGCTCGCCGATCGAGCCGCAGCCATGCTGGTCGACCGGATCGCGGCGATTCAGGCCGATCCGGAGCGGATCGTCCACCTGTGCCTGACCGGCGGGCGGATCGCCCATCACCTCTACGAGATCTTCGGGGCCCAGATCGAGGGCTCCGGGGTCGATCCGGGCCGGCTGGAGTTGTGGTGGACCGACGAGCGCTTCACCTCCACCGACGACCCGGCCCGGCATGCCGGCCCGACCCTGGCGCTGCTGGCCGGCCAGTTCGCGCTGGATCCGGCCCGTACCCACCCGATGCCGGCCGCCGACGGGGTGGCGGACGCCGATGCCGCGGCCGCCACCTACGCCAAGGAACTCCGCGACGTCCCCTTCGACATCTGCCTGTTGAGCGTGGGCCCCGAGGGCCACGTGGCGGGCATCTTCCCCGGCCATCCGTCCTTCGACGCCCAGACCCAGCCGGTGATCGGGCTGACCGGCTCGCCCAAGGGCGAGGACGACCGGATCTCGCTCACCGTCCCGGCACTGTCCCGCTCGCGCGAGGTCTGGTTCCTGCTCAGCGGGCCGGACAAGGCCGGCGTCGCCGCCCGAGCACTGCAGGGCTCGCCCGACATTCCCGCCGGTGTCGTCCGGGGCACCGACGACACCCTGTGGTTCATCGACCGGGACGCAGCCGCCGAACTCCCCTGGTTCCACTGCGCCCTGTAGCCCCGTCCATCAGGGACGGTTCTCGACGGTTGAAACTCGACGCTCAGGGACGGTTCTCCACGGTCGAAACTCGACGCTCAGGGACGGTTCTCGACGGTTGAGAACCGTCCCCAACCAGCGAGAACCGTCCCCAACCAGCGAGAACCGTCCCCAACCAGCGAAACTCGACACCTCCAGAACCGTCCCGACCGTCGAGAACCGTCCCCGATGGTTGAGAACCGTCCCCGATGGTTGAGAACCGTCCCCGATGGTTGAACGTGTCGCGGGCACGGTCTCTACACCCTCGCGGAACGACAAAGAACCGTCCCCGAATCAAATCGGGGACGGTTCCTCGTCGTATCAGCGTCAGTAGATGACTTCGCCGGCCGCTCGCCGGGCCCGCAGTCCCTCCAGCGCCTCGGTCAGGATGGCGGCCGCTTCGGCATCGCTGCGGCGCTCCTTCACGTAGGCAAGGTGGGTCTTGTACGGCTGGATCTTCGGCGGAGGCGGCGGGTTCTCCGAATCCAGGTTCGCCGGGAGCCCGCACCGCGGGCAATCCCAGGTCTCCGGGACGACCGCATCGGCCGCGAAGGCGGGACGAGTCTCGTGCCGGTTCGAGCAGAAGTACGAGACGTACAGCCGCGGCGCGGAATCGCCCCGCTCGGCCTCGCCCATCGGCCCGGCACCAACCCGGCTGCCCCGGATCGCGCTACCACCAACCACTGTGTTTTCTCCTTAGTCAGCTTGCCCCCATGGAGGCAGGGGGAAGTCAGATGGTGCCGTAATCGGGGAAGAACCGATACAGCGCCAGCAGCCCGAGGACGGCGACCAGCCAGACCAGGCCGACGATCACCGTCAGCCGGTCCAGCGTGCGTTCGGCCGCCGAGGAGCCGCCCATCGAGGTCGACATGCCGCCGCCGAACAGATCCGACATGCCGCCGCCCCGGCCCTTGTGCAGCAGCACGAACAGGGCAAGGACGACGCTGGTCAGGATCAGGACGATCGACAACGTCAGGATCGGCCAGGTCAGCATGGGCACAACAATCACAGGGTGAATCCTAACCTACCCATTCCACCGCTCCGGCCTCGGCCGGACGGCGATCAGGCCTGCTGGTAGAAGGTGACGATCTTGGCGAACTCGCCGGCGTCCAGGCTGGCTCCGCCGACCAGGGCACCGTCCACGTCCGGCTTCGCCATGATGTCGACGATGTTGCTGGACTTCACCGAGCCGCCGTACTGGATCCGGACGGCGTCCGCCGCCTCCTGGCCGACCAGCTCCGCCACCCGGCTGCGGATCGCGCCACAGACCTCCTGAGCGTCCTCCGGGGTGGCCACCTCGCCGGTGCCGATCGCCCAGACCGGCTCGTAGGCGATCACCAGCGCGCCGACCTCGTCGCCGCTCAGCCCGGCCAGGCACTTGTCCACCTGGGCCAGCACGAACGGAACCTGGTTGCCCTCCTTGCGGACGTCCAGCTTCTCGCCGACGCAGACGATCGGGGTCATCCCGGCGGCCTGCACGACCTTGGCCTTGGAGTTGATCAACTCGTCGGTCTCGCCGTGGTAGTCGCGGCGCTCGGAGTGACCGATGACGACGTAGTTGCAGTTCAGCTTGGCGAGCATTGCGGCCGAGATCTCACCGGTGTAGGCGCCGGAGGCGTGCACCGAGACGTCCTGGGCCCCGAAGGCCAGCGGCAGCTTGTCGCCCTCGATCAGGGTCTGCACGGTGCGCAGGTCGGTGAACGGCACGATCACCGCCGCCTCGGACTTGCTCGCGTCGTACTTCAGGTCGTCCAGCGTCCAAGCGAGTTTCTGGACCAGGCCGGTGGCCTCGACATGATCGAGGTTCATCTTCCAGTTGCCGGCCATCAGGGGCGTGCGCGCCATATCAGTTGCCTTCCTCGAGCACCGCGATGCCCGGCAGTTCTTTGCCTTCCAGATACTCCAGCGAGGCTCCGCCGCCCGTGGAGATGTGCCCGAAGGCACTGTCGTCGTGGCCGAGCTCGCGGACCGCGGCGGCGGAATCGCCACCACCGACCACGCTCAGGCCGTCGACCTCGGTGAGCGCCTGGGCCACCGCGGCGGTGCCCTTGGCAAGCTCGGCGATCTCGAACACGCCCATCGGGCCGTTCCAGACCACGGTCTTCGCCGACTTGATCGCGTCGGCGAACAGCTTCTCGGTCTCCGGGCCGATGTCCAGGCCCATCTTGTCGGCCGGAATCGCGTCCGCGGCGACCACCTCGACCGGGCCGTCGACGGTGCGGGCCGCGAAGTCCATGCCGGACGCGATCCGGACGTCGACCGGCAGCAGGATCTGCTTGCCCTCGGCCTCAGCCGTGGCCAGGTAGCCCTTGCAGGTCTCGATGCTGGCCTCGTCGAGCAGCGACGCGCCGACCTGGTAGCCCTTGGCGGCCAGGAACGTGTAGGCCATGCCGCCGCCGATCACCAGGGTGTCGGCCAGCTTCAGCAGGTTCTCGATGACGGCCAGCTTGTCGGCCACCTTCGCGCCACCCAGCACCACCACGAACGGGCGGTCGGGATCGGAGAGCACCTTGGAGAAGACGTCGACCTCCTTCTTCACCAGGGTGCCGGCCGCGTGCGGCAGCAGCTTGGCCACGTCGTAGACGCTGGCCTGCTTGCGGTGCACGACGCCGAAGCCGTCGGAGACGAAGACGTCGGCCAGCGCGGCCCACTTCTGCGCCAGCGCCTCACGCTCGGCGTCCACCTTGGAGGTCTCGCCCGGCTCGAACCGGACGTTCTCCAGCAGCGCGATCTCGCCGTCGGCCAAGCCGGCGACGGTCGCTTCCGCGCCCGGCCCGGCGGTGTCGGAGGCGAGTTTGACCTCGGCTCCGATCAACTCGCCGAGCCGCTTCGCGGCAGGGGCCACCGAGTACTTCGGCTCGGGGGCACCCTTGGGTCGGCCGAGGTGAGCCAGCACGATGACCTTCGCGCCGGCGTCCTTCAGTTGGGTCAGGGTCGGCAACGCCGCCCGAATCCGCCCGTCGTCGGTGATCGTCTCGCCGTCGAGCGGGACGTTGAAATCGCAGCGGATGAGTACCCGCTTGCCCTTCAGATCACCAAGATCTTGTACTGACTTCACCTTCGGCCTCTCCTGTTTCGATCTATCGAGTGATTACCGGGATCAGAGCTTCGAACCGACCAGCACGGTCAGGTCGACGAGGCGGTTGGAGTAGCCCCACTCGTTGTCGTACCAGCCGACGACCTTCACCTGATCGCCGATCACCTTGGTGAGGCCGGCGTCGAAGATGCAGGAGTGCGGATCGGTCTCGATGTCCTTGGACACGATCGGATCCTCGGTGTAGGCCAGGATGCCCTTGAGCGGGCCCTCGGCGGCAGCCTTGATCGCGGCGTTGATCTCCTCGACCGAGGTCTCCTTGCCGGCCTGGAAGGTCAGGTCGGTGGCGGAACCGGTCGGGGTCGGGACGCGCAGCGCGTAGCCGTCGAACTTGCCCTTGAGCTCGGGGAGCACCAGGGCCACGGCGGCGGCGGCGCCGGTCTTGGTCGGCACGATGTTCAGCGCGGCGTTGCGGGAACGACGCAGGTCGCTGTGCGGGCCGTCCTGCAGGTTCTGGTCGGCGGTGTACGCGTGCACGGTGGTCATCAGGCCACGGACGATGCCGACGGTGTCGTTGAGCACCTTGGCCATCGGCGCCAGGCAGTTGGTGGTGCAGGACGCGTTGGAGATGACCGTGTCGGTCTCGGGGTTGTAGTCGCCCTCGTTGACGCCGACGACCACGGTGATGTCCTCGTTCTTCGCCGGAGCGGAGATGATGACCTTCTTGGCGCCCGCCTCGACGTGAGCCTTGGCCTTGTTGGCGTCGGTGAAGAAGCCGGTCGACTCGATCACGATGTCGGCGCCGATCTCACCCCACGGCAGGTTCTTGGGATCGCGCTCGGCGAACGCCAGGATCTTGTGCCCGTTGACCGTGATGGACTCGTCGTCGTAGCTGATCTCGCCGGGGAAGCGGCCCAGGATCGAGTCGTACTTCAGCAGGTGGGCCAGCGTCTTGTTGTCGGTCAGGTCGTTGACGCCGACGACCTCGATGTCGGCTCCGGACGCGGTCAGCGCACGGAAGTAGTTGCGGCCGATCCGGCCGAAACCGTTGATACCAACCTTCACCGTCATGTGATGGTTCCCCTTCGTTGAGAGATTTGCCCGCACTCCAGGCGCAGGCAAGGGTGGACGACGCCCACACTACAGAAAAAGGCCCGATGCGGAGCAGGTATGGCAAACCTCGTATCGGTGGCTGGTCAGCACCGCTCCAGCCATGCCGGACAGGCCTCGCGACGAGGCCGGGAAGCAGACCCGCGCGGGCTCAGTCGCGGTCGTCCAGCATCTCGCGGGACAGGTTGGCCTCGGTTCCGGGAATGCCCAGCTCGGCGGCCCGCTTGTCGGCGGTGGCCAGCAGCCGGCGGATCCGGCCGGCCACGGCGTCCTTGGTCAGCGGCGGGGTGTGCAGCTGGCCGAGCTCCTCCAGGGAGGCCTGCTTGTTCTCCAGCCGGAGCAGGCCGGCCACCTTCAGGTGGTCGGGGATGTCGTCGCCGAGGATCTCCAGGGCCCGCTCCACCCGGGCGCCGGCGGCCACCGCGGCCCGCGCCGAGCGGCGCAGATTGGCGTCGTCGAAGTTCGCCAGCCGGTTCGCCGAGGCCCGCACCTCGCGGCGGATCCGGCGCTCCTCCCAGGCCAGCAGCGACTGGTGCGCACCCAGCCGGGTCAGCATGGCGGCGATCGCGTCGCCGTCGCGGATCACCACCCGGTCGACGCCGCGCACCTCACGGGCCTTGGCCGCGATGCCCAGCCGGCGCGCCGCCCCGACCAGGGCCAGCGCCGCCTCCGAGCCGGGGCAGGTCACCTCCATGGCCATCGACCGGCCGGGTTCGGTGAGCGAGCCGTGGGCCAGGAAGGCGCCCCGCCAGCCGGCCACCGAGACGTCCAGGCCGCCGCTGACGATGGCCGCGGGCAGGCCGCGGACCGGGCGTCCGCGGTTGTCGATCAGCCCGGTCTGGCGGGCCAGCGACTCGCCGTCGCGGATCAGCCGGACGATGTAGCGGGTGCCTCGCCGCAGCCCGGACGAGGTGACCACCACGAACTCGGAGTTGAACCCGAACAGGTCCGCGATCGCGGTGCGCAGCCGCCGGGCGGCGGCCCCGGTGTCCAGTTCGGCCTCGACCACGATGCGGCCGCCGGCCAAGTGCAGCCCGCCGGCGAACCGCAGGGTGGCCGCCACCTCGGCGCGGCGGCAGGCGGGCTTGGTCACCGGCACGGTGGCCAACTCCGCCTTGACCTGCTGCGTCATCGCCATGGGCTCTTCCTTACCGTTCGGGGGTGTCAGATCGAGGGTCGTCACTGCTGCATGAGTTCGGCGTAGACCGCCGCCAGACGATGGGGATCGTGCCGGGGCGAGCCGTCGCGCATCCGTACATTCTCCACCACCAGCCGGGCCCCCAACGACCGGGCGAATTTCTCCAGCGGCGGATCGTCGGCGGCGAAGCTCGGATCGACGACCACCACGTCCAGCCGCAGCCGCGGGCAGTGATCGGCCAGCACCTCGAGATGCCGGGACGCCGGGAAACCCTTGGTCTCGTCGGCCGGCACCAGGTTCATGGTCAGGATCCGTTGCGCCCGGGTGTTGACGATGGCCTCGGCCAGCTCGGGCACCAACAGGTGCGGGATCACCGAGGTGAACCAGGAACCGGGGCCCAGCACCACGTGATCGGCGGCCAGCACGCTGTCCACGGACTCCTGCCGGGCCGGCGGATCGGACGGTAGCAGCCGCACCGCCCGGACGTCGCCGGTGGTCTTGGCCACCGTCGCCTGGCCGCGCAACAGCGCCAGCTCGTCCGGATGCCGGGGATCGGACCCGACCACTTCGGCCTCGATCACCAGTGGGACGGCGGCCATCGGCAGCACCCGGCCCTGGGTGCGCAGCAGCGCCCCGACCATGTCGAGCCCGGCGACCGGGTCTTCCAGCCATTGCCACAGCCCGGCGATCAGCAGGTTCCCGATGGCGTGCCCGGCCAGCGGCCCGCTGCCGCCGAAGCGCGATTGCAGCACGTCGGCCCAGGTACGGCCGAGTTCGTCGTCGGCGCACAGCGCGGCCAGCGCCATCCGCAGGTCGCCCGGCGGCAGGATGTCGAACTCCTCCCGCAGCCGGCCGGAGGAACCGCCGTCGTCGGCGACGGTGACCACCGCGGTCAGCCGTGGTGTCACGTAGCGCAGCGCGCTCAGCGCCGCGTACAGCCCGTGTCCCCCACCGAACGCCACCACCGCGGGCGGCGGGTAGCCCGGCCTCACTCTTTGCCCAGATCGCGATGGAACACCTGGCTGGCGACACCCAGAGTGCGCAGCCGGCGGGCCAGCTCTTCGGCCATGGCGGTGCTGCGGTGCTTGCCGCCGGTGCAGCCGACCGCGACCGTCGCCAGCCGCTTGCCCTCGCGTACGTAGCCCGGCTTGATCAGCGCGAGCAGGTCGGTCACGTGGGCCAGGAAGTCGTCGGCGCCGTCCTGGCCGAGCACGTAGCTGGACACCGCCTGGGACAGCCCGGTCTGTGCCCGCAGGTCGGGCACCCAGTGCGGGTTGGGCAGGAAGCGGACGTCGAAGACCATGTCGGCGTCGATCGGGATGCCGTTCTTGAACCCGAAGGACATCACGGTGAACAGCAGGTCGGGATTCTCGTCGGAGCCGAAGATGTGCGCCACCCGGTCGGACAACTGATGCACGTTGAGGTCGGAGGTGTCGATCACCACGTCGGCGGAGGCCCGCAGCGTGGCCAGCATCCGGCGCTCCTTGCTGGCGCCGTCCAGCAGGCCGCCCTCACCCTGCAGCGGCAGCGGACGCCGCACCGACTCCTGGCGCCGGACGATGGCGTCGTCGTCGGCGTCCAGGAAGAGGATCTGCGGCACCACCCCGGCCCGGCCCAGCGCGTCGAAGGTGGACGGGATCTGCTGGAAGGCCGACCGGGTGCGGACGTCGAGGCCGACCGCGACCTTGGTGAAGTCACGTTCCGTGGCGATCTGCACCAGGCCCGGCAGCAGCTGCGGCGGCAGGTTGTCGACCACGTACCAGCCCAGATCCTCCAGGGTGTGGCACGCCGTGCGGCGACCGGCGCCGGACATGCCGGTGACGATCACGAAGCGGAGCGCGGAGGCGGGTGTGCTCATGGGGGACATTATGGTGCGTCCAGCACTTCGCCCGTGGTGAGGTTGATCGCCTCGGGGGCCGGGCCGGCGAGCGCCTCGACGATGGCGGCGGCGATGGTGGGACCGATGCCGGGCACCTGGGCGAGCTCTTCGGGAGCCGCCGCGCGCAGCTTCTTCAGCGAGCCGAAGTGCTTCAGCAGGGTCTTGCGGCGCACCTCGCCGAGGCCCGGCACGTCGTCCAGCACCGACTCCACCATGGAGGCGCTGCGGCGTCCGCGATGGTGGGTGATGGCGAACCGGTGGGCCTCGTCGCGGACCCGCTGCAGCAGGTAGAGGCCCTCGCTGGTGCGGGGCAGGATGAGCGGGAACTCCTCCCCCGGCAGCCAGACCTCCTCGAGCCGCTTGGCCAGCCCGATCACCGCGACGTCGGCGATGCCCAGCTCGCCCAGCGCCCGCTCGGCGGCGGCCACCTGCGGGGCGCCGCCGTCGACCACTACCAGGGCCGGTGCGTAGGCGAATTTGCGGGCCGCGCCGGTGGTCGGGTCGACCAGCAGCGGGCCGTCCTCGCTGGGCGCCTGCTGCTCGTCGAGGTAGCGCCGGAAACGCCGGGTGATCACCTCGTGGATGGCGGCCACGTCGTTGGAGCCGTCGATGCCGCGGATCACGAACCGGCGGTAGTCGCTCTTGCGGGCCAAGCCGTCCTCGAAGACCACCATGGACGCCACGATCTCGGTGCCCTGCAGATGCGACACGTCGTAGCACTCGATCCGCAGCGGCGCGGTGGGCAGGGCGAGCGCCTGCTGAATCTCTTCCAGGGCCTGGTTGCGGGTGGACAGATCGCTGGCCCGGCGGGTCTTGTGCAGCGCCAGGGCCTCCGCGGCGTTGCGGGCGACCGTCTCCATCAGGGTCTTCTTGTCGCCGCGCCGCGGGGTGCGGATCACCACCCGGGAGCCGCGCGACTCGGTGAGCAGCTCGGCGATCAGCCCGCCCGTGGACGGCACCTCGGGTACCAGGATCTCCGGTGGCACCTCGGTGCCGTCGACGTCGGAGTAGAGCTGCAGCAGGAAGGTCTCGATCAGCCCGGACGTCTCGGTGTCGTCGGTGCGGTCGGCCACCCAGGCCCGCTGGCCGCGGATGCGTCCGTCACGGACGTGGAAGATCTGCACCGCCACCTCGAGCGGGTCTTCGGCGAGCGCGATCACGTCGGCGTCGGTGCCGTCGCCGAGCACGATGGCGTTGGAGTCGGTGGCCTGGCGCAGCGCGTGCAACTGGTCGCGCAGCACCGCCGCCTTCTCGAACTCCAGGTTCGCCGACGCCTCCTGCATCTGGCGTTCCAGCCGTCGCAGCAGCGTGTTGGTGCGTCCGGCCAGGAAGTCGCAGACGTCCTGAGCCAGGGCGCGGTGCTCGTCCGGACCGATCCGGCCGACGCACGGGGCGGCGCATTTGCCGATGTAGCCGAGCAGGCAGGGGCGTCCGGACGCCGCCGCCGAGCGGAAGACGCCATTGGTGCAGGACCGCATCGGGAACGCCCGCAGCAGCGGATCGAGGGTCTCCCGGATCGCCCAGGCATGGGCGTAGGGCCCGAAGTACCGGGTGCCCTTGCGCTTCTTGCCGCGTCCGACGAAGACCCGCGGGTACTCCTCCGACCAGGTCACCGCCATCCACGGATAGGACTTGTCGTCGCGGTACTTCACGTTGAACCGCGGGTCGTGCTGCTTGATCCAGGTGTACTCCAGCTGCAACGCCTCGAGCTCGTTGCGGACCACCGTCCACTCCACCTTGGCCGCGGTGCGGACCATGGTGCGGGTGCGGAAGTGCAGCAGCGCCGGATCGGCGAAATACGAGGTCAGCCGCTGCCGCAGGTTGACCGCCTTGCCGACATAGATCACCCGCCCGCCGGCGTCGCTGAACCGGTAGACGCCCGGCTGGGTGGGAATGGTGCCGGTCGCCGGTCGGTAGCTCTCCGGATCAGCCATGGCGGCCAGCATAGGTGCCGCCACCGACAGGTCGTGGACACCGGATCGGTTCCACCCACCCTGCTGCTCAAGCCGTTCATCACCTGGCTGGAGCGGCACACTCCCGACGACGACACGGACGCCGAACCCACCGAGGAGCCCGGCCGGGCGTAGCCGGGCACAACCGTGAAGGCGGGCACGCCCGACTGACGCCATCGGGAGCGACTGCCGCCCTGGGAAGCGCCAGTCGCTCCCGAACCGGCCAGTCACTCCCGGCAGCCAGCAGGCCCTCGGCTCACAGGGGAGCTTCGCCGACGTACATCGCGTAGACGGCGTCGGCCGCGGCCCGGGCGACCTCGGGATCGGCGCCGTCGGCGATGTGTGCCAGCGCCCAGCGGTCGGCGGCCAGCCGGTTGAACCGCCTGCCCTCGGGGCCGAGTTGCCACGCCATCGGATCCTCCGGACGCTGCTCCGGCGCAGTCAGGTGCAGGCTGAGACCGAGCAGTCCGGCGTCCCAGCCGAGACCGGTGGCACCGGGGCCGAACCGGTTCCAGAGCTCCTCGGGGACCGCGTCGACGGGCGCGGCGTGTTCCAGTTCCAGCCGGGTCGACGCGGCGTCCAGCGCCTGCAGCCGGACGGTCAGCCAGGTGACGCCGCCGCCGAACTCCCAGGAGACCCGGAACCGGGCGGACGCCCCGGCCGGCGGTTCGCACTCCAGCACCGTGCCGCCGGCGTTGCCCTGCAGCTGGTAGCGGCCGCCGAGGACGAGCTCGCCCTCGACCGGCAGGAACCAGCGGGCGATCCGGTCGGCGGTGGTGACCGCGTCCCAGACGTCGGCGAGCGGCGCCGGATAGCTCTGTGCGAGGGTCTGCACCCGCAGCGGCGCCCTGCCGTCTTCGGTGCTGGCCACCGCGCGGTCCACGGCGTCGATCTGGCTCTCGATGTCCATCAATGCTCCTCGGTGGTGCTGTCGTTGTGGTCCTGATCCGGATCGGCGTTGGCCCGCTCGGCGGCCAGCCGACGCTCCCGGCGTCCGCGCGCCAGTTCGGTGCCGAGCGCGGCCAGCGGTGGTTCCCAGAACCGCCGGAAGGTCGCCAGCCAGGCGTCGGCCTCGGCCAGCGGCGCCGGCTCCAGCGCATAGAGCCGCCGGGTGCCCTGCGGCCGGACCCGGGTGAACCCGGCCTCGCGGAGCACCCGCAGGTGCTGCGACACCGCCGGCTGGGAGATGCCGAACTCGGCCTGCACGACGCGTCCGATCTCGCCGGCCGCCGCCTCGCCGGACGCGAGCAGCTCGACGATCCGGCGTCGGACCGGATCTCCTAGGACGTCGAGCGCGTGCACGGCTCAATATTTGCGTGGGAACTTATATAAGTCAAGACTGAAATTGAGGGAGGATCTCACGCACGATCAGATCCCGGGGGAAGCCCGAGATGGCGAAAGTCGACAGCGGCACACCCCGACGCCCGTCATCCCGCCGGACGCCGGGATCCCGGCCGGACCACCCAGATCCCGGAGCAGGCCCGGGATGACCGATGGCGGCACCGATCAACTCGCCTTGCGTCGCCGCCTGGCCGGTGCCGGGGCGGGTGCCTCCACCAGCGGCTCCGGCGGCTCGGCCACCGGCACCTGGTGCCCCTTCAGCACCTCGCGGAGGAACTCGCCGGTGTGCGATTCGGGCGTCGCCGCGATCTGCTCGGGGGTGCCCTCGGCGATCACCAGGCCGCCTCGGGAACCACCCTCGGGGCCCATGTCGATCACCCAGTCGGCGGTCTTGATCACGTCGAGGTTGTGCTCGATCACCACCACCGTGTTGCCGGCGTCGACCAGCCGGCCCAGCACACCGAGCAGCTTGCGGATGTCTTCGAAGTGCAGGCCGGTGGTGGGCTCGTCCAGCACGTACATGGTGCGGCCGGTGGACCGCTTCTGCAGTTCGCTGGCCAGCTTCACCCGTTGCGCCTCGCCGCCGGACAGGGTGGTCGCCGGCTGCCCGAGCCGGACGTAGCCGAGGCCCACATCGACCAGGGTGCGCAGGTGCCGGGCGATCGCCGGGATGGCGGCGAAGAACTCCACCGCCTCCTCGATCGGCATGTCGAGCACCTCGGCGATGGTCTTGCCCTTGTAGTGCACCTCGAGGGTCTCCCGGTTGTACCGGGCACCGTGGCACACCTCGCACGGCACGTAGACGTCGGGCAGGAAGTTCATCTCGATCTTGATGGTGCCGTCGCCGGCGCAGTTCTCGCAGCGTCCGCCCTTCACGTTGAACGAGAACCGGCCCGGCTGGTAGCCGCGCACCTTCGCCTCGGGCGTCTCGGCGAACAGCTTGCGGATGTTGTCGAACACCCCGGTGTAGGTGGCCGGGTTGGACCGCGGCGTCCGGCCGATCGGCGACTGATCGACGTGAATCGCCTTGTCGATGTGCTCGATGCCGGTGATCGCACGGTGTCGGCCGGGCACCGTGCGGGCGCTGTACAGCTGCTTGGCCAGCGCCGTGTACAGGATGCCGTTGACCAGCGAGGACTTGCCCGAGCCGGAGACCCCGGTGACCGCGACGAACTGGCCGAGCGGGAAGGACACCGTGACGTCGCGCAGATTGTTCTCACGTGCCCCGCGGACGGTGATCGCCCGGCCGGTGCGAGGCCGGCGGCTGCTCGGCATCGGAATGCTGCGCCGTCCGGACAGATAGGCGCCGGTCAGCGAATCGGGATTGGACAGCAGCTCGCTCACCGGGCCGGACACCACCACGTGCCCGCCGTGCTCCCCCGCCCCCGGGCCGATGTCGACCGCCCAGTCGGCGGTGCGGATGGTGTCTTCGTCGTGCTCGACCACGATCAGCGTGTTGCCCAGATCGCGCAGTCGCACCAGGGTGTCGATCAGCCGCCGGTTGTCGCGCTGGTGCAGACCGATCGACGGCTCGTCGAGCACGTAGAGCACACCGACCAGCCCCGACCCGATCTGGGTGGCCAGCCGGATCCGCTGCGCCTCGCCGCCGGACAGGCTGCCCGCCGACCGGGCCAGAGTCAGGTAGTCGAGGCCGACGTCGAGCAGGAACCGGAGCCGCTCGTTGATCTCCTTGACCACCCGCTCGGCGATCTGCGCCTCGCGCTCGGTGAGCTCCAGCGAGCGCATGAAGCCGGCCACCTCGTCGATCGACATCGACGACACCTCGGCGATGCTGCGGCCGCTCACCGTCACGGCCAGCGAGGAGGGCTTGAGCCGGGCGCCCTTGCAGGTCGGGCAGGGCACCTCGCGCATGTAGCCGGCGAAACGCTCGCGGGAGTTCTCCGACTCGGCCTCGTTGAAGCGGCGCTTGATGTACGGCACCGCGCCCTCGAATTTGGCCCGGAAGGAGTGCTCCCGGCCGTGCCGGGACCGGGTGTGCACCTGGATGGTGCCCTGCACGCCGTGCAGGATCAGCGTCCGGACCCGTTCCGGCAGCGCGCTCCAGGGGGTGTCGAGGGAGAATTTGTGGGTCTCGGCGAGCGCCTTGAACAGGGTCTGGAAGTAGCCGGCGACGTACACCGACGTCCAGCACGAGACGGCCCCCTCGGCCAGGCTCTTGCCGGTGTCGGGCACGATCAGCTCGACGTCCACCTCGCTGGTGGTGCCCAGACCGGAGCAGGCCGGGCAGGCACCCCACGGCCCGTTGAAGGAGAACTGCCGCGGCTCCAGCTCTTCGATGGCGATGTCGTGCTCGTTGGGGCAGGCCAGCTTCTCGGAGTAGCGCCGTTCCCGGTCGGGATCGCCGGCCGGACGGTCGACGAAGTCGATCGCCACCACCCCGGCGGCCAGCCCGAGCGCGGTCTCCACCGAGTCGGTCAGCCGCTGCTTGGCGGACTCCTTGACCGCCAGCCGGTCGACGACCACGTCGATGTTGTGCTTCTTCTGCTTGTCGAGGGTCGGCGGATCGGTCAGCTGATGGATGTCGCCGTCGACCCGGACCCGGCTCAGCCCCTGGGTGGCGAGCTGCCGGAACAGGTCCTGGTATTCGCCCTTGCGGCCCCGGACGACGGGGGCCAGCACCTGGAACCGGGTGCCCTCGGGCAGCGCCAGCAGCCGATCGACGATCTGCTGCGGACTCTGCCGGGCGATCGGCTCGCCGCAGATCGGGCAGTGCGGACGCCCGGCGCGGGCGTAGAGCAGCCGCAGGTAGTCGTAGATCTCGGTGATGGTGCCGACCGTGGAGCGCGGATTGCGGCTGGTCGACTTCTGGTCGATGGACACCGCCGGGGACAGGCCCTCGATGAAGTCGACGTCGGGCTTGTCCATCTGGCCCAGGAACTGGCGGGCGTAGGCGGACAGCGACTCCACGTAGCGGCGCTGCCCCTCGGCGAAGATGGTGTCGAAGGCCAGCGACGACTTGCCCGAGCCGGACAGCCCGGTGAAGACGATCATCGCGTCCCGCGGCAGGTCGAGGCTCACGTTCCGCAGATTGTGCTCGCGTGCACCCCGTACGATCAGCCGTTCATTCACGGCGATCATGCTAGACGCCGGCTGTGACAGTTCCCGCAGCGGTCGCCTCGTCAGTGCGGAGCCGTACCCCTTAGGGTGGCCGTCATGACCGAGCAGACGTTCACGGCACCGCTGGAGACGTTGCGGAAGCGGGTCCAGGAGGCGACCCAGCGGCTGCTCGGCGAGACCATCGGCATCACCGACGACGATTGGAACCGGCCGAGTCTGCTGCCCGGCTGGTCCCGGGCCAACGTGGCCGCCCATCTGGCGTCCAATGCCGACGCGCTGGCCGAACTGATCGACCAGGCCAGGGCCGGGCGTCCGGCGGCGCTGTACAGCGACGAAGAGCTGCGCGCCGAAGGCATCGAGCGGGGCTCCAGCATGAGCGGCCTGGAGCTGCAGATCTGCCTGGACACCTCGGCCGGCCGGCTGGAACGCGCGATGGACGCGGTGGAGGACTGGGCCGCCCCGGTCGAATTGCTGGGCCGCCAGCTGACCCTGGCCCAGGTGCCGATGGCGCGGCTGGCCGAGATCGTGGTGCATCACCTCGACCTGGACTGCGGCTTCGACGTCGGACGCCTCGACCCGGCGTCCGCGCGCTGGCTGCTGCAGTGGGCGTCCTTCCGCTACGCCGAGGACCCCGGCGTGCCGGCGCTGCGGCTGGAGAGCACGTCCGGACTGACCGCCGAACTCGGCGCCGACGGCGTCCGGCGCACCGTGAGCGGTGGGGACGCCGCCTTGTGGGCCTGGCTGATGGGCCGGATCGGCGGCGGTGAGATCGAAGGAGCCGACGACCTCGCGCCGGTGCTGCGATCATGAGGCCATGCTGATCGGAGACGGGCTGCGGCTGACCAAGACCTCGGTCGGCCCGATGGACAACAACGCCTACCTGCTGACCCACGGCACGGACGCCCTGCTGATCGACGCCGCCGCCGAGCCGGCGGTGCTGCTGAGATTGCTGGACGGGCTGCGCCTGGTCGGCGTGGTGACCACCCACCGGCACCGTGACCACCTGCAGGCGCTGGCCGCGGTGGTGGCCGCCACCGGAGCGCCCGGCTACGCCGGAACCCCGGACGCGGCCACCATCACCGAGGCCACCGGCGTCACCTGCCAGGAGGTCTGGGACGGCGACGCAATCGCCCTCGGCGGCGTGGAGCTCGCGGTGATCGGCCTGGTCGGGCACACACCCGGCTCGATCGCGCTGGCGCACACCCCCTCCGACGACACGGACCGGCTGTTCACCGGGGACAGCCTTTTTCCGGGCGGGGTCGGCAAGACCACCCGCGGCACCGATTTCGACAGCCTGCTGCACGACGTGACAGCCAAGCTGTTCGACCGGTTCGACGACGCCACCATCGTCCACCCCGGGCACGGAGCAGACACCACGTTGGGGGCCGAACGGCCGCACCTGGAGGAGTGGCGCGCCCGGCGCTGGTGAGCTCCGGAAGCCGATCCGTCAGCGGCCGGCGGGCGAGCTGCCGGTAAGAGCTGCACCCGTCAGCCCCAGGGCCAACCACACCCCACCGAGCAGCCAGGGCGCCGCGAGCAGCATGCTCGGATCGACCACCGTCGCGATCATGCCGAGCGCACCCAGCACTGCCACCGCCACGAAGGCCGACCGGAAACCGGCGGCGACCAGGCCGGCGGTCGCGAGGGCGACCACCCCCAGCCCGACGCTGCCCCAGTCGGCGGCGACCGCACCGCTCAACATGCCTGCCGCCAACAGGACACCCGGCAGCGCCGGCACGACCGCCAGGACCACCCGCCACAGCGGTCGTGAGCGCAGATCGAACCCCCGGGACAGCGCCCGCGGGACGAGCACCGCCGACCACAACACCAGCACCAGCGGCACGAAGAAGAACCCGACCGTCGCGCTGCTGACCAGTGCGAACAGGGTGACGGACAGCGCCGCGAGCAGCAGCCGGGCCTGCATCCGCCGTCCGGGGGTCTCGTCGGCAGCGACGCCGAACTCGCGGAGATACTCCGCGGCCACCACGGACGCCGGACCCAGGGCCGCGATGGCTTCGGCGATCGGACGCCCGGCCTCGACCGCGTCCTCGAGGTGCGCCCGGACGTCGTCGCAGATCGCAGCGCGCTGGTCGGCCGGCAGCGGCGCCAGCCCGTGCTATGCAAGCGCTGGTGCGCCGGGCTTATCCGCTGTACTTGGCGTCCTCGCGGCGGGACTTGATCAGGCTGGCCACCGTGGTCACCGCCAGGGTGGCGATGATCACCGTCAGCGACAGCCAGATCGGGATGTCGACACTGAACCCCCAGGACTCGTCCAGGTGGTACTCGTGCAGGGCGTGCAGCACCAGCTTGACGCCGATGAAGGCCAGGATGAACGACAGGCCCACCGACAGGTAGACCAGCCGTTGCAGCAGGCCGCCGATCAGGAAGTAGAGCTGGCGCAGGCCCATCAGCGCGAACACGTTGGCGGTGAAGACCAGGAACGGCTCCTGGGTGAGGCCGTAGATCGCCGGGATCGAGTCGAGGGCGAAGAGCAGGTCGGTGCTGCCCAGCGCGACGATCACGAAGAACATCGGGGTGATCAGCCGCTTGCCCTGCTCGACGATGGTCAACCGGGTGCCGTGGTACTCCTCCGTCGACGGGAAGCTGCGCTTCACCCAGCGCATCGCGAAGTTCTCGGTCTTCTCGTCGTCGTCCTCGGGATGCAGGTAGTCCATGAAGAGCTTCCACGCCGTCCAGATCAGGAAGCCGCCGAACAGGAAGAAGATCCAGGAGAACCGCTCGATGGCGGCGGCGCCCAGGGCGATGAAGATCGCCCGGAAGACCAGGGCGAGCACGATGCCGAACATCAGCGCGTACTGCTGGTACTTCCGCGGCACCCGCAGGTTGCTCATGATGATCACGAAGATGAACAGGTTGTCGATGCTCAGGCTGTACTCGGTGAGCCAGCCGGCGAAGAACTCACCCGCGTAGCGCGGACCCGAGACCGCCCAGACGCCGAGGCCGAAGACCACCGCCAGCGCGACGTAGATGCTGATCGCGATGCTGCATTCCCGCATCGATGGTTCGTGCGGCCGGCGACCGATGATGAACAGATCGAACGCCAGGATCGCGACGGTGACACCGAGGGTGATCAGCCAGGCGGTCAGGGTGACGTGCAACGGAGGGCCTCCTCAGGCTCGAATCCCGGAGGTCTCCGCCACTGTTGCCAGCCGAGGCGCCGGGCCGGATAGCCGAGCCGTGATGACGACGTCCTCGCTAGGGAGTACTCCCCTCCGCGGACGATTGTCGCATCCGTCGCCGAGCCATGCCAATCGCCGCGGACGCCCGGACCGCCGCTCGCCGGCCCCGACCGCGCCGTCCGGAC
>NZ_JASGDE010000103.1:0-7392 GCF_047607385.1 Micropruina sp.
ACCGCCGAGCCGCCCCCGCCGGCAGCGCCTCAGCCGCCGCTCACCCTGGTTCGGCCGGCCGGCTCCCGGGCGCCGGGCAGCGTCCCCCGGGCCGGTGACGGGGTGTCCTTCGCCAGCATGTTCGCCGGTTTCGCCGACCAGTACCCGGCGCTGGAGACCGGCGCCGACAGCGTCCAGCGGCAGACCGTGGACCAGGCGCCACCGTCCAGCGAACCGGAGCCCGCTGAGTCGGTGCCCGCCGGCCCGGGGTCTGCTGAGGCGACGTCGACCTCGGCGGCGGTCGTGGTCGCCGGTGCAACCAGCGGGGGCAACGTGGACGAACTGGCCCGGCGGTTGTACGAACCGCTGGCCGCCCGGCTGCGCGAGGAACTCTGGCTCGACCGGGAACGTGCCGGATGGCTGACCGAGATGACAGGAGGGTGAGCGCCGTGGCGGACAACAAGGATCCGGCCGTCAGCGTCTGCTTCAGCGTGACGATCGACGACAACGAGATCGGGGCCTTCAACAGCTGCGAAGGGCTCGGGCTCGAGGTGGTCGTCGAGCAGCGGGAAGAGGGCGGCAACAACGGCTTCGTCTGGCAGCTGCCGACCCGGGTGAAATACAGCAACGTCAAGCTGAGCCGCCCGGTCTGCCGGGACAGCGCCAAGCTGACCGCCTGGCTGTGCAGCTTCGCCTCCGGGGTGCGCCGGCAGACCGCCACCATCACCGCGATGACCGGCGACCGCGAAGTGGTCGCGGTCTGGGCCCTGGACGGCGTCATCCCGGTGCGCTGGAGCGGCCCGAGCCTGAACCCGGACAGCCCGAAGGTCGCCATGGAGACCGTCGAACTGGCCCATCACGGCTTCCTGCCCAAGGGCGCCGGCGGCGCCTGAGCAACGGAGGAGCGACACCATGCCCGGACAGTCCATCGCGCTGCAGACCTCGGCCGCCATGGCCGACGTCGGCCAGCCCGGCGACAAGACCTCCGGCGGCGTCGCGGTCAAGGGCCGGCCGCGGATGAACAAGGCGCAGCTGACCGTCTACAACCCGGCCAACGGCGGCTCGGTGGGCGCCATGCGGGGCGTCGTCCCGTTCCAGTTCAACCCCAAAGAGGTCACCATCAGCAAGGCGGCCAAGTGGGAGCGGAAGCCGGCCAAGGGCGCCAAGACCGCCGGACCGCCCGAGTTCAACGGGTCGGAGCCCGCCAAACTCACCCTGGAGATGTTCTTCGACGCCACCGCCGCCCAGGACGGCTCGGTGGTCAAGGCCGTCGAGCTGCTGATGTCCTGCCTGGTGCCCACCCCGGAGAGCGTCGCCCAGAAGAAGCCGTCGCCGCCCCTGGTCGTGCTGCACTGGGGATCGACCGCCAGCTTTCCCGCCTTCGTCACCTCGGTGAGCGCCAAGCTCACCCTGTTCAGCGCGGACGGCACCCCGATCCGGGCGGCCTGCGCCGTCCAGCTGGAAGAGATGCCGGGGGAGGAGTTCCGCAAGCAGAACCCGACCTCGGGCAGCTACGACGTCCGCCGGGTGCACCGGACGGTGGCCGGCGACACCCTGGCCTCGGTGGCCTTCGCCGAGTACGGCGATCCGGCGGCCTGGCGGGCGCTGGCCGACTTCAACGCCGTCGACGATCCGCTGCGGGTGCCGGCCGGAACCGTCCTGCTGCTGCCCAGCCCCGAAGAGCTGGCCCAGACCCGGGGGCCCAGATGAGCAGCATCACCAGCACCTGCCTGGTCGAACTGGACGGCAAGCCGCTGCCCGCCGAGGTGGTGCCGCTGCTGACGGCCGCCTACGTCGACGACAGCCAGGAGCTCCCGGACGCCTTCGTGCTGCGGTTCCGCGACCCCAACCGGCAGGTGCTCGGCCAGCTCGGGGTGCGGGTCGGGTCGCCGGCCAAGGTCAGCGTCCAGGTGGCCGACGACGCCCAGCCGGCGGTGCTGATCCAGGGCGAGGTCACCGCGCTGGAAGCCGAATTCGACCAGACCGGCACCTTCACCGTGATCCGCGGCTACGACCAGCTGCACCGCTTCTTCCGGGGACGGGTGACGGCCAGCTACCTGCAGGCGACGGCGTCCGACATCGCCACCGCGATCGCCCAGCGGGCCGGCCTGCGGATCGGTGAGGTGGCCGCCACCAGCACCGTCTACGACCACTACGGCCAGACCGGCCAGACCGACTGGGAAGTGCTGTCGGCGCTGGCCAGGGCCAACAACCTGGAGGTCTCGGTGCGCGACGGGGTGTTCGGCTTCACCCGTCCGGTGGACGCCAGCGCGGCCCCGGCCGCCGGCGGCACCGCCCAGAACGAGCCCCTGGTGCTCACCCCCGGCAAGGACCTGCTCCGGTTCCGGGCGATCCTCACCTCGTCCGGCCAGGTGGACACCGTCGAGGTCCGCGGCTGGGACGTGGCCACCAAACAGGCCCTGAAGGCCAGCAAGCCGGCCGCCACCCAGCGGATCGAACTGCCCGTCACCCCGGCCCAGCTCGCCCAGGCCTTCGGCGGACCCGCGCACGTCGCCAGTGACGTCCCCTACCGCACCCAGGCCGAGGTGGACGAGGCGGTCCGGGTGCTCGCCGACGAACTGGCCAGCTCGTTCGCCGAGTTCGAGGGGACGGCGCGGGGGCGTCCCGAACTGCGGGCCGGTGCGGCCATCTCCATCGACGGGCTGGGCACGCCGTTCGACGGCAAATACACCATCACCACCTCCCGGCACCGCTTCGATCCCCAGACCGGCTACACCACCGCGTTCGCGGTCACCGGACGCCGGGACCGCACCCTGCTCGGCCTCACCGCGGCGGGTAGCCGCCGGGCGCCGGCCGGCACCAGCATCGGACAGGTCTCCGACGTCAACGACCCGCAGCACGCCGGACGGGTCCGGCTCACCTTCCCGTGGCTGTCGGACGACTACGTCAGCGACTGGGCGCGCACCGTCCAGGCCGGCGCCGGCAAGGACCGCGGCACCGAGATCCTGCCCGAGGTCGGCGACGAGGTGCTGGTCGTCTTCGAGCAGGGCGACGTCAACCGTCCGGTGGTGGTCGGCGGGCTGTTCAACGGCATCGACACCATGGCGCGCGGCCCGGTCGACCTGGTCGACGGCGGCACTGGTCAGGTGAACCGGCGCTCGCTCACCTCCCGCAACGGCCACCGCCTCGACCTGATGGACGCCTCCGGCAACGAGGGCATCCGGGCCACCACCAGCGGCGACAAGCTGACCCTGGTGATGGACCACGGCGGGGCCACCATCACCGTGCACGCCGACGGCAAGGTGAAGATCGAGGGCACCCAGGGCATCACCATCGACTCCGCGAACGCCGACCTCGACCTCAAGGGCAACAAGATCTCGCTGGCCGCCTCGTCCGGGGTCAGCGTCGACGGCGGGGGCGGCACGGTGGACGTCAAGGCCGGCGCGGCGCTGAACCTGACCGGGGTCAGCGCGAAGCTCGAAGGCAGCGGCACCACCGAGGTGAAGGGAGGCTCGCTGTGCACCATCCAGGCCGGGCTGATCAAGCTCAACTGACCACGGCGCGGCGCCGCCGAGAGGGGTGGTCCTGATGCCCGCGGCCGCCCGGGTCGGCGACGCCACCGGTCACCCCGGGGTGATCGGCCCGCCGGGGGTGCCCACGGTGCTGATCGCCGGGATGCCGGCCGCCACGGTGGGCACGCCGCACATCTGCAGCTTCCCGCCGCCGGCGGTCCACCCGCCGACCGCGATCGCCCCGCCCGGCTGCCCGACGGTGCTGATCGGCGGCATGCCGGCGGCCCGGATGGGCGACCTGGCCATCTGCGGCGCCCCGATCGTCGCCGGCGCCCCGACCGTGCTGATCGGAGGCTGACCATGTCCACGACACAGACGGGGATCGACTTCATCGGTGCCGGCTGGAACTACCCGCTGGGCACCGACGCCACCGGCGGCATCGCGCTGGTCACCCGGGAACGGGAGATCGAGCAGGCGATCCGGCTGATCCTCGGCACCGCCGTCGGCGAGCGTCCGATGCGGCCCGAGTTCGGCTGCCGGATCCACGACCACGTCTTCAACACCCCGTCCTCGGCGACGGCCGGGCAGATCGGCTACGACGTCCGCCAGGCCCTGGACCGCTGGGAGCCCCGGGTCGACGTCCTGGACGTGGCGGTCGGCTTCGACGCCATGGAGTCCGGGGTGCTGTACATCGACATCCGGTACTCGATCCGCGGCCTCAACGACCCCCGGAACCTGGTCTTCCCCTTCTACGTCATTCCCGCGCAACCGGAGAACGGAGGTGCCTGATGCTGCCTGCGCCGAACCTCGACGACCGGGGCTTTCAGGATCTGGTGGACGATGCCAAGCGGCTGGTCCAGCAGCGCTGTCCGACCTGGACCGATCACAACGTCTCCGATCCCGGGGTGACCCTGATCGAGGCCGTCGCCCAGATGGTCGACCAGCTGATCTACCGGCTCAACCGGGTACCCGACCGGAACTACATCAAATTCCTGGAGTTGATCGGGGTCGAATTGCGGCCGCCCGCCGCGGCCCGCGGCTCGGCCACCTTCTGGCTGGCCGCGCCCCAGCCGCAGCCGGTGGTGGTGCGGGCCGAGAGCCGGGTCGCCACGCCGCGCACCGACGTCTCCGACCCGGTCACCTTCAGCACGGTGAGCGAGCTGACCATCGTGCCCTGCTCCTTCGCTCGGGCCGGCATCCAGCCGGCGAAGGGCACCGCCACCGACACCACCGCCGCCGTCGGCCGGGGCGGGTTCCCGGCGTTCAGCCAGCAGCCGGCGGTCGGCGACGCGCTGCTGATCGGGCTCTCGGACGCCGTCCCGTCCTGCGCGGTGCTGCTCCGCTTCGACTGCACCGTGTCCGGACGCGGGGTCGACCCCCGGAACCCGCCGCTGGTCTGGGAGGCCTGGACCGACGACGGCTGGGCAGCCTGCGACCTGGGTTCCGACGACACCGGCGGGCTGAACAAGCCCGGTGACGTGATCCTGCACGTGCCGGACGGGCACCGGGCCTCGGTGATCACCCGGGAGCGTGCCGGCTGGCTGCGCTGCCGGCTGGTGGCGGCCCTGCCCGGCCAGCCGAGCTACGTCGAGTCGCCCACCATCCTGGGCGTCCAGGCCCACACCGTCGGCGGCACCGCGCCCACCATCCACGCCGAGGTGGTGCACCACGAGGTGATCGGACGCTCCGACGGCACCTCGGCGCAGCGGTTCGCGCTGCAACGGCGTCCGGTGGTCGCCTCGGAGACGCCGCTGACCCTGGCCGTGCAGACCGGGGACAGCGTCCAGCAATGGACCGAGGTCGCACACTTCGCCCAGTCCGGTCCCGACGACCGGCACTTCCGGATCGACGCCTTCGCCGGCGAACTCGAATTCGGCCCGGCACTGCGGACCGCGGACGGTGCGCTGCGCCGCTACGGCGACCTGCCGCCGGCCGGTGCGGTGCTCCGGCTGGACTCCTACCGGACCGGCGGGGGACAGGCCGGCAATGTGGCCCGCGGCCAGGTGCGGGTGCTCAAGACGAGCATCCCGTACGTATCCCGGGTGGAGAACCGGGAGCCCGCGATCGGCGGCGCCGACGCCGAGACGCTGGCGGACGCCAAGGCGCGCGGCCCGCTGCTGCTCCGCTCCCGGGGACGCGCGGTGACCGTCGCCGACTTCGAGGAACTGGCCCGCGACGCGGCGCCGGACGCGGCCCGGGTCGCCTGCGTCCCGGAGAGCGGGGTGGTGGGCGGCGTGCGGCTGCTGGTGGTGCCGCACGTGGCCGGCGACGACCTGGGCCGGATCGAACGGACCGACCTCGACCCGCCCTGGCAGATCCTGGAGCGGATCTCGCAGAGCCTCGACGAACGCCGGCTGGTCGGCACCCGGCTGCTGGTCCAGCCTCCCGACTACGTCTGGCTGACCGCCGTCGTGCAGCTCAGCGCGCGTCCCCGGTTCGACCCGGGCGAGCTGCGCGCCGAGGTGCTGCGCGCCCTGTACCGGCTGTACGACCCGCTGTGCGGGGGGCCGGACGGCACCGGCTGGCCGTTCGGGCGGGCCGTCCAGGCGCACGAGGTGCACGCCACCCTGGCCCGGATCCCCGGCGTCGACATGGCGCGCGAGGTCAACGTCGCGCTGTACCCGGCGGAGGCCGACACCGGCACCCGGGGCGCCGCGGTGACCCGGCTGGACCTGCCTCCGACCGCGCTGGTCTACTCCTTCGACCACCAGGTGCGGGTGGTGGCCTGATGCGCGGCACGGTCCCGGCCCTGGCCAGCCCCCACCCGCTGGCCGCGACACTGCCCACGATGCTGCGGGAGGACCCGTTCACCCGCGACCTGTGCGCGAGCTTCGACGAGCTGCTCGCGCCGGTGATCCTGGACCTGGACGCCTTCGTCGCCCACCTCGACCCCGCCACCGCCCCCGACGACATGCTGGTCTGGCTGGCCCAGTGGCTCGGCCTGGGCGTCGATCCGGACGTCGACCCGGCACCGCAGCGCGCCGAACTGCTGGTCGCGGGCTCGGTGAACGCCGGACGGGGCACGGCCGCCAGCATCCAGCTCGCCGTCGAGAGCGTGTTCGGGGTGCCGGTCGAGGTCGTCGAATCCGGCGGCGCCCGCTGGTCGCCGACCTCCGGGGGCGCCCTGCCCGGGCAGCCGCAGCCCGGCATCACGGTCACGCTGCGACCGCCGGACGGCGTCCTCCTCGACGCCGCCCGGCTGGATGCGGTGATCCGTTCGGTGACGCCGGCGCACATTCCGCCTACCGTGGTGGTGCAGTCGTGAGCCTCGGCGGCCGCGGCGGAGAGGCCCGGGCATGACATATCGAGTGGGCGTCGATCTCGGCACCAGCACGCTGGTGGCCGCCGTCCGACGCACGGACGCCGCGGCCGAGTTGGTGCAACTGGGCAGCGGCCGGCCGGAGCTGTGGGTCGAGGAGGTGCGCGATCCCGGCTGGAGTGCCGAGCAGGCGACGGCGGCACTGCTCACCCTGGCCCGGGACCGGGCGGCCGCCCTGGTCGGCGGGCCGGCGGAGGAACTGGTGCTGGCGGTCCCCGGCTGGTGGGGGGACGCCGAGCGGGCCTCGTTCGACGCCGCCGTGGAACTCGCCGAACTCCCCGCGGTGCGGCGGATCGACCAGGCCGAGGCGGCGGCGCTCGGCTACGCGGCGCGGGTGCACGTCCCGGACGGGGCGCGGATCGCGGTCATCGATCTCGGCGCCGGGTCGTGCGCCGCGACGGTGCTGCAACGCGGCCCGGACGGTTTCACCGTGCTGGCCGGTACGGGTGCCGCACACCCCTGCGGCAACGACTTCGACGAGGCGGTCTCCAGGCTCGTGGTCGGCGGACTGGGCAGCCGCGCCGGCGGGATCGCCGGGGGATCGGAGGCCGCCGCTGTCCGGCGGGCCTGTCGGACGGCGCGCGAGGCGGCGTCCGCCGCGCCGCGGGTCGAGGTGGCGCT
>NZ_JASGDE010000104.1:0-52112 GCF_047607385.1 Micropruina sp.
CGCAGCGCGGCCCGCGCCGCCGCCTCGCTGGCGCTCCGGCCGGCCCGCTGGGCCGAACTGCGCGCGAACTCGGCAGCCTGTTGGCTGGCCTGGATGGACGCCTGCTGCGCGGCCCGTGCCGCGGCCTGCTGGGCTTGTGCGGCAGCCTGTTGGGCGGCCTGATTGGCGATGAATCCCGGGTTCGTCATGGGAGGCTCCTTCGTGGTGAGCGGCGAATGCTGCTACCGGACGGAGCACCGGGGCCGCACCATGATGCAGGCCGCTTCGCGCGGCAACCGGCCTTCCCGCTTCGCGCGGCCACCGGCCTTCCCGCTTCGCGCCGTAACCGGCCTCCCCGTTTCGCGTGGTGAGGGGTAAGGCCGGTCAGTCCCGGACGGCCCGGGAGACCAGCCGGCTCAGCGGGCCCTCGCGCAACTCCGCCAGCCGCTCGGCGCCGGCCAGGGCGTCCCCGGCGGGTTTGCGCAGCGAGAACGACGGCCAGCTCATCGTCAGGTAGGCGACGAACTTCTCCCGCACCCGGGGCGATTCGAAGGTCGGACCGAGGGCGCAGACCGTGGGCGGCTCGTGGCGTCCCAGCCCCACCCGGTGCGCGGCGGTCACCACGGCCTCGGTGAGATGCGCGGCCGCCTTGTCCAGAATGTTCCTGGCCACCGGGTCGGTGGCCGCGGCCCGGTCCACGGTGGCGACGTAGGAGGCCACCCGGGCCACCCGGTTCGGGTCGGCCTGCAACTCCAGGTGGGCCAACTCCAGGTCGTCGAAGTCCGTGGCGATCAACTCGGTCAGCAGCGTCGACTGCCGGCGTCCGTCGTAGCCGCGCATGGCCGCCTCGAGCGCGTTGCGGCCGATCCAGTACGCCGAACCGGCATCGCCCATGATCCAGCCCCAGCCGTCCACCCGGGCGACGTCGTTGTGGCCGACCGCGAGGGTGATCACGCCGGTGCCGCACGACACCATCACCCCGGGGACGTCGCCCAGCGCTCCGAGGTAGCCGGTCACCGAGTCGTGGGCCAGGGCGACCCGGCCGATCGGCGTGCCGGCCAGTTCGGCGAGCAGGACGGCGGCGTCCGGGCGGTGCAGGGCGGCGGCTCCGCAACTCAGCGATCCGGGACGCAGCCCGGTCTCGTCCAGGATGGCGCGGACTCGTTCGGCCAGCTGTGGCTCGACCGGACGACCGACGTCGATCCCGGCGGCCGAGCCTCCGACGAAGCCCGCTCCGGCTCCCTGAATGCTCCACGCGATGCCGGTCTGGCCACAGTCGATGGCCAGCGCGCCGGCTGTCGAGTCGGACATGGAACTCACCGCCCTACTCACGGGAATCTCCTCTGTGTCGAATTTTAGGCCGGTCGTGGTCGCGCCACGCCGGAAACGCGCCCAAACCTGGGCTCGGGACACGCGGCGGGCGCCGGCGTCGAGGCGGTAGCTTGTGGGCGTGGTCGACACCGTTACGCATGCCGCCGAAACCCCCGATCTCGAGCAGCCCTGGGCAGCCCTGGGCCTGCGGGAGAACGAGTACCTGGAGATCCGCGAGATCCTCGGCCGCCGGCCGACGTCGTGCGAGCTGGCCATGTACTCGGTGATGTGGTCGGAGCACTGCTCGTACAAGTCCTCCAAGGTGCACCTGAAGAAGTTCGGCGCGCTGGGCCGGGAGACGCCGCGCGGCAAGCTGCTGGCCGGCATCGGCGAGCAGGCCGGGGTGGTCGACATCGGTGGCGACTGGGCGGTCACTTTCAAGATCGAGTCGCATAACCACCCGTCCTACGTGGAGCCCTACCAGGGCGCGGCGACCGGGGTGGGCGGCATCGTCCGCGACATCCTGGCCATGGGCGCCCGGCCGATCGGCGTGATGGACCCGCTGCGCTTCGGTCCGCTGACCGCCCCCGACACCGCGCGGGTGCTGCCCGGGATCGTGGCCGGCGTCGGCGGCTACGGCAACTGCCTGGGCCTGCCCAACATCGGCGGCGAGCTGGTCTTCGACCCCACCTACTACGGCAATCCGCTGGTCAACGCGCTGTGCGTGGGGGTGCTCAAGCACGACGACCTGCACCTGGCGTTCGCCCGCGGCACCGGCAACAAGGTGATCCTGTACGGGGCCGCGACCGGCGGCGACGGCATCGGCGGGGCGTCCATCCTGGCGTCCGAGACCTTCGACGCGGACGGCCCGGCGAAGCGGCCCAGCGTCCAGGTCGGCGACCCGTTCATGGAGAAGCTGCTGATCGAATGCACCCTGGAGCTGTTCGCCGAGAACCTGATCTCCGGCATCCAGGACCTGGGCGCGGCCGGCCTGTCCTGCGCCACCTCCGAGCTGGCCAGCGCCGGCGACGGCGGCATGCACGTCAACCTCAACACGGTGCCGCTGCGCGACCACACGCTGGCTCCGGAAGAGATCCTGATGAGCGAATCGCAGGAGCGGATGATGGCGGTCGTCGAGCCGCACAACGTGGACCGCTTCCTGGAGATCTGCGCCAAGTGGGACGTGCTGGCGACCGTGGTCGGAGAGGTCACCGACGGCGACCGGCTGATCATCGAGTGGGACGGCGAGGTGGTGGTGGACGTCGACCCGGCCACCGTCGCCCACGAGGGCCCGGTTTACGAGCGGCCCTACGCCCGTCCGGAATGGATCGACGCGCTCAACGCCGACACCGCCAACGCGCTGCCGCGGGCCCGATCCGGCGAGGAGTTGGCCGACACGGTGCTGCGGCTGGCCGGCTCGCCGAACCTGTGCGACAAGTCCTGGGTGACCGATCAGTACGACCGTTACGTGCGCGGCAACACGGTGCTGGCGCAACCCGAGGACGGCGGCGTGCTGCGGATCGACGAGGAGACCGGCCTGGGCATCGCCCTGGCCACCGACTGCAACGGCCGCTTCGCCTACCTGAACCCGTACCTGGGTGCGCAACTCGCCTTGTGCGAGGCCTATCGCAACGTCGCCGTCACGGGTGCCGAACCGGTCGCCATCACCGACTGCCTGAACTTCGGCTCGCCGGAGGACCCGGCGGTGATGTGGCAGTTCTCCGAGGCGGTGATCGGTCTGGTGGACGGCTGCACGGCACTCGGCACCCCGGTCACCGGCGGCAACGTGTCGTTCTACAACCAGACCGACCAGACCAACATCATCCCGACCCCGGTGGTCGGCGTGCTGGGCGTGATCGACGACGTCGCCGACCGGATCGGCGTCGGCTTCGCCCACGCCGGGGACGCGGTGTTCCTGCTCGGCGAGACCGGTGAGGACCTCTCCGGCAGCACCTGGGCGGACGTGATCCACGACGGTCACCTGGGCGGGATGCCGCCGCTGCCGAATTTCGACCAGGAGCAGCGGTTGGCCAGGGTGCTGGCGGCGTCCGCCAAGCGGCACCTGCTCACCTCGGCGCACGACCTGGCCGACGGCGGGCTCTCCCAGGCGCTGGTCGAGTCCTGTCTGCGCCGCGGGCTCGGCGTCGCGATCACCCTGCCGGACGGCGACCCGACCGTCCAGCTGTTCGCCGAGACCCCCGGACGCGTGCTGGTCTCGCTGTCCGGCTCCGCGGCGGACGAGTTCGACGAGCTGTGCGCCGAGCACGGCATCGTGCTGCAGCGGCTCGGCGAGGTGACCGAACTGTCCGAGTTCGAGGTGGTGGGTCAGTTCGCCCTGCCGCTGGACGAGATCCGTTCCCGCTGGACGGCGCCGCTGCGCGAGGCCATGGCGCACTGACGACGTCCGCTGGGATGGTCGGGACCGCTGCCGGCTGCTCCGCCGGCCGATCGCTCCGCCGGCCGAGCCCAGCGATTCGGCAGCGCACCGACCCGCTCCGAGGCAGGATCGGGTCATGGCTTCGTCCAGGTATCGGTTCGGCCGGGAGCTGCTGGAGCGCCAGCGCGAACGCTGTTGTGCGGTGCTGGACGCCGTGTCGCCCGACGCGCCCACCCTGTGCCAGGGCTGGACGGCGTTCGACCTGGCCGCACATCTGGATGCGCTGTGCCGTGATCCGCTGAGCTGGCCGGGCATCGGGCTGGCCGCGCTGGCGCCGGTGACCGAGCGACGGGCCCGCCGGTTGCAGCAGCGGCTCGGCTATCCAGGCCTGGTGCGGCGGCTGCGCCGGCGCTCGCCGCTGGTTCCGCTGTTCGGGATCGACCCGTGGCTGGGCTGGCCGCACCATCTGGGGGAGTGGTTCGTGCACACCGAGGACGTCCGCCGGGCCAACGAGCTGCCGCCCGCCGAACCCGACGCCGCCGTGGACGCCGTGCTCTGGCAACGGGTGCAGGCGGCGGCGCGAATCCTGTGCCGCCGCGGCGACGGACTGGTGCTGCGGCACCCGGACGGCCGGGAGGCGCGGGTGGCGGACGGGCCGCGTCCACGACTGGTCACCGGCGCTCCGGGCGAGCTGATGATCTACGTCTACCGCGGCCGGGCCGCCGAGGTCCGGGTCGAGCCCGCCGGCTGACCCGGTGCCGCCCCTGCACCGTCCGGCACGGGTCCGACCGCAGGGGTGGTTTCCGGGTTCACCCCGCTGTCGGCTTCGGGGACCGTGCGCAAGAATGGATCGGTCCGGGCACGCGCGCCGTGCCTCCCGTCAGAACAGTGAGCAGCCACCATGACCCAGAATCCGTGGGAGCGTCCCGTCGAGAGCGAGTCGACCGGTGCCGCCGAGACTCCGCAGAACGAGCAGCCGCAACCCTGGTCGTCCCTGCAGCCCGATCCGGTCACGCTGGAGCAGCCGGCGCCGGGCGCGTTCGACCAGCCGTTCGCCTCCGATCCGTCGCCGTTCGCGGCGCCGCCGGCTACCGAGGTCGTGGAGGCCGAGTTGGTCGAGGACGCCGCCGTCCCGGCCGACCAGGAACCGGCCCAGGTCGAGGAGGGTTCGGACGTGGTGGCCGAGCCGGTCGCCGAGGTGGAGTCTCCCTTCGCCGAGCAGGCGCCGCCCTTCGCTGAGCAGGTGTCCCCGGTGGTCGAGGATGTGCCGCCATTCGCTGAGCAGGAAACCCCGGTCGCTGAGGACGTGGCGCCGGTCGTCGAGGACGATCCCTACGACCAGGTCGAAGAGGACGAGGCGACCGCCGAGGGCATGCCGGAATCGCCGGCGCAGGTCGAAGAGACCGAGCACGCCACCGCGCAGCCGGAGCCTCAGTACGGCGTCCAGCCCGACTTCGACCTGGGCCAGGACGAGCCTCCGACACCGGTGGCCACCGACTTCGATGCGGCGGCCAGCGACCGGACGCCGCCCCCGGCCGCGCCGACCGGCTCCCCGCTCGACCTTCCGGGCGACCTGCCGACCGCGGCCCCCGGCGCATTCGACCTGGGTGCCACCCCGCCCGGGCTGGGTGGTCCGTTCGAGCAGAGCCCGACCGCCCAGGCCGGCGGCTATGGCCAGCCCAGTGCCTACGGTCAGCCGGGTGGCTACGGTCAGCCCTCCCCGACGCCCGGCTACGGACCGGCCGGCTCGTACGGGCAGCCGGCCCAGCCGACCTCCGGGTACGGGCAGCCGGCCACCCCGGGCGGCTACCCCGGCTACGGCCAACAGGGTGGCTACGGGCAGCCCGGAGACGGCCAGTCGTCCTACGGCCAGCCGGGCAGTGCGCCGTCCGCACCGTCCGCCCCCTACGGCCAGCCCGGCAGCGCCGGATCCACCGGTTCCTACGGCGGCTACGGCCAGCCCGGCTACGGGCAGTCGTCCTACGGACAGCCGGGCAGTGCGCCGTCGGCCCCGTCCGGCTCCTACGGTCAGCCCGGCTACGGTCAGCCGGCTGCCCCGTCCGGGCCCTACGGCCAACCGCCGCAGCAGGGCTACGGGCAGACCGGCAGCGTGCCGTCGGCGCCGTCCGCCTCGCAGTACGGCCAACCGGGCAGCTACGGGGAACCGCAGTCGGCCTACGGCCAGCAGCCGTCCGGCTATGGCCAGACCCAGCCGCCCTACGCCGATCCGCAGAGCCAGAGCCCCTATGGTCAGCAGAGCCCGTACGGCCAGCAGGCCCCCTACGGGCAGAACCCGTACGGACAGCCCGGCTACGGTCAGCAGCAGCCCGGCTTCGGGATGCAGCCCTACAGCGGCCTCACCCCCGGCCAGGAGAAGACCTGGGCGACCGCGGCGCATTGGTCCGGCCCGGTGGCGGCGCTGGTCTCGGTCGGCATCCTCGGCTGGGTCGGCCCGCTGATCGTGATGATGACCAAGGGCGGTCAGAGCCCGCGGGTCCGGGCCGCCGCGGTGGAGGCGCTGAACTTCCAGATCACGGTCGCGATCGGCTTCATCATCAGCTACATCCTGACCGGTGTGGTGATCGGCGCGATCATGTGGCCGTTGGTCGGGCTGGCCAGCCTGGTCTTCTCGATCATGGGCGCGGTCGCGGAGAACCAGGGCCGGCCCTACCGCTACCCGTTCTCGATCAAGGTCGTGAAGTAGCAGCCTCCCGCCACCGTCCGCGCGCCGGCACCCGCCCACCCAACCTCGCGCTCGCCTAACTATTTGGGGCTCGCCGAATTCGACGAGCCCCAAATAGTTAGGCGAGCGCTGAGCGCTCACGTCCGGGCACGTCCTCGCTCGGAACAGCATCGACCAGCACTCCCCTGGGCGAGCGCGGGGTGCGGGCCCGGGCGCGTCGGATTCCATGGCTGCGGCCGGGGCGTCCGAGATTCCCTCGGTCGCTTAGGCTCGAACGATGGCGCAACGCAGGTCCGGTGACCCGACCACGGCGGCGAGCATCGGCCAGGGCATCCGGGTGCTCGGCGTCGCCGTCCGCGAACAGCCGCGGGTCTTCTTCTGGGCCATGCTGGGCAGCATCGGCTTCGGTGCGCTGACCGCCGCGGACGCCTGGGCGATGGGGTGGGCCACCCAGGCCGTGCTGGTGCCCGCCGCCGAGAGCCGGCAGCTGAGCGATCCCGGCCTGGTCGTGGTGGTGGTCGTGGTCTTCGCGGGGATCGCGCTGCTGCGCGCGGCGGGCGTCGTCACCCGATGGGTCGGGGCCAAGATCATGCAGGCGCGGCTGCAGGCGAGCTACCGGATGCGGCTCGCCGAGCAGTACCTGCGGCTGCCGCTCGGATGGCACCGGCGCCGCTCCGCGGGCCGGCTGCTGTCGATCGCCAGCGCCGATGTCGAGGCGGCCTGGTCGCCGCTGGCGGAGCTTCCGATGGCCGTCGGGATCGTCAGCATGGTGGTGGTCGCCACCGTCCAGATGTTCATCGCCGACCCCTACCTGGCGCTGGTGGGGCTGTTCGTGATCCCTGGGGTCGCCCTGGCCACGGTGCTGCACCATTCCCTTTCCGCCCCGCTGCAGCGCCGGCTTCAAGAGGCCCGCGCGGCGCTGAGCGAGACCACCCACGAGTCCCTGGAGGGGGCGCTGGTGGTCAAGACGCTCGGACGTGCCGAACAGGAGGCCGAGCGCTTCGGCCGAGCCGCCCACGAGGTCCGTGACCTGGCCGTCCGAGCCGGACGGATCCGGGCCGCGTTCGACCCGATCCTGGCGGCGCTGCCGTCGATCGGGATCCTCGCGGTGATCCTGGTCGGTGCCTGGCGGGCGCAGAACGGCGCCGGAACGATCGGCGACATCGTCACGGTGGCCTATCTGATGATGGTCGTCGCCGCGCCGCTGCGCGCCCTCGGCTACCTCTTCGGCGGCATGCCCGCCTCGGTCGCCGGCTGGAACCGGATCCAGGACGTGCTCAACGAGCAGGCCGTCGTGGAGTACGGGACGGAGTCGCTGCCCGGCGGCGGTCGCGGCGCCGCGGTCAGCGTCCGCGGCCTGCGCTTCGGCTACGGCGGACAGCCGGTGCTGGACGGGGTGGACCTGGACCTGCCGCCCGGTGCGATCGTCGCGCTGACCGGTGCGACGGCGTCCGGGAAGAGCACCCTGGCCCTGCTGATCGACCGCCTGCTGGATCCCGACCAGGGCAGCATCCGGATCGACGGACGCGACATCCGCGGCCTCTCCCCGGACGCGCTGGCCCGCACCGTCTGCCTGGTGGCACAGACCGACTTCGTCTTCGACGACACCGTGCGCGGCAACCTGCTGCTCGATCGGGACCTGCCGGAGGACGACCTCTGGTGGGCGCTGCGGCTGGCCGATGCGGAGGACTTCGTCCGCGGCCTGCCCGGCGGACTGGACGCCCCGCTGGGCGAACGGGGCACGCGGCTCTCCGGCGGCCAGCGGCAGCGGATCACGCTGGCCCGCGCCCTGGTCCGGCGGCCGCGCCTGCTCATCCTGGACGACGCCACCAGCGCGTTGGACCCCGAGGTCGAGTGGCGGGTGCTGGACGGCATCGCCGAGGCGTCCGCGGGTCGTACCACGGTGCTGCTGATCGCGAACCGGGCGGCCGCGCTGGCAGCGGTCGACGAAGTGCTGCTGCTCAGTGACGGACGGATCGTCGACAGCGGCCGGCACACCGACCTGTTGCAGAGCTCCACCGCGTACACCGCCCTGCTCCACGGACGCGGAGAAACGCCCCGCGAGAAGGCGTCCTCACGATGAGCGGGCGGACCGCGGAAGGCATCGGCAGCGCCGAGGACGCCTCGGTGGCGGAGGTGCTGCGGCGCGGCATCGCGACCAGCCCGGTGCTGGTGCAGGGGCTGCCGCTGACCATCCTGCTCGCGCTGATCGCCTCCGGCGGGCAGATCATCGTGCCGATCGTCGTCCAGCGAGCCCTCGACACGGCGCTTTCGGCGCCGGGCGGACTCTCCCTCAGCGCGATCGCCGGCATGGTCGGGCTGGCGTTGCTCGTGGTGCTCGCCACCGGGACCGCGTCCTGGCTGATGACCTCCCGGCTGTTCGGACGCGCCGAGCACGGCCTCGCCGAGCTGCGCCTGGCCGGCTTCCGGCGGGTGCACGCGCTGCCGCTGCTGGTCCAGCGCACCGAGGCGCACGGATCGCTGGTGTCGCGGCTCACCGGGGACGTGGACCAGATCAGCCGCTTCCTGGTCTACGGCGGTGTCCAGGGCGCGATGAGCGTGGCGCAGCTGGCCGTCGCCACCATCGTGATGCTGAGCTACAGCCCCGAGCTCACCGGCGTGGTCTGGCTGTGCTTCGTGCCGCTGTTCGCCGCTCTGCCCGCCATTCAACGCCGGCTGGCCCGGGTCTACGCGGACTCCCGCCGCCACATCGGCGAGATGATGTCCGCGGTCGCCGAGTCTGTGGTCGCGGTCGGCACGGTGCGCAGCTACGGTGCCGAGAGCCGGGTGGTCCGACGCATCCGGGACGCCGTCGGCGACTTCCGGCGGGCCACCATCCACTCCCAGTCGATCTCGGCGAGCGCCTCCGCGATCGGCGGTGTCGCGTCCGGTTTCGCGCTCGCCGGGGTGATGTCGGTCGGCGCCTGGCTGGTCGCGCAGCAGCGGGTCACGCCGGGTGAGGTGGTGGCCTTCGCCTTCCTCGCCCAGCTGTTCATCGAGCCGGTGCAGTCCGGCAGCCGGATCCTGACCGACATGCAGGGTGCCCTGGCGGGCTGGCGGCGGGTGATCGGCATCCTCGACACCCCGGCCGACCACCCCGCCGTCCCGGAACGCCGCCGCGAGCTGCCGCCCGGGCCGCCGACCATCGAGACCGTCGGCGTCGGACTCGACTATCCGGGACGTCCCGGCGCGCTCACCGACGTGACGGCGACCTTCCTCGCCGGCTCCCGGATCGCGGTGGTCGGCGAGACCGGGTCGGGCAAGTCCACCTTCGCCCTGCTGCTGGCCGGGCTGCTCACGCCGAGCCGGGGCACGGTGCGCCTCGACGGGGTGGACCTGCGGGAGATCGACGCCGCCCAGCTGCGGGCCCGGGTCACCTTCGTGCCGCAGGAGGGCTTCCTGTTCCACGGGACGCTCCGGGAGAACCTGCGCTACGGCAGGCTCGACGCCGACGACGACGAGCTGCGCCGCGGGTTCGCCGACCTCGCCCTGGAGGACTGGCTGGAGTCGCTGCCCGCCGGCCTCGACACCGACGTCGGCTATCGCGGATCGGCGCTCAGCGCCGGCGAGCGCCAGCTGGTGGCCCTGCTGCGCGCCCGGCTCCGGGATCCGGACCTGCTCATCCTGGACGAGGCCACCTCGTCGATCGACCCCGCCCTGACCCGGCGGGTGGCCACCGCGCTGGAGCGGCTGATGGCGGGTCGGACCTCGGTGACGATCACCCATCGGCTGTCGCTGGCGGAGTCGGCCGACGAGGTGATCGTCTTCGACGGCGGCCGGATCGTCCAGCGCGGGCCGCATGCTCAACTGCGGGCACAGCACGGCGTCTACGCCCGCCTGCACGGGGCATGGTCGAGGGGCTGACCCGCTGCCACCCCATCCACCGCTCGCCTAACTATTTGGGGCTCGCTGAATTCAGCGAGCCCCAAATAGTTAGGCGAGCCCGGAATCGGTGGCGACGGCGGTCAGGGTAGAGTGAGCGCCGTGCTTCGTCCGGATGGTCGCCTCACCCACGATCTAGACCCGCAGGACAAGGGACCCCAGGACGCCTGCGGCGTGTTCGGTGTCTGGGCCCCGGGCGAAGAGGTCGCCAAACTCACCTACTTCGGGCTGTTCGCGCTGCAGCATCGCGGCCAGGAGTCGGCCGGCGTCTCGGTCAGCAACGGCGAGCGGATGATGGTCTTCAAGGACATGGGGCTGGTGTCCCAGGTGTTCGACGAACCCACCCTGAACTCGCTGCACGGGCACTTGGCGATCGGCCAGTGCCGCTATTCGACCACCGGCGCCAGCGTCTGGAGCAACGCCCAGCCGACCTTCCGGGCCACCGATTCCGGCGGCCTCGCGCTGGCGCACAACGGCAACCTGACCAACACCGACGAGCTGGAGGCCTGGCTCAAGGAGCGCGACGCCAACCAGGAGGTGCCGCACAAGGACCGGATGGACTCCACCAGCGACACCGCCCTGGTCACCGCGATCATGGCCACCTACGCCCATCTCGGCGTCCACGGCGCGGCGCTGGAGGTGCTGCCCCGGCTGCGCGGCGCGTTCTGCTTCGTGTTCATGGACGAGCACGCGATGTACGCCGCCCGCGACCCGCAGGGCATCCGTCCGCTGGTGCTGGGACGACTGGCCAACGGCTGGGTGGTGTCCAGCGAGACCGCCGGCCTGGACATCGTCGGCGCCACTTTCATCCGCGAGATCGAACCCGGCGAGCTGATCACCATCGACGAGGGCGGGCTGCGCTCCACCCGGTTCGCCCAGGCCGACCCCAAGGGCTGCCTGTTCGAGTACGTCTACCTGGCCCGTCCGGACACCCTGATCAGCAACCGCCGGGTGCATTCGGTGCGGGTCGAGATCGGACGCACCCTCGCCCTGGAGGCGCCGGCCGACGCCGACCTGGTGATCCCGACGCCGGAATCCGGCATCCCCGCCGCGATCGGGTACGCGGACGCCTCCGGCATCCCCTACGGCCTCGGCCTGACCCGCAACGCCTACGTGGGCCGCACCTTCATCCAGCCGTCGCAGACCATCCGGCAGCTCGGCATCCGGCTCAAGCTGAACCCGATCCGGGACGTCATCGAGGGCAAGCGCCTGGTGGTGGTGGACGACTCCATCGTCCGCGGCAACACCCAGCGGGCCCTGGTGAAGATGCTGCGCGAGGCCGGCGCGGCCGAGGTGCACGTGCGGATCTCGTCCCCGCCGGTGCAGTGGCCGTGCTTCTACGGCATCGACTTCGCCACCCGCGCCGAACTGATCGCGCCCGGGCTGAGCACCGAGGAGATCTGCCGCTCGATCGGTGCCGATTCGCTGGGCTACATCAGCCTGGAGGGCCTGGTGGCCTCCACCGGGCTGGCCAAGAAGACGTTGTGCCGGGCCTGTTTCGACGGCGAGTACCCGGTCGAGGTGCCTGCCGGGCGGGCCGAGAAGATGCGCCTGGAACAGATTCCAGCGGAGCGGGGGAGTAACGCGTGAGTGGAGTGGACGGAGCCGTGTCGGCCTATGCCGCCGCCGGTGTCGACATCGAGGCCGGCGACCGCGCCGTGGAGCTGATGAAGGCCCATGTGGCGGCCACCCGGCGTCCCGAGGTCTTGGGCGGCCTGGGCGGCTTCGCCGGCTTCTTCGACGCCTCCGCGCTGGCCCGCTACGACCACCCGGTGCTGGCCACCTCCACCGACGGGGTCGGCACCAAGGTCGCCATCGCGCAGGCCCTGGACATCCACCACACCATCGGCTGGGACCTGATCGGCATGCTGGTCGACGACCTGGTCGTCACCGGCGCCGAACCGCTCTTCGTCACCGACTACATCGCCTGCGGCAAGGTGGTTCCCGAGCGGATCGCGGCCATCGTCCAGGGCATCGCGCAGGCCTGCACGGCCGCCGGTGCCGCGCTGCTGGGCGGCGAGACCGCCGAACACCCGGGGCTGCTGGGCCCCGACGAGTACGACATCGCCGGCGCCACCACCGGCGTCGTCGAACGCGACAAGATCCTGGGCCCGGACCGGGTCCGTCCCGGCGACGTGGTGCTCGGCCTGGCCTCGTCCGGGCTGCACTCCAACGGCTTCTCGCTGGTCCGCAAGGTGCTGCTCACCGACGCAGGCTGGGCGCTGGAACGTCAGGTGGACGACTTCGGCCGCACCCTGGGCGAGGAACTGCTCACCCCGACCCGGGTGTACGCGCGTGACGTCCTGGCTCTGATCGACGCCGTCGAGGTGCACGCGATCAGCCACATCACCGGTGGCGGCTTGGCCAACAATCTGGTCCGGGTGTTGCCGGACGGCATCGCCGCCCGGCTCGATCGCGGCAGTTGGACGCCGCCGCCGGTGTTCCGCACCGTGCAGCAGGTCGGCGGCATTTCGCAGCCCGATATCGAGGCCACGCTCAACATGGGGGTCGGCATGGCGGTGCTGTTGCCGGCCACCTCGGTGGACGCCGCACGCACGCTGCTGGACGCCCGCGGAGTGCCGTCCTGGGTGCTCGGGGAGGCCCTGGCCGACCCCGGCGCGGGGGCCTCGGTGACCCTGCTGGGGAACCATCCCGCTCAGTGAAGTCCGCTTTGCTGGGTGGGGGTGATTGGGTACCCTGTGCTCACGACACATTTCTGACCAATGATGCGGCATCGCCGCTGTGACCTGCGAGGGGGCTGACCCATATGGGGCGCGGCCGTGCCAAAGCGAAGCAAACACGAGTTGCTCGCGATCTCAAGTACCGTTCGTTCGACACCGACTTCGCGTCACTCGAACGTGAGCTGCGTGGTAGCAGCTACGACGAGCCGGTAGCCGACGCCGACGAGGCGGACGACGACGAAGACGATCCCTACGCAGAGCTGGCGACCCGCTACGCCGACTCCGAAGACGGCGAATCCCGCCGCTTCGGCTGAGGGATTCGCTCACCTTTCAGGCCCCGGGATCCGTCCCGGCCCTTCTTGCGCTCGCCTAACTATTTCCCGCTCGCTGAACTCAGCGAGCGCTAGATAGTTAGGCGAGCGCGTGGGTGGGCTACCGGTACCGGCGGGCCACCGCGACGGCTTGGGCCGCGTAGCCACCGCCGAACAGGTCCGCGTGCACCAGCAGCGGATGCAGCTGGTGCAGCCCGATCAGGTCGCGCCAGCCGTCCGGCAGCGAGTCGGACGCCTCCTGGTACGCGGCGTGGATCCGGGCCAGCTGCGGGGTGCCGAACAGCGCCAGCATGGCCAGATCGGTGACCCGGTGGCCGCCGTGCGCGGCCGGGTCGATCAGCACCGCCCCGGTCGGGGACCAGAGCACATTGCCGCTCCACAGATCGCCGTGAATCCGTGCCGCGGACGCGGCGTCGTCGAAGTCGCCGGCGGCCAGCCGCTCGATCACCCGGCTCAGCGCCGGGTCGCCCAGGTGGGCCCGCCGGGCGTGGAACAGCAGCCGGTCCTCGGCGTACCAGGCACCCCAGGACGCCGGCGGTGCGCTGCGCAGCGGCAGCGGGGCGTCGCCGATCCAGCCCAGGCCCGGTCCGCCGTCCGGCCCGGCCCCGAAGAAGGACGCGCCGGCGTCGTGGGTGGCGGCCAGCCGGCGTCCGAACTCCTCCGCGGAGGCGACGCTGGGGGAGCCGGGCGGCACCCGGTCGATGGTCAGTGACGTCCGGGTCACCGAACGGACGCCCGCCACCGGCACCCCGTCGGGCACGGCCAGCCAGCGCAGACCGGCGGCCTCGGCGGCGAAGAAGCCCTCCGGGGCGTCCGGCCGGTGCTTGGTGTAGCCGTCGGCGGCAACGTCCGGAGTCATGTCTGCAGCCTAGTTCGGAGGACTATCTCCTTGTCAGATCATGGTCGACCGGACGAGTGAGAGACATCTCATGCTGCTCTCCGGGACTCCTCACAACCGCTTGGTTGAGTACTGGACAAGCAGTCGAGGAGAGGACACGACGATGATGAAGATCCAGAAGACCACCGCCGCCTGGGTGGCCACCGGTGCGCTCGGCCTGAGTGTGGTGTCCGGTGCGGCGGCCGCGTTTGCCGACCAGAAGCCGTCCGGGTTGTCGGCGGGCCGGGGAGTCGCGGCGGCCGCGGTCACCGGCGAGCAGGCCAACACCGGCGCCAAGGCAGCCAACCGGGCCGACCTCGGCACCCGAGGCACCCACGCCGGCGCCAAGGCGGCGGCACCCCAGCCGAATTCGGCACCATCCAGCACCACCGCCAACACCCCGGCGTCTCCGCGCACGGCGGTCACCGCCAACACTCCGGCGTCCTCGCGCACCCCGGTGTCCGCGAAGTCGCCGGTCTCGCCCCAGTCCCCCGTGTCGGCGAAGTCCCCGGTCTCGCCGCGGACGCCGAACACCCCGAACTCGCCGAGGAGCGCGCCTTCGGCCCGCAGCAACGACTGATCGAGAGCCGCGGAGCGCCGCGCCCGAGTGCCGGGAGGACACCGACGGCCGCGGCGCTCCGCCTGTCGGGAATCGCCGATCCGCGCTTCCCGAGAACCGCGGACGCCGCCGATCACGTCCTCGCTCGGAACAGCATCGTCAGCCGCCTCCTGGTTGCGCCGATCCGGCATGCTTGGGGCTGTTCGAGGAGGAAACCCTGTGACGATCGATCGGGCGTTCGCCCTGATGACCTCGCCGGAGGCTGGGACGGTGCTGCAGTTGGCGCTCACCGGCGACCCGGGCGTCACCTTGCCGGGCTTCCGATTCGAACTGGACAACGTGCATCACCGGCCCGGCGCCGACGTCAGCGCGATCTACCAGGTCTGGTACGACCTGCCCTCACCGCAGCAACCCACCGAGGAATGGCTGGGGCTGACCACCGTCCCGGTCACCGACGGGGTGGCCACCCTGGTGCACAACGATCTGGTGGTGCGGGCCTGGCGACATCCGGCGGACCCGCGGCTGCCCGGCCTGCCGTCGGCCTGCGACGCCGACACGGTGGGTTCCTGGGTGGGCTGCCCGGTGGAGCTGGAGATGCTGGCCTACCGGCCGCTGCGCCGGGCCGTGCTGGCCGCTCGCGGCGAGCGGTCCGCGTTCGTCAAGGTGTTGCGACCCGACCGGGCGGCCGGGCTGGCCCGGCGGCAGCGGCTGCTGCACGGGGTCGGCATCACGCCGCCGGTGCTCGCCGAACCCGAACCCGGGGTGGTGGTCAGCGCGGCCGCGGACGGCATCTCGCTGGCCCACGCGCTGGTCGCCTGGCCGGAGGATCCGGGGCATCTGCCGTCGGCGGCGTCCCTGGTGGCGCTGCTGGACGCCCTGCCGGCCGCCGCCGTCCGGCTTCCCCGGCGGGAGTCGTGGAGTGACCGGATCGACTTCCATGCCGCCGGTGCCGCCGCGGTGCTGCCCGACCAGGCCGGCGAGATCCATGCCCTGGCCCGCGAGATCACCCGGCTGCTCGCGCTGGCGCCGTCCGGGCCGGTGGTGCCGACCCACGGCGACTACTACGAGGCCAACATCTTCACCATGAACGGCCGGGCTACCTCGGTGATCGACGTCGATTCGGTCGGTCCCGGACGCCGTGACGACGACCTGGCCTGCCTGCTCGGGCACGTCGCGGTGCTGCCCAACCTGTCGCCGGAGCACTATCCGCGGGTCGCCGAGGTGGTCGAGTCCTGGCGGGCGGACTTCGAGCGCCGGCTGCATCCGGCGTCGCTGCGGGCCCGCACCGCGGCCGTCATCCTGAGCCTGGTGTCCGGGGCCGACGTCCCGACCGCGTTGGCCCGGCTCGACCTGGCCCGGGCCTGGCTGGTCCGGGCTCGCCAGGCGCTCGGCTGAACGAACGCCGCGCCACCGCTTGATGAGAGATCTCTCATCGGGGACTCTCGCCGGCTTCATCCCGCCCTGCTGCACTGGACGGCATGGAGACCTCGACCCGAGCCGGACGGTGGCTGGTGAGTGGAGCGCTGGGCCTGGCGATGCTGGGCGCGGGCGGCTGCGCCACCAGTGCCGCGCCGAGCAGTGAGGACGCCGGACCCGCCGTGGTGCTGAACGCTCCGGCGGACGCGGGCCCGGCCCGGCCGCCGTCGGCCAAGGACACCCGGACCAAAGGCGCCGGCGTCACCGGGGCTGCCGGCGACAGCTCCGCCGACCGGGCCAGCAAACGGGTCGATCAGGGCGATGCCAGCGCGAAGGTGCCGGCCGCGAAGCCGAAGTCGGTCAACGACTCCCCGAACAGCCCGGCATCCCCGAACACCCCGGCATCGCCTCGGACGGCGCCGTCGGCCACGACACCGTAGTGCCGCGGCACCAGATCGATCCGGACCCCGCTGGCCGCGGCCTCGAAACCCCTTGCCGGCGCCATGGCGTCCGCGGTCTGGACGGGCTCGACCCGCAAGATCGCTGGAGTCCTAGACCAGCCGGTAGCCCATCCCGCGCACCGTCTCGAACCGCTCCGCACCGAGCTTGCGCCGCAGATAGCGGACGTAGACGTCCACCACGTTGGAGCCGGGGTCGAAGTCGTAGCCCCAGGCGCTGGACAGCAGCTGCTCCCGGCTCAGCACCTGGCCCGGATTGGTCAGGAACGCCTCGGCCAGGGTGAACTCGCGGGCCGACAGGTCCACCTCGCGGCCGGCGACGGTGGCCCGCCGGGTGCGCAGGTCGAGGCTCAGGTCGCGATGGGTGAGCGTGGTGGCGGACGCCGCCGCGCCGCTGTCGGTGCGCAGCCGCAGCCGGACCCGGGCCAGCAGCTCCTCGAAGCTGAACGGCTTGGCCATGTAGTCGTCCGCGCCGCCTTCCAGCCCGGCCACCGTGTCGGTCACCGACGACCGCGCGGTCAGCATGATCACCGGCACCGCGACGCCTTGGCCGCGCAGCCGGTCCAGCACCTCGAAGCCGTCGATGTCGGGCAGCCCGACGTCGAGGACGACCAGGTCGAAGTCGCCGGAGACGGCCAGTTGGGCGCCGATGATGCCGCTGCTTTCGATGTGGGTGCTGTAGCCGGCCGACTTCAGCCCCTTGGCGACGAAGGCGGCGATCCGCGGTTCGTCCTCGATGATCAGGATCTGGCTCACGGGATTGCCTCCAGGGCTGGGGTGGTGGGTTGCAGGGGGAGGACCAGGGCGATGGTGCTGCCTCGGCCGACGACCGATTCGATGTCGACCCGGCCGGCGTGACCGGTGACGATCTTGTCGACGATGGCCAGGCCCAGACCGGCGCCGTCGGCGCGCAGCGGGGCGTCGGCGCCGCGTCCGAACCGGGCCAGCACCAGGTCCCGCTCCTCGGGCGAGATGCCGACACCTTGATCGCGCACCCACAGCCACAGCTCGCTGCCGCGCACCGCGCTGCCCAGCGCGATCGGGGCCTCGCCGGGGGAGTACTTCACCGCATTGGACGCCAGCTGCAGCCAGGCCTGGGTGACCCGCTGCGGGTCGAGGGCGACCTCGACGTCGGCCAGTTCGTCCAGCAGCCAGCGCCGCGGGGCCAGGCCGCGGGCCTTCTCCAGGGTCTCGTCGGTGAGGCGTCCGATGTCGGTGGGCTGGGGCTGGATGAAGTCGCTGCGTTCGGCCTTGGCCAGGGTGAGCAGGTCGTCGACCAGGCGGCCCATCCGGTCCAATTCGTCTACCGCCAGCGCCCGGGTGGTGCGGACGTCGTCCGCGTCGTCGGCGTCCATCAGTTCCAGGTGGCCGCGGACGATGGTCACCGGCGTCCGCAGCTCGTGGCCGACGTCGTCGAGCAGCTGGCGCTGGCTGCCGATGGCGGCGTTGAGCCGGTCGAGCATGGCGTTGACGGTGCGGGTCAGCGCGGACAGGTCGTCGCTGCCGTGCACCGGAATGCGCCGGCTGAGGTCGTGTTCGGTGATGTCCTCGGCGGTGGTGCGGAGCAGCCGGATCGGCTGCAGCAGGCGTCCGACCAGCAGCCAGATCAGGAACCCGACCATGCCCAGCGAACCGAGCGCGACCAGCGCGTAGCTGCCGTAGGTGGCCTTCAGCAGATCCTCCTCGGCGCGCATGTCGAAGGTCTGCACCAGCGCCCCGGTCTGACCGGGGAAGCGGACCGGGGTGACGGCGTAGAAGTAGTCGGCCATCGGGGTGGCCAGCCGGCCGCGGGTGACATGGTCGAGTTCGCTCAGCGGCAGCACCGTGTCGACGAACGCGGCGTCCTGCTCGGGCCGGAAGCGGACGCCTTCGGGTGCGGTCCACACCACCTTCCCGCCGACGATGCCCAGCTCGCTCTCGTTGCTGGCCAGCACCTGCCGCTGCATGGCGACCCGGATCAGGTCGTCCGGGCCGGTGAACGGACGCCCGGTGGTCGGGTCGACGCCCGGCGCGCAATCGGCGCTGTGCCCGCAGGCCAGCACCCGGAACTCGTCGACCGCCCGCTCCAGATAGCCCTCGACCCGGCGCTCGGCCATGGTCCGTTCCAGCGTGTAGGCGGTCAGTCCGGCGATGGCCAGCGCCAGCGCGGTGAGGGCCAGGACGGCGGCGATCACCCGGGCCCGCACGGTCACCAGCCGCGGAAACCGTCCGGTGAGTCGCGGGAACCGTCCGAGGAGGCGGGGGAACCGTCCGAGGAGGCGGGGGAACCGTCCGAGGAGGCGGGGGAGCCGTCCGGTGGGTCGTGGGAACCGTCCGAGGATCCGGGGGAGCCGTCCGCGGCGATGCCGATCCGGCATCGATCGCGTCGCAGAGGCCATGCCCCATTGTGGCAAGACGTCCTGAGCGGTGAGGTGAGTCGTCGGTGAGAGAGCTCTCATCGGCGGCTCGGGGCGGTGGGTTGGGCCGAGTACGCCAGCGACGCCGGGGCGTCCGACATTGCCCTGGTTCCGCGTCGTTTACCTGGTTCAAACCGTGGAAAGGACGCCGAAGCAGGGCAACGTCCTCACCGGGACGGCGCGGACGGCAAGGGACGGTGGTGTGGACGGTCCGGGAGATGGGAAACGCCCCGGGTTTCCCCGGGGCGTCGAGTGTGGCCAGGACCGGGATCGAACCGGTGACCTTTCACTTTTCAGGCGAACGCTGCTACCAGCTGAGCTACCTGGCCCCTGAGCGAGCAACTCGCTCAAGCGACCCCGACGGGACTCGAACCCGCGACCTCCGCCGTGACAGGGCGGCGCGCTAACCAACTGCGCCACGGGGCCCTTACAGGCCTCACCGGTCGTTCCCGACCGGCTTCGAAACTATAACAGTCCCTAGCCGTGCCGTCGAAATCGGCCGCACCGTCGGACGCCGGGACGGCCCAGGCTGAGGGGCAGGCCTGGGCAACGAGTTCAAGAGGCTGGCGTGGAACCGCTATGGAGCAGTTGGCATCCCCAACGGGATTCGAACCCGCGCTGCCGCCTTGAAAGGGCGGTGTCCTAGGCCGCTAGACGATGGGGACCTGACCGAAGAACCATACCGGGCCGGGGATGCTGCGCCCAAACGTGGGCTGCGGTGGGGTCTGCAGGCTCGCGGACGCGGGGCCTCGGTCGGATGCCCGGAACGAGGGCGCAGCGAACAGTCCGCCGTGCCGGATCGGGTGGGGCGACGCTCGGACGCGGTCGGGGCGCCTCTCCACGATGAATCCGCGGCCTGCCGCACCCCTAATATATGCAAATCGCATAGAGTGTCCTCGTGGAGTCAAACCTTGAAGCGGCGATCAACGAGTGGCATGCCGCCGTCAACGCCGGTGATCTGACCCGGTCGGAGCGTGCGGTGGGCGACCCGATCGTGGTGCTCGGTCCCAAGGGTGCTGGGCCGATCACTCCGAGTGAGTTCGCGCAGTGGGTGCAGCGCTCGGGAATCCGGCTGGTGCCGCGGTCGTGGCATCCGGTCAGCGATCGGCTGATGGTGGTGGAGCAGGACGCCAGCTGGCCGGAGAGCCCGGTGGTCACTCGGGTGGCAACGGTGTTCCGGGTCTCCGGCGGCACGGTGACGGCGGCGCTTCGGCTGCCCGACCTGCGGCCGGCGCTGGAACTCGCGTACATCTGCCGCGAGCTGGCGGCCACCGAATGACGATGAGCGTGACCGGGCAGCTGCTGTTCAGCTTCGTGCGGCACTGGTCGCGCCGGGCGGCGGACGGCGATGCCGCGTCCGCCGAGCAGGGCAGGCTGGTGCTGGCCGTCGAAGCGGTGCACGCCGTGGCGGCCCGCGGAGAGCCGGCGACCGTCAATGCCGTCGCCGCCGAGATCGGCATCGACCAGAGCGGGGCGTCCCGGCTGATCGGGAACGCGGCACGGGCCGGCTGCCTCGGTGTCGCGGCATCGTCGACGGACGGACGCCGTCGCGAGGTCTCGCTGACCGACGCAGGTCACACGATGTTGGAGCAGGCGCACGCTTGGCAGGAGCAGGTCTTCGACCGGCTCACCGAGGGGTGGAGCCTGGAGCGCCGCGACGAGTTCCACCGGGCGATGGCCGACCTGATCGATCGGTCGCACGCGATCGACTTGTGACGGTGAGCCGGCCGCGGTGTCGCGGCCGATCAGGTCGCGACAGCCGTCCAGTCCGAGGTGCTGCGGGCGTACCCAGAGCTTCGGTTCCTGCGGCGGCCCCTACCATCGCGGCATGTCTGTTGACCGGGTCCGCGACGCCTACGCTGCTCGGGCGGCGGAGTACACCGAGCTGTTCGGCAGCATCGAGGCCGCCGCCGAGCACGACCGTGAGCACCTGCTCGGCTGGGCGCTGGGGATCGATGGCCGCATCATCGACGTCGGCTGTGGTCCGGGGCAATGGACGCACTTCCTGGCGGAACACGGCGTCAATATCGAAGGAGTCGATCTCGTCCCCGAGTTCATCGACACTGCGCGCACGCTGCATCCGGGTGTGAGCTACCGGGTCGGTCGTGCGGACCGCCTCGGGGTCGAGGACGCGGTTCTGGGCGGCGTCCTCTCCTGGTTCTCGCTGATCCACACCGACCCGGAGGAGATCGACGCACCCCTGGCCGAGTTCGCCCGCTGCGTCAGGCCGGGAGGCGGACTCGCCCTCGGCTTCTTCGAGGGGCCCGAGTTGGTCCCTTTCGACCACGCCGTGACAACTGGCTGGTTCTGGCCCGTGGACCAATTGTGTTTGCGCATCGAGCAGGCCGGCTTCCAGGTGACGGACGCCCAGACGCGCGACATGCCCGTCTCGCGGCGGCTGGGTGTGATCACCGCCCGGCGGAGCGGCCGAGGCCGAACGTCCGCGATCGAATCGACCGAGGAGTTGACAGTGGCTGAGCTGGGGGAGTCGTGAGCCGGGGCGACGTGGGGCGTCCGCTGCCCAAGGTCGTGATCACCACCACCGCGTCCGTCGACGGCCGCGTGGCGCTCGGTCGGAGTTCCCGACTCATGCAGCCGGACGCCGCCCGCCGGTGGGCGGTGATGAAGCCGGACGGCACCGACGCCGAACTCGGTGCGCGACGGGACGAGTACGCAGCGACGGTGACCCTGGAGGGCAGCGGCAGTTTCATCGGCGACGAGGACCCGCCCGTCGTGCTGCCGACGCCGACGATGCCGGAATCGGAGCTGCGCCAGGACTTCCTGCCCCGTCGCGCCCCGCACTGGTTCGTGGTGGCCGACAGCCGTGGCCGGGTGGACTGGTCGTTCGCCGGCGACGACACCACCGCCCTGGTCGTCCTGGTCTGCTCCGCCACTCCCACCGGCTACCTGCAGCTGCTTCGCGATCGCGGCATCGGCCATCTCAGCGCCGGGGCCGACCGGGTCGACCTGGAAGCGGCACTGGCCACGATCGGCACCGCGCTGGGGGCGTCCACCGTGGTCGCCGATTCCGGCGGCACGTTCAACGCCGGCCTGCTGAAGGCCGGGCTGGTCGACGAGATCGACGTGGTGACGCTGCCCGGACTGGTCGGGGGCGTGGGGACCCCGTCGATCATGGACGGGGAGCCGCTGGACGAGTCGGGAACGCCGATCCGGCTGGAGCTCATCGACTGCCGGGTGACGGACGCCGGCCTCGTCCGCACCCGCTACCGCGTATGCAACGAGCACGGCCCGAAGGCGGACACCGCGTCACCGTGATCCGGCCCCGTCCTCGATTGGCGCGCCGGGCCAGGCAGGAACGAGGATGGCTGGGTGGGTGAGTTGAGCTATGCCGACGTCCAGGCTGCCGTAGCCAGGATCGCGGGACGAGTCCGCGAGGTCGGCGTCGTTCGGGCGGACGACATCGCCGCCGACGGAGGCTGCGCCGAGTTGTTCTTCGCGCTGGAGTTCCTGCAGCACACCGGCACCTTCAAGGCCAGGGGCGCGCAGAACTTCCTGCTGGCGCATCGCGAGGCCGGAACCCTGCCCGAGGTCGGGGTGACCATCGCCTCGGGTGGCAATGCCGGGCTGGCCTGCGCCTGGGCGGCGAAGGAGCAAGGCGTGCCCGCCACCGTCTTCCTTCCCGCCAACGCGCCGCAGGTCAAGGTGCGGCGGCTGCGCGGCTACGGCGCGGACGTCCGGCTGGTCGGGACGGAGTACGCCGAGGCCTTGGCGGCCTGCAGCGAGTTCGCCGCCGCCACGGGCGCGCTGACGTCCCACGCCTACGACCACCCGCACATCGCCGCGGGCGCCGGCACGTTGATGATCGAGCTGCACGCACGGATCCCCGACCTCGACACCGTGGTGGTCGCCGTCGGTGGCGGCGGACTGTTCGCCGGGGTGGCCGCTGCAGCCCGGCAGGTCGGCGTCCGGACGGTGGCGGTGGAACCGGAGAACTGCCGGGCACTCAACGCCGCGCTGGCGGCCGGCCGGCCGGTCGACGTCCCGCTCGACTCGGTCGCGGCGGATTCGCTCGGCGCCCGCAGGGTCTCCGAGATGGCACTGGCCGCGGCCCAGCATCACCAGGCGTCCTCGGTGCTGGTCTCCGACGCCGCGATCGTGCGCGCCCGCCAGCTGCTCTGGGACGACTACCGTCTCGCCGTCGAACATGCCGCCGGCACCGCCCTGGCCGGGGTGCTCGGACCCACCGGCTACCGGCCCCGGGACGGCGAGAAGATCTGCGTCGTGCTGTGCGGCGCGAACACCAACCCCGCCGACCTGGCCGGATAGCAGTCAGCCACATTCGCCTGGCCTGGGGAGCGGGCCGCTGCTAGCCTTCGAGGGTCCGTGCGAGAAGCAGAAGGGGGTGGTATCCGTGAACGTAACGACATGGGTGCTCCTCTCTGGGGTCACGGTCGGGCGATAGATCGTCCGGGAGCGCCGTTTTCGAGCATTCCCGAAAGGCACGATCATGCATTTCACCTCTGAACGCCACGATGACGGCGTCATTGAACGCGAATTTCTCTCCGGCGATGTTCCGGGGATTCTGTGGACGCCCGCGTCGGCGTCCGAACCGGTTCCGTTGGTCCTGCTCGGACATCCCGGCGGGCTGCGCAGGATGTATCCGCGGCTGCTCGCCCGGGCCCGGCGTTCGGTGGCCAGCGGTTTCGCGGCGGCCACGATCGAACTCCCCGGCGGCGGCGACCGACCCGCGTTGCCCGATCTCGAACAGGCCCGCGCCGAGCTGCGCCGGGCAGTGGCGGCCGGGGAGCGGCCGACCGACGAGGTGATCGACCGACTGGTGCTTCCGCTGGTCGACCGAGCCGTCCCGGAATGGCAAGCGCTGCTGGACGCTCTGCTGGAGCTGCCCGCGATCGGCGGCCCGGTCGGCTATTCGGGCGGAATCATCGCCATCGGGGTGCGGCTGGCTGCGATGGAGCCGCGTATCGCGGCCGCCGGACTGTTCGCCGGCAGTTTCGTGCCCCGGGCCATCATCGAGCAGGCCCGGGAGGTCACGATTCCGCTGCACGTTCTGTTGCAGTGGGACGACGTGGACAACGACCGGCAGCTGGCCCTGGACTTGTTCGACGCCTTCGGCTCAACCGAGAAGACCCTCCACGCCAATATGGGTGGGCACACCGGCGTCCCGCAGTTCGCCGGGGAGGATGCGGCCGTCTTCTTCGAAAGGCACCTGCGCTAGCCGCCACGAGCGCCCTGCTTTGCCGAGCATCGGTTCAACGTGGAAGCGGAGCGGGCGCCGACCCTGGCGAGGCGGTCGGTCATCCCTGAGGTCGGGCGACGATGGCCGGTGTTGTGGTTGTCACGTGGGTCGCAGTCGAGGTGCCGCATAGGTGACGGAAGCTACGATGTTGCGATGCGGATCAATGTCGATGAGCCGGTGACGGTCGGTGAGTACGACCCGGCCTGGCCGGACCGGTTCGCGGTCGAACGACAACGGATCGTCGGCGCATTTGCCAACGCGAAGGTTGAGCATATCGGTAGCACCGCGGTGCCTGGCTTGGATGCGAAGCCCGTTATAGACATCCTTGTCGGCCTCACGTCACACGTCCCCGATCGAGTGACCACAGCCGCATTGTCCGATCTCGGCTATGAACCTCTGGGCGAGGCCGGAGTTCCTGGTCGGCTCTACTTTCGCCATCGCTCACCTTCGCAGTCCTTCAACGTCCATGTCGTGGCCCATGGCGGGCGGCTTTGGTGCGACAATCTCGCGCTCCGCGACTACCTCAGGCGACATCCACTCGAAGCGGCGGAATATGCGCGCGTGAAGCGGCACGCGGCAGAAGAGGCCGCTGTCAGCCTCATTCGTTATTCAGAGCTAAAGGCGCGGACGGTCGAGTCGTTGTTGGGTCGAGCGCGGGCTGAGGTCGCAGCGGAAGGTTGATCGCCGTCCGTGACGGTCGAAGCGAGTTCAGGTGGTCGAGGCAACGGGTGCTGACAAGGGGTTCAAGATCAACCAGCGGTGTCAGGGACTTCCTGCTCAACCGGCGGAGGCAAGTGCTCGAAGCATTCGAAATCGATGCCTGCTAGGGCTGGGCACTCGATCACTTCGATCGAGTTCCCGGTGATGAGCGCCAGGTGCGAGTTGAATATCGCCAGACACTTGCCCATGGTCTGATAGCACTGGCGCCCGCTGTTAGTCGTACACCGAGACGTGCACGTGGTCGTAGTGGTTGGCGGTCGCTCCACCGCGGTCGGCCATCGTGCGCCAGCCCTTGGTGAAGTCGAGGTTGCGCTCCACATTCCAGTTGCGCTGCCGCCAGATCAGATAGTGCACGTGCAGCTTCTTGTGATTCTGCTGCAGGTAGCGGGCGATCTTGTCCCCGAGAGCCTTCCCGGACGCGGTGGAGTACTTCGGAATCATGATGTCCAGTGCCCGGCCGCTGGGGTGGTCGGAGGAGTAGGCGCTGGACATCCGCCAGCCGTAGATGGTCTTGATCGCCGGGAACTCCTTGCGGATCAGCCGGACGATCGCCTTGGCGTAGGGGTTGGTGCGATCCAGGCTGGCGCTGCCCAGGCTGCCCTCCTCCGGTGCGGGTGCCTCGGCGCTCGGCTTGGTCTTCGACAAGTAGCCGGTGGACGCCCAACGCAGCGCGCCGTCGAAGATGACCTGGCTGCGATCGCCCGCGGTGACGCCGGTGATCAGCAGCACCGTCCCCTTGCTCACCGTGTCGACGACCTTGCTGTCGGCGGCGGACGTGGCCCTGATGTTGAGTTCGCCCGCGGTGACGTAGCGCTTGCCGGCCGCGGTCGGCAGCGGGGGAGCCGACGGGCCCTCGCCGATGCTGGCCAGGTAGCCGGAGAGGATCCAGACCTCGGCCTTCTTCCAGACGATCTGGCTGTAGCTGCCGGAGTAGGTGCCGGTCAGGGACACCTCGGTGCCGGCCTTGAGGTCGCCGGCCGAGGGCGCGTCGATCGCCGGCTTCTTCCGCATGGCCAGCAGGGCGGTGGTGCGGGCCTTGTACTTGATCGTCGGCGCCGGCTTCGAGCTGCTGCCCGTCGACGCCAGGTAGGCGGTGTAGAGCCAGCGGTCGACGCCGTCCACGGTGACCTCGCTGAAGTCACCGGAGGTTCGCCCGGTGGTGGTCACCGCCGTCCCCTTGGCGAGGACGCGCACCACGGTGCTGTCCAGGCTCGGAGCGGTGCGCAGGTTGACGTTGACGGTGGTCACCTTCGTGGCTGCCGTGCCGCCGCTGGTCGGGGGAGTCGCCGACGTCGACTTCTTCAGGTAGTCGCCGTAGACGTAGCCGGTGGCTCCCCGATAGCTGACCTTCACCCAGCCGTTGCCGGCGGCGGTCCCGCTGACGGCATCCCCGACGGAGAGGACGCCGAGCACCGGATAGCTGGTGCCGGGCCCGGAGCGCACGTTGACCGCGTTGGTGGCCAGGTACGGCGTGGCCGCGTCCGCAACCCCGGAGAGCGCGAGTCCGCCCAGGCCGAAGCTGAGTGCGATACCGGTGGCCGTGACGATGACCGCTCGCGTCGCAGCGTTCACCCGACTGCCCATGACGTCCCCTCCCTGGCGCGCCGATGGTCGAATCCGGACGGCGGAAGTCGGGGGGGTGGTGCTTCGTCACACCTGTCACTGCTGTCTCAGAACGCGTAGGACTCTAGCCACCAGCGGGCGGTGTCGGCAGCCTCCGCGGTGCTTCGCCGCACTCGTGCAAGGCGACGCGCCGAGCGGCGTCCGGAAACTACATCGGACAGATTCGCCGCCGGCCGGCTCGTCCTACAGTGGGCCCATGCCGGTGTCGATGAGTGAGCGGCGGTTCGAGGAATTGGTGGACGCCGCCCTCGACCTGATCCCCGAACGGCTGGCCGCACTGGTACAGAACTGCGTCGTGGTGATCGAGTCCCGAGCTCCCGAGCCGGACGCCGACCTGCTCGGCTACTACGACGGAATCCCCTTGTCGGAGCGTGGTTCTTGGTATTCAGGCGTGCTGCCCGACCGGATCGTCATCTTCCGTGACGCCATCTTGGAGATCTGCGCGGACGAGGACGAAGTGGTCGAGGAAGTCCGGATCACGGTGTGGCACGAGGTTGCTCACTACTTCGGCATCGACGACGACCAGCTGGATGAACTCGGCTACGCCTGAGGTCCCCGGCGGGGGTGGCTGGCCGAGCTTTCGGCGCTGCGGCAAGACCCTGAAAGCACCTTGAGTATTGGTTGAGATTTACGGGTCGTACGGCCCTCGGCGTCGCTCGGGCCGGCCTGCTGGGACCGGGTTCCGAGCCGCTCAGCTCTCGGTCCGCTGCACCAGCCACGACCGGCTGCGATCGGCCACCCACACCTCGACGGTGCCGAGGGCGTCGTCCGGAACCCAGCCGGCCTGCAGATCGGATCGGGACAGTGGCGTGGCGAGGGTGTGCTCGGTGATCGCGGCGGCCTGATCGGCGGTCACCGTGAGGGGAATGCACTGCTCGGTGCCCCGGACGGTGTTCGCGGCCAGGGTGTCGGTCACCTCGTCGGTGAACCGCGGAGCGGCTACCACCAGCGGATGGCCGGCCCGCTTCGCCTTCTCCAGCAGCGGCAGCAGCGCGCGGACGGTGTCCGCCGGCTCGGCGCAGACCGCGACGACCGGATCGGCGGCGACCGCCCAGCCGCCGGCGGCGTCGGTGATGAATCGGTCGTCGGGGACGCCGACGGCGACGCTCGGGGCCGCGCCCAGGGCCGTGCGGAGGTCGGAGCGCTGCTGCTCGGTGAGGTCCGAACGCGGCAGGGTCGTCGGACGGGTGCGCGCCTGGAGTTCGCTGAGGTACTGCGGCGGCTCGCTGGTCGGCTCGAACCGCGGGATGTCCCGCTTCGGCGGCGCGGCCATCGCGGCGTCCCGCTCGCGGGTCTTGCGGCGATCGTCGAAGGCGCCGTAGACCACCACCGCGATCCCGGCCACCAGGATCAGCCCGATACCCCACCAGTCCATGGCCCCAGTGTGCCCGGCGCGTCCGGGAGCTCCGTCGGCTGTGCTGCGTTCGGCGTGCTGCGCGGCTGGCCGCACCCGTCGCGACCGGTAGAGTGAGCACGCGCTGACGCGCGGGCCTATAGCTCAATTGGCAGAGCAGCGGACTTTTAATCCGCGGGTTCTGGGTTCGATTCCCAGTGGGCCCACCCACTCGCCAACCACTCGAAGTCGAACCCGGTGGCGAGCGCCCATTGCGCGAGTTGCGGCCGACGCGGGGTCGTGCGGCCGGCCTCGTAGTTGCCGATGCTGCCCCGGCTGATTCCCGTCACCTGCTCGAACTGGCGGACGGTGAAACCTGCTCGCTCACGAGAGACACGCAGGCGGTCTGGCATGCCGAACTCGTACGTCCGGCCGTGACTAGCTTCCGTGGTCATGACGCAAGCTTACGCCATGGCCCATCACTCACACAAGCTTGCGCCATGGCTCATCTTCGTGCCAATCTTGCGCCATGGCACAAACTGCACCTGATCGGCTGCTGACGGTAGCCGAGTTCGCGACCGCGATCGGCAAGAGCCGACGCACCCTACAGCGGTGGCTCGACGAAGGGATCATCCAGTCGGACATGAAGCTTCCCGGATCGACTGGCGCCCACCTGTTCCGCGCCGACCGCGTCGATGAGTTCACCACCGAGGCGGAGGTGCAGTCGTGACGGCGGTGATGGATGACGCTGTCCTGGCCGACCTGATCGGCGGCTCGATCCGGCCGGAGTCGTTCTGGGATCAGGTCGACCGGAGCGGCGACTGCTGGCTCTGGACCGGACGCCGCGACGAGAACGGCTACGGGCGCATTGGCCACCGCCGCGTTGGCGCCCACCGCGTTGCCTGGGCCTTGAGCCACGGTGGCGACTTGCCAGACCAGTGGGTCCTTCACCGATGCGACAACCCGCCCTGCGTGCGACCCGATCACCTGTTCCTAGGTGACGCGCTCGACAACAACCGTGACCGCCAGCAGAAGGGTCGCACACGCGGATGGGCTGGTCGTTCCGGAGGCGAGCACCACGCCTACGTCATCACGCCCGAGGTCGAGCAGCAGATGCGGAGCATGCGAGCGGAGCGGGCCACGCAGCAGACCATCGCCGATGCCTTTGGCGTCTCTCGCGGGCATGTCGCCCGCATCGTCAGCGGTGTTTTGCCGCGCCACACGAAGGGTGGAGTCCGGTGAGCCAGGTCATCCAAGCGCGAGTCTCGGAGCTTCTGACAGAAGGTCGCCTTGATCGCGGCAAGCACTCGTCGAGGGAAGACGGGGCTTGTGCGATGGAGTGGGTGAGCTACCTCGCCGGTGAGGGCCATACGGACGCCCCGGCGTGCGCGTCGCCGGTGCTGCGCCGCTACGTCATCGCTCTCAACGACCGCTGGTCCGACGAGCAGCGCCAGGCCCTCGTCCCGTACTTGCCGCGCATGGTCGGCACGGCCTGCGACGGCCAGGACGACGCCCGGCGCGAGATCGCCCGGCAGGCGCTCGTCACGGACCTCCTGCCGGCGTGGATGCGGCTGGCGGGCATGGACACTGAGGCCGAGCTGCTCGCGACCAGCACGCCGGCGAACCTGTCCATCCGGCTGAGCAGCATCCGGTCCGCGGCGTGGCGCAGGCGGGACGAGGCGCTGGAGCCGATCCGGGCCGCGGTCCGGGAGAAGCTGGCCACCCGCCCCGCAGTCGCAGACGCAGCCGCAGTCGCAGCCGCAGTCGCAGACGCAGTCGCAGTCGCAGTCGCAGCCGCAGTCGCAGACGCAGCCGCAGTCGCAGCCGCAGTCGCAGCCGCAGCCGCAGACGCAGCCGCAGTCGCAGCCGCAGCCGCAGACGCAGCCGCAGTCGCAGCCGCAGTCGCAGACGCAGCCGCAGTCGCAGCCGCAGCCGCAGACGGCGGCGATCCGTGGGGTCCGGCCTACACCGCCGCCTACAACGCGGCCCGGCCGATCTTCGAGCGGGCCATCGAGCAGGGCACGGCGCCGAGGCTGGTTGCGATCCGTGACCTGGCCGCGTCGCAGCGGACCGTCGCGCTCGACGTCCTCGACCGGATGATCGATCCGGCGGGAGCGGCGCGGTGACCGGGGTGTCGCCGGAGGTGCGGGAGCACTCGGAGCGTCAGCAGTGGCAGGCGGTCCAGTGGCGTGCCTCAATCCGGTTCTGGACGTTCTTCGTCGTGGTCGCTGGTGTTGTGGGAGCGATCGTGTGGGGCGTCGTGCTCGGCGTGCTGTGGCTGCTCTGGCTCGGCTGGGAGGCGGTCCTGTGACCGCGCTGCTGCAGGTGCTGCTGGTCCTGGTCGTCGTCGCCGGCCCGCTGCTGGTGCTGCGGGACGTCCGGCACGGTGGGTTGACGGCTCACGAGGAGCGTCGCCGGTGAGCGCCCGGTCCGTCCGGTCGACGGGCGGCCCGGTCGACCGTGTCGTGGATGACATCGAGCGGGCGGTGCGGCAGTGGCGGTGGTGCCGGGCGCGGGGCCTGTCGGAGGAGGCGGCGCTGCTCGACCTGGCCACCGCGTGCGAGTGGTTGCTGCAGCAGCCGGCCGCGGCCCGTGCGCAAGCCGGCCATCGGACGGGCCGGACGGCGCTCGGTGTGCTGATCGTGGTCGCGGGCCTGTCGGTGCTCGCTGCCGTCGGTCTCGCGGTCGCGTGGGTCATGCTGCGGGTGGCGCCATGACGGGCCAGCTGACCGGCGGTGGGCTGCAGATCACCGAGCCCGGCCTGTACGCCGGCATTGCTGACGACGTCTACCATGCCGATCCTGTCCCGGCTGGGTCGCTGTCGGTGTCGGGTGCGAAGGTGCTCGCTGAGGTGCCGGCCCGCTACCACTACGACCTGACGCACCCGGCCGCGCCGCGACGCGAGTTCGACCACGGCCATGCTGCGCACCAGCTGGTGCTCGGTGTCGGGCAGCAGATCGTTGAGCTTGCCGCTGACAACTGGCGGTCGCCGAAGGTCCGGGCTGTCGCCGATGAGCAGCGCGCCGCCGGCCGTATCCCGCTGCTCGCACCGGATGCCGCCATGGTGCGCGCGATGCGTGACCAGCTGAGGCAGCACCCGCGTGCTGTTGAGTTGCTGTCCGGTGACGGGCAGGCGGAGATCTCCGCGTTCCGTGAGATCGATCCGGGTGTGTGGCTGCGTGCCCGGTTCGACTGGTTGGCGCCCGGTCGGGTCGTCGACTACAAGACGGCGGTGTCCGCCGACCCGGCCGTGTTCGTGCGGCGTGCGGTCGAGTACGGCTACCACATGCAGGCCGCCTGGTATCTCGACATGGCTGAGGCGCTCGGCTGCGACGTCCGGGACGGGTTCCGGTTCGTCGTGCAGGAGAAGCGCCCGCCCTATCTGGTGTCCGTGGTGCGGCTCGATGACGACACGGTCGACCTGGGCCGGGCGTGGAACGCGTTCGCGATCGCGCTGTGGCGTGACTGCCGGGCATCCGGCGAGTGGCCCGGCTACCCGGCCGGCGATGTCACCGTGACCGCTCCGCCGTGGACGCCGCGGCCACCCGTGACCGACGTCGAGCCGGCACCGATCCCTGATGACTTCCTGGCCGAGCTTGAAGCGCTCGCCAACCCCACCCGAGAGGACACCCGATGAACCAGCCCACCGATCCGGGCACCGCAGTCGAACCGGTCACCGCCGAGTCGCTGCTGCTGCGCTACAAGGCCAGCTTCACCAACAGCCTGCCGACCCATGTGGTCGCGTCCCAGTGGCTCTCCGTGGCCCGTGGCGCGCTGCGCGACCCGAAGATCAGGGCCGCCGCCGACAACGACCCTGGCGCGTTCCTCGCCGCGATGCTGCAAGCGTCCAGGCTCGGCCTGGAACCGGGAACGGAGCAGTTCTACCTGGTGCCGCAGCCGCCGAAAAAGGGCATGCCGCCGGTCATCCGCGGCAACGTCGGCTACCAGGGTCTCGTCGAGCTGATGTACCGGGCCGGTGCGGTCGCTTCGGTGATCGTCGAGGTCGTCTACAGCAACGACCGGTTCAGCTACGTCCCTGGGCGTGATGAGCGTCCGGTGCACGAGATCGACTGGGACGCCGAGGACCGTGGCGATCTGCGGCTCGCGTACGCCTACGCCGTGATGAAGGACGGTGCGACGTCGAAGGTGATCGTGCTGAACCGGTCCGACATCGCCCGGATCAAGGCGGTGAACCCGTTCTCGACGTCGCAGCACTCCCCATGGGTGAAGCATCCGGCGTCGATGTGGCTCAAGTCCGCGGCCCGGCAGCTGGCGAAGTGGGTGCCGACGTCGGCGGAGTATCGCCGGCAGCAGCTGCGCGACGCGCAGGCCGTCGCCGATGAGCGGGCCCGCGAATCCACCACGACCGCGCTGCACATTCCGGACGTCGCACCGTCCGGCGACGGCGGATACGTGGACCCGCTGACCGGCGAGATCATCGACGGCCCAGACGACCATGACGACGACGGCCCGGTGTTCGACGCCGAGATCGTCGAGGACGTGACCGTGACCAGTGGGGAAGCTGGCCCGGTCACGCGCGACGGGGCCGCCCCAGATCTGGGGGTGGATTCTGCGCCGGCGGCCCCGTCACCGCGCATCGTCAACGTCGAACCGGCCCCGGCCGTCCCGGACGCTGTGGATGTCGAGCCGGTCGTGGAGCCGGTCAAGGTGCTGCCGTTGAAGGCGGCACAGACGGCCACGATCCGCACCGAGTGCGCCCGGCTCGGCATCCAAGCCAACCCGGCCGAGAAGGTGTTCTGGCTCGGGCAGCTGATCGGCCGCGAACTGGGCGACGTCAAGGAGTTGACCCGCGCGGAAGCCGACCAGGTCATCGCGGCGCTGCAGCAGTTCGCCGACCGGGCAGCGCTCGAAGAGTGGGGTGCTGGGCAGGACGCCCTCGACGGGGCCGAGTCGTGAGCGGGCATCAGCTGGTTGCGTCCGGGAACGACGCGATGAGCGTCATGATCGACGTCTACCTCGCCGGGTTCTGCGCCGGCGCTGGGACAGCGTTCAACCTGGTCATCACCGAACCGTCGCTGCGGCTCGGCGCATCGTCGCAGGACGCGTTCGAGTACGGCCACCAGATGGCGCTCATGCTGCAAGAGGACCCGTTGCGCGTCGAGAACGTTCGGCAGACGATCACCGCGGTCCTGCGGGCCCACGCCGAGCAGCAGACCGGGTAGCCATGGCTAGGGAGACGCCGGGCGTGTTCCCGGAGTTCGTGCGGCTGTTCCACGGCCGGCTGTGGCACGTCGCGCTGGCGCGGCTGCCGTTCGCCGGCGCCGAGGAGGACATCGTCGCCGCCGCGTTCTGCGGCGAGTCGTGGCCGATGCACGGTGAACGCCGCCCGGAAGTGCTGGTCGCGCAGATCCCTGAGGGCGGCGCGCTGTGCACCCGGTGCGTCGCCGAGGTCAACGCCTACCGCAACTGCGTGCTCGGCGTCGGCACGCGGGACCGCAGGCAGGCCATGCGCGATCTGTGGCCGACGCTGCTCGACTACGACGACGTGGTCGACGCCGAGGTCGTCGAGGACGACGACGGCGTGGCCGGTGATCTCTGATGCCGAAGTGCCGTAGCTGTGAAGCGCCGATCGTGTTCGTCCGCATGGCCGACACGGGTAGGGCGATGCCGTGCAACCCGGGCCCGGACCCGGCCGGCACGGTCGCTGCTCGCCGGGTCGCGACCCGCTACGTCGATGGCTACGTGATCACCGCGGTCCGTCCACTCGAGGACGGGTTCATGCCGCTCCGGACGCACTTCTCGGTGTGCGAGAAGGCCCGCAAGGACCGCACCAACCAGGCCGCCAAGACGGCCAAGAACACCACCACCGATGACGGCGCGCCCGCGCTGTTCTGACCCAAGAAAGAGGAACCCATGTCCGCTGTCGTGAAGCTCGCCGCGCAACTGCCCGGCGAGGACGAAATCAACGGTCTCGACCGTCTACAGGCCGCGCTCGTCGACGCCCTCGACGGTGACGGTGCGATCGTCGCGATCGCTGTCCTGGACGTCGCTGACGTCACCCACAAGGCCGGCGGTGACTCCGTCCCGCGCGTCCGGGTCCGCAAGATCGAGGCGGTCGGCTGGATCGGCGCCCAGATCGGAACCCTGGAACCGTGCCCGGGCAGCGTCCGGGACGTGTTCATGCGGGTGTCGGAGGATCGGCGCGGCATGTCCCCGTTGCCGATGGAGGCCCTGTCCGCCGAGGACGATTTCGAGGTCATGGAGTGACCATCACCGCCACCGAGCTGCCGAGGCCGCGGGTCGTGAAGGACGCGGCCGGGGTCTGGCGTGTCGATACCGGCCGGACGTCGGGCATGCCGTGCGCGTCGTGGCGGCACGCTGTCCGGTTCGCGCTGCTGTGGCAGCACATGCGATGGGGCACCCGCTGATGGCCGGGCGGGTCGCTAGCCAGCGCGCAGCGGCGTACTGCCGCGATCGCGGCCTGCGGATCGGCTCGAACCTGGAGAACTACGCCTCGATGCGACTCCACCAGGCCGGCCATGAGTGGGAGTCGCAACTCCCCGTGTTCGGCTACAGGCTCGACTTCGCGTTCACCTATGGAGAGACGAGCATCGACCTGGAAATCGACGGCCCGTTCCACTGGACGCCCCGAACTCTCGCGGAGGACAAGCTTCGAGACACCGCGCTGAGGGACGCGGGTTGGATGGTCATCAGAGTGCACGACGGGGATACCTTCGACGCCCAGCTGAGCAACGTGTCCTTCCTGCTCCACGCCATCAAGAGGTGCAGCTGATGGCTGGCGTGAAGGTTTACGGCCTGCCGGCGCCGAAGGGGTCGCTGCACTGCGTCGGCCGGCGTGCCTGCACCAAGTGCGGCGCGCCGGTCGCGCACCAGCTGGTCGAGGACGACTCGACAGGGAAGGGCAAGACGTGGCGCGCCGTCCTCGAAACCGCCGGGGTCGCGCTCAAGAAGGCCCACGGCGGCACCATCACAGGCCCTGTGAGCGTCGATGTGACGTTCGTGCTGCCTGCACCCAAGACGATGCCGAAAGGGCGTCTGTGGCCCAGCGTGAAGCCGGACGTCGACAAGCTCGCCCGGATGCTGCTCGACGCGCTCACCTCGTCGCACGTCATCACCGACGACGCCCGCGTAGTCGAGTTGACGGCACGCAAGTGCTACCCGTGCGACGCCTGCCTACCGCGGCCGGGAGCGATCGTCGCGATCACTGTGCTCGACGCACCCACCGGCACACCGGCACTGATCTGAGGGATGCCATGACGAACGAACGGCGGCAGCTGCAGCGCGGGGATGCTCTCGCGCTGCTGGCCGAGCTTCCGGACGGCTACGCGGACGCCGTGATCACCGACCCGCCGTACTCGTCGGGCGGCATGGTGCGTTCCGACCGTGCAGGACTCGACCAGCTAACGCTCCTGGGCGGCGGCGATGGCTAGCGTGCGGCGTCCGCGGATGCTGGATCTGTTCTGTGGTGCGGGTGGTGCATCTATGGGTTACCACCGTGCCGGTTTCGAAGTCGTGGGTGTCGACATCGAGCCGCAGCCGCGCTATCCATTCCAGTTCGTCCAGGCTGACGTCCTGAGCCTGCGTCGGGACGTCTTCGAGGGCTGCTGGCACACACCGGGCCCGGCCTCAGTTTGCCTGGGCCACTTCGACGCTGTGCACGCCTCGCCGCCGTGCCTGGACTGGACCTCACTGGCCGCCATGACGGGCGGTAATGGCACCGGTTGGATGCTCGACGCGACCCGCACCATGATCGCCGAGGTCGGCGTTCCGTACGTCATCGAGAACGTGCCGGGTGCGCCACTCCTGCACGGGCTGAGGTTGTGCGGCACTGAGTTCGGCCTACGCGCGATCGATCACGACGGCGAAACCGTGGCGCTCAGACGGCATCGTTACTTCGAGTCGAACGTGTTCCTGATGGGCGCCGGCGGCTGCCAGCACACGGCCGGCGTCCGGTGGGCTGGCGTGTACGGCGGCAACAACAACGGTCCGAAGCGTGGCCGGAACTGCGGATACGTCCCGCGCATCGACGTCCGCCGGAAGCTGATGGGCATCGACTGGATGATCCGACGCGAGATCAACCTCGCGATCCCGCCGGCCTACACCCAACACCTTGGCGAACAGCTGATGGCGCTCATCGCTCAACCTTCAACCACCCACAGGGAGGACTAGCCGTCATGGCCTGGTTCAAGTCGGACGACCAACTACACAGCCACCCGAAGGCGCGTAAGGCGCAGCTGGAGGCGATGGGCTTGTGGGCGGTTGCTGGCCCGTACAGCAGCGGCTACAAGCTCGACGGGTTCGTTCCCGTCCACTACGTCACCAGCTGGCCGAAGGGGAAGGCGCTCGCCGCTCGGCTGGTGTCGGCCGGCCTGTGGCACGTCAACGAGCCGGGCCTGGCCTGTGACTGCCTACCGGACGGTGCGGACCTGACGGAGCCGGGTTGGCGGTTCCACGACTACCTCGACTACAACCCGACCGCCGAGGAGGTCGAGCGGGAGAGGGAGGCTGCGCGGATTCGTCAGCAACGGTTCCGCGAACGCCGTATGTCACGCGCGAACGGGGAGGAAAGATGACGCACTCAGTAACGCGTTACGCACGTCGAGAACTGGGCCGCTACGTCACTCTTGGGTCACGCGTTATTCACAGTACCCCGTCCCGTCCCGACCCGACCCGACCCAAGGAAAAGCTTGTGGTTACGACGGCATGGCATCGTTGCGGAAGTCAACGCGCGCGCATTGTGGAAATGCCATGCCGGGAGATTTACCGATGACCGCACCCAGCCGCACCCAAGCTGAACGAGCCCTCGCCGCGCTGGCCAACGCCATTCGACCCCAGTGGGACACCCGAGGAATCCTCTCGGCCATCCGCGACCAAGCCGGCCGGCCGCTCGACGAACTCGCCGCTGGCGTGCTGTACGCCGCGATCATGCGCACCGACCAGCACTCACCCGACCTGATCCGCCGCGACGGCGAGCATTGGCAGGCCCTCGATCACCTCACCGGCAAGGTGCGCGGCGCCTACGAACCGCAGCCGACAAGGGGTTGCCCGTACCACCGGCACCAGCCACGCGACTGCCCCGACTGCGCCGACCATGCCCGCTCCGTCGCCGCGTCCCGCGACCGAGTCGCCGGCCACATGGCCACCATCCGGGCCAGCATCCGAGCCGCCCGACCCGACCACACCGACGACCAGGACCAGCCATGCCGCACCGACCCATCGGCCACCCAGCCAGCTACCAACCCGCACCCCGAACCCGCGTCGAGATCGACATCGACGGCGAACTCTGGGCCGGCGACAGCTACCGAATCCAACGCTTCGTCGCCATCGGCGGAATCGAAGTCACCCGGATAACGCTCACCAACCCGCGCGGAATCGTCGACCTGTGAAGACAATCCCGTACGCTGTCAACCGACACACCGACCCGAAAGGCACAACCCGAAATGCGACGAGGTGGCAGGCAATGGCGCAAACTCCGCGCCGCCTGGGCTGACGCCATCGCCAGCCAGCACGCCGCCGGCACACCCGTCACATGCCGCCGATGCGGCCAACCCATCCACCCCGACCAGCGCTGGCAGCTCGGCCACCCCGACACGATGCCCGTCGCCACCCACGGCCACCACGCCCACGACCTGGCGCCCGAGCACGGCCGCTGCAACGAGTCCGCCGGCGGCCAGCTACGCCACGCCCTCGCCGCCCAGCCAGCGCCACGCTCAACCCGATGGACAACCCCCGCCGGCACCCCCACCACCCCCCACCCCACCAGCAACAAAGCCCGCCTGACAACGCCAAAAACCGGCCGTTTTTTCCCCGAACCGGCCCCCTCCGGAGACCCGAGCCCGCTCCGGAATCTCTCTCCGTTGAAGCTTGAACTATCGGGAGGTGGTCGGTTTGGCCGGGTTCTCGTCGGGTCGTGGCCGGGTCGCGAAGGCGACGCGGAATGCGGTCGGGGAAGCGCTGGATTCGGGCGGATCGCGGGCGGTGTTGGCGGAGGTCGCGGTGCGGGTCGCGGCGATGGCCGACCGGGCGTCAGCGGCCGGCGAGGGGCGCGAGTTCCTGGCCGCGGTGGATCGGTTGGAGCGGCTGCTGCAGCGTCTGGACGGTGGTCAGCGTGACGTCGGCGATGGTGCTTCCGGAGGTTCGGGAGTCGGTGGGGACGCCGGTGGATTGGCGGGCGTCCTGGGGTCCGGCCCCGTTGTTCGCGACGTCGCGGACGGCTGAGCGGCCCACGTTCGGGCCGGTGGTCTCCGCAGCTGCGGAGGCGCTCGGCAGGCCGCTGATGCCGCACCAGCGGTACGTGGTCGACGTGCTCGGCGAGGTCCAGTCGGAGGCTGCCGGTGACCCGGAGCCGGGTCGCTGGGCCTACGACGACGGCCTGGTGCTGATGCCGCGCCGGTCGGGCAAGACGGTGGTCGTGCAGCCGATGGTGGCCAGGGTGTGCGGCGGTGCGGTGAAGGCGACGGCGTGGGCGATGGCTCAGTCGCGGGATGCCGCGGTGCGGCGCTGGCGCGACACCACCGATGTGCTGCTGCCGGCGCTCGATCAGCTGGTGCGGCGCAAGGTGTCGATTGCGCACGAGGAGCTTCGGTGGCCGGCGACCGGGAGCGTGTATCTGCCGGTCGCGCCGAACGACGAGGCGATGCACGGCGAAGAGCCGGCGCTGGTCACCATCGACGAGCTGTGGACGCTCACGACTGCCGAGCTGGCGGCACTCGAGGACGGGTTCCGGCCGGCCTGGTCGGTGACGGACGGCCAGAGCGTGAAGATGTCCGCCGCCGGTGTGCTGCGGTCGTCGGCGTTGAAGCGGGAACGGGTGCGTGGCCGGGAAGCTGTCGTGCGAGGGAACCGGCTCGGTCTGGCGATGTTCGAGTGGGCGCTGCCGGACACGATCGCCGGGGTGCCGGTCGACGAGCTCAGCGATCGCCAGCTGCTCGATGCGGTGATGGCGATGCACCCGCGCGGCGGCGGTCGCGGTCTGCGCATGTCGTTCCTGGCGCAGGAACTCGGCAAGGGCCGGACCCGGTTCCTGCGGCACTACGGCGGCCACGACGACCACACCGGCGGCCACGACGCCGTGATCGACATCGGGAAGCTGCAGGCCGCTGCCGCATCCGAGCAGATACCGGTCGACGCGCGGGTGGCGCTGGTTGTCGAGCTCGACCCGGACGGGCTGGAGGCGTCCATCGCTGCTGGTGTCCGGCTGGGGGACGGTGTCGCGCAGATCGAGGCCGTCGAGCGGCGTCCGGGCGTGCGCTGGTCGGGTCCGCGGCTGGTCGAGCTGGCGCAGTCGTCGCCGGTCGGGCTGGTCGCGGTTGTCGCGACAGGGCCGGCGCGTGACGTCGCCGACGAGATCGAGCCGTACCTGACCGAGCTGGGCATCGACCTGCTCAGGCTCGGATCGGCTGATCTCGCCGCGGCGTGCGGCCGGCTCAAGTCGTCGATCGAGCAGCAGCATCCGCCCGAGCAGGTCGGTGTCCGGGTGCAGGACCCGGACGGTTCTATCGAAGCCGCGGTGCTGGCCGCCGGCGTCACCCGGTGGCGTGCCGGGAACGTGTTCGTCCGCACCGGCACCGAGCCGATCAGCATGCTGAACGCTGCAGCGGTCGCGCTGTGGTGCGTCGACAAGGTCCCCGCACCGCCGGCACCCCGGCGGCCGTTCCGGGTGTTCTGAGAGGGGAGGGGAAACGATCGTGTGGGAGGTGGCCCCGGGTCCGGGTGTGAGCCAGCCGTGGAACCATGTGATTTTCCCGTCCGCAGGCTCCAACTGGGACGTCTACGGCGGCATGACCGCGGCCCGGTTGAAGGCGATCCCGGCGGTGGGTCGGGCTCTGGCGTTGATCGGTGGCATGTCGGCGCAGATGCCGCTGGAGGACATGCGCGGCGACACGATCCTGCCGCGGCCGCGGCTGCTCGACGCGCCCGACCCGGACCGTCCCCGGTCCTGGTTCGTCGGGTTGCAGGTCGAGGACTACCTGGTGCACGGCAACGCCGTGTGCCTGGTGACGGCGCGGGACGCCGAAGGGTGGCCGGCAGCGGTGGTGTGGGTGCCGGCGCAGTGGGTGCTGGTCACCCAGCAGCCGGACGGCCGGGTCGACTACTGGGTGAACGGGCAGCATCTGAACACCGCCGACGTCGTGCATGTGCGGCGCGGCGCTGACCCGTTCAACCCGGTCCGTGGGATCGGGGTGCTGGAGCAGTACATGCTTCCGCTGCGGCTGATCAACGAGCAGGACACCTACCAGCGGACCATCCTGCGGGAGGCGGCGGTGCCGTCCGTGGCGGTGATCGCGCCGAACCCGGACCTGGACCAGGACGAGGCCGACAAGGCCGCTGAGCGGTGGGTGGAGAAGTACTCCGGGCCTGTGCGGCGTCCGGCGATCCTGCCGGCCGGGACGGTCGTCACGCCGCTGTCCTGGTCACCCAACGATGCGCAGATGGTGCAGGCCCGCGAGGCCAGCCTCAAGGACGCCGCGAACATGCTGAACATCGACGGCTACTGGGTGGGTGCCGGCGCCGGCAGCTACACCTACAAGTCGCCGGGCCCGATGTACCTCAACCTGCTGCGGCAGACGGTATCCCCGATCCTGGCCGACTTCGAGGGCGCATGGTCGCAGGCCTGGTTGCCGCGCGGACGCCGGGTCACGTTCTTCCGCCGCGAGGTGCTCGCTGACGACATGTCGACCGCGGTCGCCTGGGTGTCGAAGGCGATCACGGCGAAGATCATCACCCAGTCCGAGGGCCGCGTGCTGCTCGGATTCAGCGCCGACGTCCCGGACGAACTCAAGCCGAAACCGGTCCCTGCCGCCCTCGCCGGCGCCGCCCCGGCCACCACCGAAGCAACCGACGACGACGTGCCCGACGACGAGAAGGAGGCAGCGGCGTGACCGTCACATTGAGGGCCCCAGAGGTCCGCACCAACCAGGTAGGGCTACAACTGCGCGACGCCGAGGTGTCGGCGTCCGGCCGGTGGCTCGAAGGCCGCGCCGTCCCGTACGGCGAGTGGGCGAACATCGGCTGGTTCGTCGAGCAGATGGCGCTCGGCGTGTTCGAGCGGTCGATCGCCGAAGCCGCGAAAGGGCTGCCGCTGCTGCTGTGGCACGACAACCGGACCTGGCCCGTCGGTGTGTCCGAGCAGTGGACCGAGACCAGCGCCGGCCTCGACGGAGTATGGCGGCTCGACGGCAGCACCGAAGCGGAACGGGCCGCTGATCTCGCCGAGAAGGGCATGTTGACCGGCATGAGCGTCGGGTTCGTCCCGATCCGCTCCGAGTGGGAGTTCGTCGACTGGGAGGACTGGGACCCGGACCTGGGCCCCGAGCACATGGACCAGGTCACCCGCCTCGAAGGCCGGCTGCTGGAGGTCTCCCTGACACCGACGCCGGCGTTCGCCGGTGCGCAGGTGTCCTTGGTCCGCACCCGGGAAGCCAAGAAGGTCCGTGAGGGTCGCACCGCGCCCGGCGTCGAAGCCTGGCGGAACTACCTCGAAAGCGTGAAGCGATGAGCGGCCGGGACGCCGACCCGACGCTGCGCTGGTTCGCGTTCGATCATCTGCCCGACGACCTGCAGCAGGTCTCCGAACCGCTCGCGCTGCTCGCCCACGACATGGCTGACCGGCTGCCTGACAGCCCCGAACTGAGTGCTGGCCTGCGGAAGCTGCTAGAGGCCAAGGACTGCTTCGTGCGGGCTGCTGTGGACGCCCGGGGGCAGCGATGAGCAGCCTCCGGGAGCGGCTCGCGGTGCTCGGTGACGGGTACCGGACGACGGTCGCTGATCCGGTGCCGGCCGTCCCGGACATCGAGCGGCGCGCCGAGGAGAAGCCGAAGCGGCGCCGGCCGGCGCGCAAGCGGGCTACCATGGCCGCGAAACAACTCGCGCCGGAGACGAAGGAACCCAGCCCGGAGTAGCACCACGGGCCACCAGCTGGGATTCCGGGATGGGCCACCACGCGAGGCAACCCTCATTGCCTCGAAAGGTGGCCCATCGTCATGAATCCCGTCCTCGCCCGTCTGCTGGAGCAGCGTGAGGCCCAGACCACGTTCATCGACCAGCTGCTGTCGCGGGTCGCGGAGGAGAACCGCGACCTGGTCGACGCTGAGCGGTCGAACCTCGAAGCTGCACGGCAGCGGATCACCGAACTCGACGCGCAGATCACGCCGCTGGAGGAGTTCGAGATGGTGCGTGCCGCGCACGCCTCGTCCGCGGCCGCGATCCAGCCGACCGTCGACACCGAGGCCCGCGCAGCCGCCGGCGGCGGTCAGCGGCTCGGTGTGCAGCCGCGCCGGCAGGAGTACCGCTCCGCCGGCCACTTCGTCGTCGACCACCTCCGCGCGATCGGCGACCCGTACCAGAACCGGCAGCCCGACCCGGACGCCGCGCAGCGCGTCGGGGCCGCCCTGAACCGGGCGGTCAACGACGTGCCGCCCGGTGCGCACCAGACCACGGCCGACACGCCCGGTCTGCTGCCCGAGCCGATCGTCGGCCAGATCCTCACCGAGCTGGACGGCACCCGCCCGTTCATCGCGTCCGTCGGCATCAAGGAGCTGGCGTCGATCCCGGGCAAGACGTTCGAACGTCCCCACGTCACCCAGTCGACCTCCGTGCAGGAGCAGCTGAACGAGAAGGGCGAACTCGTCATGGGCGAGTTCAAGGTCGAGGGCATCCCGTTCAACAAGCGGACCTTCGGTGGTGCGCTGAACGTGTCCCGGCAGGACATCGACTGGACCTCACCCAGCGCCTGGAATGCGCTGATCGAGGACCTGCAGTTCGAGTACGGCGAGGAGACCGAGGACATCGTCGCCGCCGCGTTCGGCACCGGCGTCACCCAGTCGGTGACGCTGGCCACCGCCGACGAGGACGACCTGAAGGCGTGGATCAAGGCGCTGTACGAGGCGGCGGTGAAGTCGGCGACCGCGAACGGCACCAAGCGGGCCCGGGCCCGCCGGCTCCCGGACTGCATCTGGGCATCGATCGACATGTGGGGCCAGCTGGGCGCCGTCATCGACGCCGTCCGGGCCACCAACAACAGCCAGATCCCGTCCGGGTCGGCGACCCCGACCGGGTTCGCCGGTTCGCTGCTGGACGTGCCGCGGATCATGGCGCCCGGTCTGCCGACCGGCACCCTGATCGTGGGTCGGCGGACGCTGTTCGAGTTCTACGAGGAGCGCATCGGGCTGTTGTCGGCGATCGAGCCGAAGTACCTGGGTGTGCAGGTCGCGTACGGCGGCTACGCCGCGTGGGGCAACCTCGACGCGACCGCGTTCACCAAGGTCACCGTCGCCTAAACCGCGATGGCGCAGCCGAACGTGACAACCGCGGCCGCGGTGGCCGACGTCCTCAAGACGCCGGCCACCGCGCCACGGTTCGTCGCCGCCTACAAGGCCGCGGAGGCCGCAACCAGGAAGCGGTGCCGCTGGCCCTACGCCGACAGCGACGGCGACCCGATCCCGGCCCCGGACGACCTGGTGCAGGCCGTCATCTTGCGCACCGGCCGCTACATGGCGCGCGCCAACAGCCCGGACGGTCTGGTCGGCATGGGTGACCTGGGCATGATGCGGGTCTCGTCGGTCGACCGCGACATCGAGCGGCTCGAAGCTCCGTGGCGTCCGGTGGTGTTCGGATGAGCGGCCCGCTCGACATCGCAGCCGTCCGGGACGCCCTGGCCGAGCTGTTCACCGACACGCTCCCCGGTGACGTCACCGTCTACGCGCGTGGTGTCGACGGCACGTTCAACAGCCCGGCTGTGGTCATCGGGCAGCCGGGCGTCGAGTTCGAGGTCGGGCCGTGCATGGACCGGTGGACGCTCGGTGTCGCTGTCGCGGTGGAGCGGTCCGGGATCGACGAGACGGCGACCCAGCAGCTACTGGAGGACACCTGGCCGATGGTCGTGTCCGCGCTGAACGCGTGGATCGACGAAGGCGACTGGCCGGCTGGTGTGGCGCGGGTCGCGATGCCACGGGCGGACTTCGGGACGCTCACCGTTGCGGGCCTGGGATACCCGGCCCAAGAAATCACGATCGAGATCTACGGCTAAGGAGGCCGAACCATGGGATTCCGTCCCTACGTGATGCGAGACATCGACCTGATCTTGGGGGATGCGGCCACCGGGCCGAACTTCAAGTGCCAGGTCCGGAGCGTGAAGCTCACCCCAGAAACGAACGTGCAGCGCACGAAGACGGCGTGCCCGACCGGGCAGTACGCCGCCGTCGACGATCCCGAGTGGACGTTGGAGATCGGCTACCTGGTCGGTGAGGACAACGGGACGCTGCCGACGATCGAGCCGCTGGCCGAGTTCCTGCTGGAGAACTCCGGCGAGGAGTTGCCGTTCACGTTCCGGCCGATCGCCGGCGGCGACTCGTGGTCCGGCACGGTGCAGCTGGTGCCCGGCCCGGTCGGTGGTGAGGTCGGCAACTTCTCCGAGGAGACGGTGCAGCTGCCCGTCACCGGTCAGCCCGTCAAGACCCCGGCAGGCCCCTGATGGCGAACAAGTGGGTGGCGTCCGGGCTCGCGAACCGGTTCCGGGTCGAGTTCCTCGACGGCACCTCCGAGGAGATTCAGACGATCCCCGGCGACTCGATGGCGTGGGAGCGGCTGCACAAGCTCCAGTTCCAGGACAACATCGGCGCGACGTCGATGCTGTGGACGGCGTGGCGCGGGCTGCGGCGTGAGCAGCGCTGCACCGACACGAACTTCGAGCACTGGGCCGACACCGTCGCCGACTTCCACATCGACACCGACGAGGACGCCGAAGACGCCGAGGAGGGCCCTACCCGGCCGGCTCTGTAGGCCGGCTGATCGTGTCGCTGGCGGTCGCGACCGGGATCGCGCCCAGCGTGTGGGCAGCCGAAGACCCGGCCGCGATCCGCACAGCGATGGAACTCATCAACGAACAACGCAAGCAGCAGCAGCGAGGGAGGTGACGCGCCATGCCGGTCCTGATCGGTGTCGAGGTCGAAGGCCTGCGGGAGTTGCTGCGCGTCGCTTCCCGGCTACCGAAGACGGCGCAGAACGAGCTACGCCAGTCGGCGATGCTGATCGCCACCGACGAGGCCGCGTCGATCCGTGCCGCCGCGGCCGGTTCGTCGCCGCAGTCGGCGGCTGTGGTGGGGTCGATCCGGGCCCGGCGTGACCGGGTCCCGGCGGTCGCTGCCGGCGGCGCCGGACGGTCGGGTGTGTCCGGCGGGGCGACCACAGGTCAGCTGTTCTTCGGTGCCGAGTTCGGCGGCCAGGGCCGGCCCACCACGAAGCAGTTCCGGCCCCACCGCGGTACCTCCGGCTACTGGTTCTTCCCAACCCTGCGCCGCGACCAGGAACGGATGATGAAGCGCTGGGAGACCGCTTTGCGGGCTGTCGAGCGCGAATGGTCGGGTGGCGTCTGATGGCCGGCGAACGGACCCTCGTCGCCCGCTGGAAAGGCGTGGTCGACCCGTCCCTCAAGCGGTCAGCCGACACCGTCACCGGCGTGTCGGAGAAGGCCAGCAAGCGCCAGACCGCGGTGTGGTCGGCGATCGGGTCGGCGATCGGGAACTTCGCCTCAACGATGGCGACCCGGGCCGTCGACAGCCTCGTCACGTTCGCCGGTGAGGCCGCGGTCGCGACCGACGCCACCGACAAGTTCAAGCAGACCCTGTCGTTCGCCGGTCTCAAGTCGGGAGCGATCGACGAGGCCACGAAACGGGCCCGCGCGTACGCCGACGCGACCGTGTACGACCTGGCCACCATCCAGTCGACCACGGCGCAGTTGGCGGCGAACGGCATCAAGGACTACTCCGGGCTGACCGAGGCGGCCGGCAACCTCAACGCCGTCGCCGGCGGCAACGCCGACACGTTCAAGTCGGTCGCGATGATGCTCACCCAGACCGCCGGCGCCGGGAAGCTCACCACCGAGAACTGGAACCAGCTCGCCGACGCGATCCCCGGCGCCTCCGGTGTCCTGCAGACCCAGCTCAAGAAGAACGGCGCCTACACCGGCAACTTCCGCGACGCCATGGCCAAGGGAAAAATCACCGCCGCCGAGTTCAACAAGGCGATCACGCAGCTGGGCAACAAGCCGGTCGCGAAGGAAGCAGCGAAATCGACGAAGACGTTCGAGGGTGCGCTCGGAAACCTGGAAGCGACGATCACCGGGCAGCTGTCGGATGCGATCACCGCGATCAAGCCGACCCTGATAGACATCATCAACGGATTCACCGACTGGGTTGCGAAGGCGGGCGAGTTCACGAAATGGGTGTCGGACAATAAGGGGCAGCTGCTCGGGCTGGGTGCCGGGCTCACCACCCTCGCGGGCGGCTTCACCGCAATCTCGGTTGCGCAGAAGGCGGCCGCGGCCGGCGGATTCGTCAAGTACGTGTCCGGTGCGGCGAAAGCGACGAAGGCGTGGACGGTGGTGCAGGCCGCGTTCAACGTGGTGGCGCGAGCGAACCCGATCGGGCTGATCATCACCGGGATCGCCGCCCTTGTCGCTGCGCTGGTCGTCGCGTACAACACCAGCGACGAGTTCCGGGCCGTCTGCGACACCGCGTTCGCCGCGGTGGGTGCTGCTGGGCGGTGGCTGTGGAACAACGCGCTCCGGCCGGCGATCCAGGCGATCGTGCGCGGCTTCGCCTGGGTGATCGATGGTGTCGCCGGGTTCCTCGACGCGCTCGGCAACGTACCCGGATTCGGCTGGGCGAAGACTGCCGCTGCCGGGCTGCGCGGCATCGCGGCCAGCGCCCGGCAAGCCGCTGACGGAATCAAGGCGATCCCAGACCCGAAAGTCGACACCGGGAAGTCGCGGAAACAAGTCCAGGCGCTCGACAAGCAGATCAAGTCGCTCAAGGGGAAAGTCGTCACGGCGAAAGCGAAGGGCGACACCAAAGAGGTTGAGCGTCTGCGGAAGCAGATCGCCGCGTTGAAGGACAAGCGGGTCCGCATCCAGGCATCGATCAATTCGACAGCCGGCACGGTCTCGATCAAGGGCAACAAGTTCGTGATGCGAGCCGTCGCAGACGGTGCGATTTTCATGAATAGCGGCGGGTTTGGCCGGGAGCAGCACCGTGCGCAGATCGCGCCGGCCGGTGCGTGGCGGGTGTGGGCCGAGGACGAAACCGGCGGCGAGGCGTACATTCCGTTGGCGTCGTCGAAGCGTGCCCGGTCGCGGTCGATCTGGTGGGAGACGGGCCGGCGGCTCGGTGTCGTCCCGTTCGCCGATGGCGGGGTCGACGGCGGCGGTGCGACGGACTCGGGCGAGATCGTGGACCTGCTGCGGCAGCTGCTGGCCCGGATGATCACGCGTGACGACCTGGCCCGGCTCATCAATGAGGTGCGGGCCGCGGATCCGCGGCCGCGGCGTCTCGTGGGGGTGACATTGTGACGACGGCGACGATCAGCGCGGTGACGGCGACCGACATGACGGCCCGGATCGTGATCACCGTGGCGGACGCCGAGCCGGGCGAAACGATGGACGTGTACCGGCAGGACGGCAGCGACCGGGCGCCGGTGCTCGGCGCGATCGGGATACCGGCCACCTCGACGGTGATCATTGACGCCGAGTGCCGCCTGAACCGGCCCCAGTCGTGGGTGGTGGTGCTCGCAGACGGCAGCGAGGCAGCCACCGCGCCGCTGACCCTGACGTCGCCGCTGCCGGTGCTGTCGGACCCGTGGGCCGGTGTTGAGACGATGCTGCGCGTCGTTGACGTCGACGACGAACTCACGGTCCGGTCCAGGATGCAGGTCGTCACCATCGAAGGCGACAAGCAGCCGGTCGCGGTCGGGGACGTCCCGACCGGCTACTACGGGCAGCTGCAGCTGCTCACCGTCACCGACGACCAGGCCGAGACGGTCGCGGCGCTCGCGTTGTCGGGGCAGCCGATGCTGCTGCGCTGCTCGTGCGGCGTCCATCCGGACCGGTGGATTCAGCCGACCGGGGACCTGACCCCGGCACGGCTGGTGAAGCGTCCGATCGACGTGGCTCGGCTGCACCTGTGGTCGGAGTGCATCTACCTGCCTGGCCCGCCCCGCCCGGGCGATCAGGCGACCGGCGACACCCTCGAAGATCTCCACGAGGCCGCACCTGGTGTCCTGGCCGACATCGCCACCATGTGGGCCACGCTCGGCGAGATCGCCGCCACCGACCTGTCCGGGGGCATCTGATGCGCGACACCGAATGGACCGATGCGCAGATCCGGGCCGGCGGGATCCTCACGATCGAGATCACCAGCTGGCTCGGTGAGAACCTGCTGGGCGTCATCCCGGTCGTGGCCGGGTCGTGGAAGGTGACCGACACCTACGGGGTGACGGTGCCGGGCACCGTCGAGTTCTCCGTGCCGGCCCTCGACCAGTGGCGGCCCGTCGCGCCCGATCATCCGCTGGCGGCTGTGGGGCAACGGTTCCGGGTGCGGGTCGGGTACGGCGACCAGCTGGTGACGTGGGGCTGGTATCGGGCGGCGCGGCCGGTCCGGGAAGGTGCCGTGATCCGCTGCACCGGGATCGGTTTGCTCCGCGACGTCGAGCGGGCCCGGTTCACCAGGCCGCTGCAGAGCAAGACCGGGCAGACGTGGCGTGCTGTCCTGGCAGATCTGCTGCGCGGCATCCTGCCTGTCGACTTCGACGCCGCACCAGCTGATGCGGTGCAGCCGGTCACGACGTGGGAGGAGGACCGGCTCGCCGCGGTGTGGGAGATCATCGAGTCCCGGCCGGCGCGGCTGGTCATCGATGACTCCGCGACCGCGGTCGTGCTGCCACCGTGGAACGACACCGCGCCCGGGCCGGCGGTTGCGCAGCTGGTTGACGGTGCCGGCGGCACCCTCGTCGAACTCGACCCGGACGGCGACACCGACGAAGACCCACCCAACGGGTATGTCGTGTCCACCGTCCCGGACGGCGACGTCGAGCCGATCACCGAGGTGTGGACGATGCCGGACGGGCCGATGAAGTGGGGAGGCCCCTACGGGTACAACCCGGCATTCTTCGCGTCCCCGCTGAACCCGTCCGACCGGGTGAAGCTGCGGGCGATCGCTGAGCGGATGACCCGCCGTGCCGTGCAGCAAACCCTCCGGTTCGGGGTGGTGTCACTGCCCGACCCGCGGCTCGAAGTCGGTGACGTGGTGCACGTCCGCTCCGCCCGCTACGGCGTCGACGGCCTGGCCCGGATCACGAACCTGGCGCTCACCCGGACAGCGACGACAACGAATGTGGCGCTGCTGTGAGGGCCACGAAGGGGCAGGCGCAAGGTGTCGCGGCCGCTGGGCTGATCCAGGTCCGCCGCGAGGGGAAAACGGATCTCGACTGGGCGTCGGTGGATCGGCAGATCGGGTCAGTCGCGGTCGCCGGTGACTGGCTGCTGCTGCTGGAGCAGGACCGGCAGCTGTGGGCGGTCGCTCTGCTCGGCACCGCGCCCGGGCCGATCATCGCGCCGCCCGCACCCGAGGAAGACTCGCCCGAGACGGCGCAGATCGTGACCGGCACCGACACCATCCCACCGACCTGGTCGGGCACATGGCGCGACGGGAAGTGGCGCGGCGACACCAGCCACATGATCCAGGGCCCGTCCAGTTGGGGCATGTCGCGCGGTGCAGCGTTCTACGGCAAGAAGCTGAAGAGCCTGCCCGGGTCGATCACCAGCATGAAGGTCCGCTGCGAACGCCTCACCTACGGCTCGTACAGCCAGCAGCGGCCCACCATGGCGCTGCTGGCCGGCACGTCGAAGCCGTCCGGGTGGCCGACCGTGCGGGACACCGCATCCGGGCCGTTGCTCGGCGGGCCCGGGTCTGTCGAGTCGTGGACCGTGCCGACGTCGTGGCTGGACGACTTCAACAGCGGCGCCGCCGGCGGCATCGGGATCGTCGGCACCAGCAACTACATGCGACTCGACGGTCCAGGCCTGCGAGTCACAGCGAAATGGAGAGACCAACGATGAGCACCCGATTCTCACCCAGCAGCCACACCCGCATCTGGGAGCACCTCAACGACCTCGACGACGACATCCAGTCGCTGCTCAACCCGGTCGACCCGCCCGACCCGGAACCGTCCGACCTGCCCCGATGCCGCGGCGTCATCACGACGAACAAGGCGATGAGCTCCGGCGACTCGACGATCAACGGATGGACCGAGCAGTACAACGTCGGCAGCGGGTGGAACGCGTCCACCGGCATCTTCACCGTGCCGGCCGGGCAGGCCGGCCTGTACACGGTGGGACTGACGGTTTCGTTCGGGTCCGACTCGACCCGGCGCCTCATCTTCATCGAAGGCGACGCCGGCGCGCTCCTGGCCCGCGTCGAGGGCCCGGCGTCCGGGTACAGCCAGATGTGCGTCGCCACCGAGGTCCAGCTGACGGCCGGGCAAACGCTCAGGCCACGCTGCTACTGCACGTCGGCGGCGAGCATCCGTGGCGACCAGTCTCCGGCGTCGTTCTTCGTGCGGAGGGTGCTGTGACCCTCGTCCCCGTCCCTGGTGGGAAGCTCCGCTCTGACGCCGCCGCGTCCTACGGTCGCATGCTGGCCGCCGGCATGCCCGCCGGCGGCATCGACGTCTACAGCCGCACCATGGCGCAGCAGCAGGCGCTCTATGACGCCTACCGGGCCGGCCGCGGACCGGTGGCCGCCAAGCCGTCCAGGACCGCTCCGCACATCATGGGCGTCGCGATGGACGCCCACACCACCACCGGCGGGAAGTACGCGCCCAGCGGGGCGCACAGCTGGCTCGCGCAGGGCACTGACGGAGGTAAGAGCCCCCGCGAGATCGGCCGGGCCGAGTACTGCCGCGCCAACGACTACGGGTGGCGACGCACCGTCCCGTCCGAGCGGTGGCACTGGCAGTACGACAGCGCTCGGGACAAGGCCCGGGCGCTCCGGGTCGGCTCCACCGCCAAGTTCGCCGTCGCTGACGCTCAGCGGCTGCTCGGCGTCACCGCCGATGGGGTGTTCGGCTCGAAGACCGAGGCCGCGGTCGAGGCCGCTCAGCGCGCCGCCGGGTTCCCAGCGTCCGCCGTCGACGGCGTGATCGGCGCCAAGACCTGGCCGATCCTCAAGCCGCAGCCGGCGCCCACGGAGCGCGGGCTCCGCCTCGTCCAGGTCAACACGCTGGCGCAGCGCTGGAACACCAACACCGCCGGCGTGCCGGACGACGCGCCCGCCTGGCCGGCGTGGCTGGCAAAGCAGAAGCCGTCCCTGATGCTGCTGTGCGAGACATCCGGCGAGCGGATCGCTGCACTCGCCCGCAGCACGCCCTTCCGCCCGTGGGAGCGCATCGCGACCGGCTACGTCTCGCTGTGGTGGGACGCCCGGCTGTGGGCCAAGCGCGGCCAGGCGCAGGTGAACGTCCGCACCACCTACCACGGCGCTGTGCGGGCCACCCTGGCCGACCTCAAGGGTTCGGACCTGGAGCTGGACGTGGTGAGCCTGCACGTCCCGCCGAACGCCTCCTACCCGGCAGGCTGGTCGGACGCCGAGAAGGTCGAGGGCAAGCTGGGCGACCTGAGGGCGATACTCAAGGCCGTCGCCCGGCCCACCGTCCCGACCATCGTCGGCGGGGACTTCAACACCGCGCTGCACGACTCGGTGATGGAGCAGCTCGGGTTCCGTCGGCTCACCGAGGCGGTGGACACGCTGCGCGGCGGCGCGACCGGCAAGCTGGACGCCGTCTGGTTCCGCGGCTCGATCCGTCCCACCGAAAGCACGCTGCTGGACCCCGGCACGCTGAGCGATCACTACGGCTGGATGGTGCGCGCCATCCGGAAGAACTGATCGGCCATGGTCGAGGTCGTCGCCGCGGCGATCGCCACCGTCTCGACGTCGGCGGCCACGTTCGTCGCGGCCCTCGCCTACTACCGGGCGCAGGGCTTCCCGATGATCGAAGCGATCCGGCTCGCCCGCGAACTCCGCCGCTGGCTCAAGGACTGCCGCGACGGCGAAGCCTCCGCGTGGGAAGCGCTGCCCGACGATCTCCGCGTCGACCTCGACCAGCTGGCGTCGCGCCGCATGGCCGGCGTCCGGGAGCGCTGGTCATGACCAACCGCCTTACCGCCGCCGTGCTGGCCCTCGTGCTGATCGCCACCGTCGCGAACGCGGTCACCCTTGTCGGCGTGTCCGGCTACCGCGCCGAGATCGCCGCCACCATCGCCGGCGCAACCGGCCCTGCCGGGCCACCAGGACCCGCAGGACAGCCTGGGACGCCCGGAACCAAGGGCCAGGCCGGACCGGCCGGCGCCAGAGGCTCCACAGGGCCGCGTGGCCATCGTGGGGAGCGCGGAGAACGCGGGCCGCGCGGCGTCCAGGGCGTCCGCGGCCCGACCGGCCCTCGCGGTGCACGGGGTGC
>NZ_JASGDE010000105.1:0-6508 GCF_047607385.1 Micropruina sp.
CGGCGCTGGTGAGGTGCTGGAACCAGCTTGTGGTGGTTATTGGACTGGTGTCGGCTCGCTGTCTCTGCTCGAACCACTTTCTGGTGGGTGTGGGTAACCCCCAGGGGGTATCGGTAGCCACCAGAAACCGGTTCGAGCAGCCAGCGGCGCCGGTACCGGTCGCCGTAACCACCAGAAACCGGTTCCACAGTTGGTGGCCTGGTCAGGAGCCGCTCGGCAGCCGCTGCGCCAACGCCAACGAACCTACGAACGTGCCCACTAGGCACGCACCGGAACGACGCCCAACGCGACCGCCCCTACCTGCGGAACCCAGAGGTTCCGCAGGTAGGCACGATCGGTTGAGCGCCGCCCCAGCACGCACCTGAGCACCTTGTCCTCACTCGACGTGGCTCCGCCACGACTTCGCTCGTCGGCGGCACTCAGGCACGCACTGGAACGACGCTCAACGCGACCGCCCCTACCTGCGGAACCTCTAACCTCAACCAAGTGAGCGACCAACTGTCCACCGGACTGCCCGACGACGAGTTCGCCAGCGACGGCCTGCTGACCAAGCGGGTGCTGCGGGCCGCGGCGCTGTCCGGGCTGGCCCCGTCCGGGGACGAACTGCTCTGGGATCTGGGCGCGGGTTCGGGATCGATCGGCATCGAGTGGTGCCGGCTCGATGCGGCCAACCGGGCCGTGGCGGTGGAGCGGAACCCCGAGCGCCTGGCGCGGATCGCGATCAACGCCGAACGGCACGGGGTCGCCGAACGGCTGCAGATCGTGCCCGGCTCGATCGCGGACGTGCTGCCCGACCTGCCTGCCCCGGACGCCGTCTTCGTCGGCGGCGGCGTCGAGGCCGGCGTCCTGGACGCGAGTTGGGCGGCGCTGCGCACCGGAGGGCGGCTGGTCGCGCACAGCGTCACCGCCGACTCCGACGCGGTGCTGCTGGACGCCTACCGCCGGCACGGCGGCGAACTGCTCCGGATCGGCCTGGAGTACGCCGAGCCGATCGGACGCTTCACCGGCTTCCGTCCGGCCCGCACCGTCACCTCCTGGACGGCCACCAAAGGCTAAGCGCCACCCGTCGTCCCGGACGTGGGCACGTCATCCGGACTCGTTGTGCACGTCGTCCCGGATTCGTTTGTACGTCATCCCGGACTTGATCCGGGATCTCGGGCCGGAACGACGGGGTCGCTGTGCACGGCATCGTCGAGACCCGCAGTCGGAACTTCGGAGCAGTTTCGCGATACCCCCGCGACGCCGCGCGGCGAGGACGATACTGATCAAGGCGAGCAGCAAGGAAGCCGGTGAGACTCCGGCACGGTTGCGCCACTGTGAGGGCCGCTCCCAGCGGAGGAGGCCCCAGTCAGACCCACTGCTCGCCGCCATCACTGACGAGCCGCATCAGCTCGGAAAGGAGCCTTCTGACATGACTTCAGCTGCCGTACCGGCACAACCCACCGCGGTGGAACTGCCCACCCTCTCGCTTCGCGAATCGTGGCCGTGGATTCTGTTCTCCCTCCTGATCGCCCTGTTGGCGGTCTACTTCGTGGGTGCCGAACAGGGTGCCACCTCGGTATTCTCCGGCAACGCCGTCCACGAGTGGGTGCACGACGCCCGCCACCTGCTCGGCTTCCCCTGCCACTGAGGCCCGGACATGCTGACTCTGCGCAATTTCCTGGTCCGCGGCCTGCTCGCCGGCTTGCTCGCCGGCCTGGCCGCCTTCGTCGTCGGCTATGTCGTCGGGGAACCACCGGTGGCCGCGTCCATCGCCATCGAGGAGGAGGGCGGCGGCCACAGCCATGAGACCGAGGCCCAGGCCCCGGCCCCCGCCGAAGAGGAAGATCCGGGCACCGAGGTGCCCCGCGATCTGCAGTCCACCATCGGCCTGGCCACCGGCATGCTGGTGCTGGGCACCGCCCTGGGCGGGCTGGCCGGCATCATGACCGGTGCCGCCTTCGGCCGGTTCGGACGCCACAGCGCCCGGTCCACCGCGCTCGCCGTCGCGGGCACGGCCTTCACCGTGCTGTACGTGGTGCCCTACCTCATCTATCCGCCGAACCCGCCCGCCGTCGGTCACGGCGAGACCATCGGCTACCGCACCGGCCTGTACTTCGCCATGCTGGCGATCTCGGTGCTGGCCGCCGCCTTGGCGCTCTATCTGGGACGCCGGCTGCAGCCCAACCTGGGCGGCTGGTACGCCGGACTGGTCGGCGTCGGGGTCTACCTGGTCATCGTGCTGGTCGGGCTCGGCCTGATGCCGCGCTACGACGAGGTGCCCGAGGACTTCCCGGCCACCCTGCTCTACCAGTTCCGGCAGGCCAGCGTGGTCACCCAGGCCGTGCTGTGGGGCGTGATCGGCGTGGTGCTCGGCGAACTCACCCATCGGCTGGCCGTCAAGGGGCGTCCGCGCTCCGCGGCCCAGCTGACCCGCGTCGGCTGAGCCGATGCGACTGACCCTGCTGGCGCACGGCGAGACCGTCGGTGCCCGGCACGGAGTCTTCGGCGCCGCGGGCGACCTGCTCGCCGCCCCCGAGCCGCCCGTTCTGCGGCGCGGGGGACGCGGGCAGGTGGTCTGCGGTCCCGAACCGGCCTGCGCCCAGACCGCCGCGTTGTTGGCCGGGCCGGACTCCGAACCGCTCGCGGGGGACGGGCTGGCCGGCCCGGATTTCGGATCCTGGGCCGGCCGCTCCGCCGCCGAGATCGCCGAATCCGACCCGGACGGCCTGCGGCAATGGCTGACCGACCCCGACTGTGCCCCGCACGGCGGGGAGTCGCTGGCCGCCCAGCTGACCCGGATCGGTGCCGTCCTGGACGCCGCCGGCTGGCCGTCCGGGACGCTGCTGGTGGTCTCCCCGCTCACCGTCCGGGCCGCCTGCGTGCACGGCCTCGGCGCACCCGCCGCGGTGCTGCTCCGGCTGGACGTCGGGCCGCTCACCCGGGCGATGCTGAGCCGCGCCCGGGACAGTTGGCGGCTGCAAGCCCTGATCCCCGCGCCGGCCCCCGGCTCTACGATTGTCGGAGGCCTGGCGTAGGGTGCTGCCGGTGAGCGCACGGACGGAGGTGGGCACGGTGCGGGCAACGCGTGATGCCGGCTGGGGCCAGTTCGCCCTCCCGGTCACGGCGGGTGTGATCGCCCTGATCGTCAGCGTCGGCGGTGCCCTGTGGACGCTCGGGCAGCCGCCGCTGCGGGGGCGCGAAGGCGCCGACCTGCTCACCATGGTGGTCGCCGCGATGGGCTACCTGATCGCCGGCGCGGCGGCGGTGGCGACCGCCGCGGGCCTGCTGCGGGTGGCCCTCCTGACCGCCGATCCGGAGCCCGCCGGAACCGGTCAGGAGCCGTCCGACGACGCGCTCGAACAGCTCTGGCTGCGCACCCATCGGGCGGCGGTGATCTGGCGCAACACCGCCATCGTGCTGATCCCGCTGAACGCCGCGGCGTCCTCGGGTCTCTCGATCGGCTACGTGCTGCGCGATCCGCTGGCCTTCCTGAGCTCGGTCCAGACCGCGCAGGCCTGGCTGCTGGTCGCGATCGGGGCGACGGTGCTGGGCATCGTCACCGGGAAGCCGCGAACCTGGTCGGTCTCGATCGTCTCCACCGTGCTGGCGATCGCACTCACCCTGCCCACCGTGGTCACCGCCCAGGTGTCCGTCGGCGCCAACCACGATCTGGCCACCGACAGCGCGATCATCCTCACCCTGGCCGGCACGGCGTGGTTCGCCGCGGCCTGGGCCGGCGCCGACCTCGGCCCCCGGATGGACGCCGCGGTGCGCCGCCGGATCGCCGCGCTGGCGGTGGTCGGCGCGATCCTGGTCATCCCGGCGCGGGTCGGTGTCGGCATCTTCGAGATGGCCGGGACCAGTCCGTGGGGCAACGCCTACGGGTGGTCGCTGGTCGTGCTGATCGTGCTCTACCTGCTGGTCACCGTCCTCACCGTGCGGCCGTCGGCGGGCTCGCTTGCCCTGGCCCGCGCCGGGATCATCCTGATCGCCGGCGTCCAGGCGGCCCAGCTCCAACTGGTCCCGCCGAGGTTCGTCGCGCCGCAGACCATCAACCAGAACTTCCTCGGCTTCGAGGTTCCCGACCCGCCCACGCTGGCCACCGTCCTGCTTCCCGGACGCCCGAACCTGCTGCTCACCGTGGTCGCGATCGCGGCGATGGCGCTCTACTCCTTCGCCGTCTACCGGCTCCGCCGCGACGGGCACAGCTGGCCAACCCTGCGGCTGGTGTCCTGGCTCACCGGCTGGGTGATCGTGCTGCTGGTCAGCATGACCGGGGTGTGGGCCTACTCGTCGGTTACCTTCAGCTGGCACATGGGCGCCCACATGACCCTGAACATGCTGGCCCCGCCGTTCCTGGTGCTGGCCGGGCCGATCACCCTGGCGCTGCGGGTGCTGCCGGCCACCGGCGGCTCGCTGCCGCCGCTGCGCAACGCGGTGGTGGCGCTGACCCGGGCCGGCTGGCTGCAGCGGCTGCTCAACCCGCTGCTGGTCTGGGTGGTGTTCGTCGCCGGCTTCTACGTGCTCTACTTCTCCCTGCTGTTCGCCAGCGCCATGCGCTTCCACTGGGCGCACCAGTTCATGACCTTCCACTTCCTGATCATCGGCTGCCTGTTCTTCGGGCTGGCGATCGGCGTGGACCGTCCGGCGCACGACATCCCCGCGGTGGCCCGGCTCGCCGTGGTGTTCGCGGCGATGCCGTTCCATGCCTTCTTCGCGATCGCGGTGATCTCCTCCAGCGGCACCATCGGCGGCGCCTTCTACGGCCTGCTCAACATCCCGTGGATGACCGACCTGGTGCACGACGAACAAGTCGGCGGCCAGATCGCTTGGGCCACCGGTGAGCTGCCGATGCTGATCGTGCTGATGGCGCTGCTGGCCCAATGGTTCAGCGAGGACCAGCGCACCGCCCGCCGGCTGGATCGGGCCGCGCGCCGCGACGGGGACAGCGAACTGGCCGCCTACAACGCGTTGCTGGCCGAACTGGCCGAACGCGACAAGCGCCACGAGGAGGCGTCCCGTGACTGATCTGACGATGAGCGTGGGGGAGGTCGACGGCACGGCGGCGGAGTCGGCCCCGGCGCGGATCGAGGTCTCGGTCGGCGGGATGAGCTGCGCCGCCTGCGCCGGACGGATCGAGCGGGCGCTGAACAAGCTGGACGGGGCCGAGGCGGTGGTCAACTTCGCCACCGAGCGCGCGGTGGTCACCGGCCTGCCGGCGAGCGCCCAGCCGACGGTGATCCAGACCATCACCCGGGCCGGCTACACGGCGGTCCCGCTCGCGGACGAGGCGGCGCAGGATTCCGAGCACGAGGCGCGGCTGCGGATGCTCCGGTACCGGATCCTGGTGGCCGCCCTGCTCACCCTTCCGCTGTCGAACCTCACCATCGCACTGGCGCTGGTCCCGTGGCTGCGGTTCCCCGGCTGGGAATGGGTCTGCGTCGCGCTGGCCACCCCGGTGGTGGCCTGGGCGGCCTGGCCGTTCCATCGGGCCACCATTCGCAACCTGCGGCACCGCACGCTGAGCATGGACACCCTGGTCTCGCTGGGTGTGGTCACCGCCTACCTGTGGGCGCTGGTCACGCTGCTGCTGGGCGGCAGCGAGGCCCCCGGCTACTGGCTGGGCTGGGGGCCGACGCCGGCCGGGGCGGACACCCTGTACCTGGAGGTGGCCTCGGCGGTCACCACCTTCCTGCTGATCGGCCGCTACTTCGAGACCCGGGCGCGCGGCGCCGCCACCGACGTGCTGCGCGCGATCCGGGCGCTGGCCCCGACCACCGCGCGGGTGCGGCGATCCGACGACCGCGATGTGATCGTGCCGCTGGCCGCGCTCAACGCCGGCGACATCGTGGTGATCCGGCCGGGCGAGACCGTTCCGGCCGACGCCACCGTGACCACAGGCCGGTCCAGCGTCGACACCTCGACGATGACCGGCGAACCGGTGCCCCAGGACGTCTCCGCCGGCGACCGGCTGCTGGCCGGCACGGTGAACCTCAGCGGCGTGCTCGAGGCGTCCGTCGACCGGGTCGGCGCCGACACCCAGATCGAGCAGATGGCGGAGCTCGCCGAGCAGGCGCAGGCCCGCAAGGCGCGGGTGCAGCGCCTGGTCGACCGCGTCGTCGCCGTCTTCGTCCCGGTGGTGCTGATCGTCGCCGCGCTCACCATGGTCGGCTGGCTGCTGGCCGGTGCCCCGGCCACGTCCGCGTTCAGTGCGGCGCTGTCGGTGCTGGTCATCGCCTGCCCGTGCGCGCTCGGCCTGGCGACCCCGACCGCGTTGATGGTCGGGGTCGGACGCGCCGGCCAGCTCGGCATCGTGGTGAAGGGGCCGGACGCCTTCGAGGCCAGCGGCCGGATCACCACCGTGGTGCTGGACAAGACCGGGACCCTGACCACCGGCGAATTCCAGGTCGACGAGGTGGCGCGCTTCGACGGCGGGGACGCGGCCGAACTGCTCGCCCTGGGCGGGGCGGTGGAGCGCGACTCCGAACATCCGGTCGGCCGGGCCATCGCGGCGGCCGCCGACGCC
>NZ_JASGDE010000106.1:0-20482 GCF_047607385.1 Micropruina sp.
CGGCTGTGCCCCCCGCACAAGAAGAACTCTGCCCGGCCAACCTCAACCCGCCATCCCAACAACCTCAACACCGCCACAAGATCCACCCCGAAACACCCACGAACAGGGCTCCCGAACGATCCGAGAACGGGCCGGACGACCCGGGACAGCACCTGAACAACACGAGAACCGTCCCCAACCGTTCGAAAACCAACCGCCCAGAACCGTCCCCAACCGTTGAGAACCGTCCCCAACCGTTCGAAAATCAACCGCCCAGAACCGTCCCCGACCGTCGAGAACCGTCCCCGGTCGGCTGGCGCGGTCAGCCGGCGAGGACACCCAGGGCGTTCAGGCGGGCGTTCAGGGCGCGGCGTCCGGCGCAGTCCACGGTGGCGACGATGACGTCGAGGCCGGCGATGGGTTCGGTGAGGGCGTCGGCCAGTTCGGCGGACGTGGTCACCCGGCGGGCTCGGACGCCGTGGGCGGCGGCAAGCGCCACCATGTCGACGCCGGAGGGCGTCCCGAAGACACGGTCGAAGGCACCGGCGTAGCGTTCTTCGCCGTACTCGAGGGTGGCGAAGATGCTGCCGCCGGAGTCGTCGGCCACCACGATACGGAGGTCGGGACGCCGCTCGCCCAGCCCGGCGGTCAACCCGTTGCCGTCGTGCAGGAAGGTCAGGTCGCCGCAGAGCAGGGTCAGCGGGGCGTCCGAAGCCAGCGCGATGCCGACGGCGGTCGAGACGGTGCCGTCGATCCCGGCCAGGCCGCGGTTGGCGAACACCCGCCCCCGGCCCAGCGACGCCAGGTCGGCGTCCCGGATCGGCTGGCTGTTGCCCAGCATCAGCAGCCCGTCCCCGGTCGCGGCGACCACCGCGGCCGCCACCGCCGGCCCGGTCAGCACACCCTGACCGGCCAAGACCCCATCCACCCGAGCCGACAACTCGACATCCGCCGCACGCCAGCGCGCCAGCCAGTCCGGGTCACCCGGCTCGAGCAGCACACCCGGCAGCACCTGGGTCGCATGCCAGGTCGGGTCCACCCAGTCCGGGCCCGAACTGACCACGATCAGCTCGACGTCGTCCCTTGCCAGCAGCTTGTTCACCGGACGCGACAAGGTGGGGTGACCGAACACCACCACCCGCTCGACCTGCTCGGCCAGAGTCGAACCGAGCAGCAGCCGTCCGGTCCGCAGCGCCGCCGACCGGGCGTTGCTGGACGGTTCCGCAACCAGCGGCAACCCGCCCACAGCAGCCGCCGCGGCAGCCTGCCGTCCGACGGCCTCGGACGCGTCGCCGCACAACACCAGCGTGCGAGGACCGGCCGGCAACGCCACCGCCTGCGGCGCCCCAGCAGCACCTCGCGTCACCGCCCGCACCGCCGGCAGCGCAGGGTCGCCGTCCACCAGCGGCTGGTCGAGCTCCACGTTCAGTTGCACCGGCCCGGGACCCTCCTCGGCGAGCAGGCAGGCCCGCGCGGTCTGCGCCGTCCAGGACGCCGCCGGCGCCGCCGACGACACCCGCGCCGACCAGCGCACGAACGGGTCGAACAGCCGGGACTGGTCGGTGGTCTGGTTGGCGCCGAAACCGACCAGGGCGGCGGGCCGGTCGGCGCTGATCACCAGCAGCGGGACGCCGGCGTGGTGCGCCTCCATCACCGCCGGCATCAGGTTGCCGACCGCGGTCCCGGACGTGGTCACCATCGGCACCGCGCGTCCGGACGCCTTGGCCAGGCCCAACGCCAGGAACCCGGCGCTGCGTTCGTCGACCCGGACGTGCAGCCGCAGCCGTCCCTCCGCCTCGGCGCGGGCCAGCGCCAGGGCCAGCGGCGCGCTGCGGGAGCCGGGCGCGAGCACGGCGTCGGTCACGCCCTGGGCGCACAGTTGCGCCACGATCGCCACGGCGCACTGCGGTGAACTCACCTGGATCCCTCTTCCACCTCGGACAGCCGCCGACGCCACCAGTGGTCCAGTTCGTCCGCGGCCCGCCAATCATCGCCGCTGGGGAAGCGCTGATCAATGCTGTTCCGAGCGAGGACGTGCCCGGCGGGATGAGCTGCGGACGCCGCAGCCGGGACATGCTTGATCAGCGGTTCCCTGGGAACGACCCGGCGCACCTCGAGCGCACCGTCGACGGCCACCAGCGGGTCGTCCACCACGTCGCGGGCCAGCAGCGCGACCGTGTTCAGCCCGCAGGCATAGGGCAGTTCGGGCAGCGCGGCCGCCAGCGCCACCCCGGCGGCGATCCCGACCGAGGTCTCCAGCGCCGACGACACGACGACTGGCAGGCCGAGCCGTTCGGCCAGCTCCAGACAGGCCCGGACGCCGCCCAGCGGCTGCACCTTCAGCACCGCCACGTCGGCCGCGTCCAGCGCCGCGACCCGCTCCGGATCACCGGAGCGCCGGATCGACTCGTCTGCGGCGATCGGCACCTCGATGCCCGACCGGGCCAGCCGCAGCCGCAACTCGGCCAGCTCCTCCACGCTCGCGCAGGGCTGCTCGGCGTACTCCAGGTCGAACCGGGCCAGTTCCCGCAGCCCCCGGACGGCCTCGTCCACGCTCCAGGCGCCGTTGGCGTCGATCCGTACCCGTCCGGACGCCCCCAGCGCCGCCCGCACCGCCTCCACCCGCGCCATGTCGTCGGCCAGCGACTGGCCGCGTTCGGCGACCTTGACCTTGGCCGTCCGGCAGCCCCCGGCCAGGGCGAAGGCTCCGGCGCGTTCGGCGTCCACCGCGGGGACGATGCTGTTCACCGGCACGCTGGACCGCACCGGATGCGGCCAGCCGACGTCCGCCGCCTCGACCGCGGCCCGCCACCAGGCGTCGATCTCGGGGCGGGTGTATTCGGGGAACGGGCTCCACTCCCCCCAGCCCGCAGCGCCGCGCAGCAGCATCCCGGAGCGTCGCGTGACGCCCCTGAAACGCGTTGTCAGCGGCAGGTCGTAGGTGAGCGGGACGCCGATCAACGCAACCCCCACCGGTCACGCCCGTCGAAACCCTGCCGACGGAAAGTCTCGACCGTGGCGACCAACGAGCATCGCCCATCGGATCCCATTCAGCCTCCGATCGCCAGGCCGAGGGCCAGTCCGGCGGCGGCGACCAGTTCGGCCAGGCCGACCAGTTTCAGCACCGTGATCAGGGCCCGTCCGGCACCGCCGGCGAGCACCTCGCGCGCCGGACCGGCCAGCAGCACCACCGCGAGCAGCCCGAGCAGCGCCCACCCGGTGGTCAGCAGCGCCACGATCACCACCCCGGCCAGCGCGACCACGACCAACGCCACGAAGAACCAGCGGGTGCCGCGGTCGCCGAGCCGGGTGGCCAGCGTCCGTTTGCCGGCGGCGATGTCGCCGTGCAGGTCGCGCAGGTTGTTGGCGACCAGGATGGCGCAGGCCAGCGCGCCGATGGTCACCGCGGCCGCCCAGGTGGCCGGGGTGGTGCGGCCGGCCTGCACCAGCACGGTGCCGCCGACGGCGACCAGGCCGAAGAAGACGAAGACGAACAGCTCGCCCAGTCCGAGGTAGCCGTAGGGGTGTTTGCCGCCGGTGTAGAACCAGGCCGCGGCGATCGCGGCGACCCCGACGGCGAGCAGCCACCACAGCTGGGTGAGCACGATCAATCCCAGTCCGGCTAGGGCGGCGACCCCGAAGCAGGCGAATGCGGCGGCTTTCACGCTGCCCGGGCTGGCCGCGCCGGAGCCGACCAGCCGCATCGGGCCGACCCGGTCGGCGTCGGTGCCGCGGATGCCGTCGGAGTAGTCGTTGGCGTAGTTGACGCCGATCTGCAGGGCGAGCGCGACCAGCAGGCAGAGCAGGGCGAGCGGAACCGAGAACGCGCCTTCGAAGGCGGCGATCCCGCTGCCGGCCAGCACCGGGGACACCGCGGCCGGAAGGGTCCGGATCCGGGCGCCCTCCAGCCATTGACTCGATGTGGCCACTCAGCTCCCTTCGGCCCACAACCGGCGCAGGCTCCGCCGATCGATCTTGCCAGTGGAGGTTCGGGGCAGACCAGCGACCCGGCGCAGCTGCCGGGGAATCGCGGACGCCTCGAGCCGGCCGGCCAGCCGGGCGCGGCAGTCGTCCACGCTCAGCGGCAGCTCGGTGAGCGCCACGATCCGGGTTCCCCAGCGTTCGTCGGGGACGCCGAGCAGCACCAGCGCGCCGGGTCCGAAGACGGCGTCGGCGGCGCGTTGGGCGCGTCCCAGGTCGACGTTGACGCCGCCGGTGATCACCACGTCGTCGAGGCGTCCGAGCACCTGCAGCCGGCCGTCGGACCAGCGGCCCCGGTCGTGGGTGAGCAGCGTCCGGACGCCGTCCGCGCCGGTGCGCAGGGCCGCGGCGGTGGCGTCCGGGTCGAGCCGGTAGCCGGAGAAGACACAGTCGCCGGCGATCGCGATGCGGTCCCGCTCGCCGATGTCGATGCGGACGCCGTCCAGCGGCACCCCGTCGTAGACGCAGCCTCCGCAGGTCTCGGCCATGCCATAGGTGGCGACCAGGGTGATGCCGGCCGCCCTGCCCCGGCTCAGCAGCGGTGCCGGGATCGCGGACCCGCCGACCAGCACGGCGTCGAAGCGGGCCAGGGCGGCGACGGCGTCCGGGTTGTCCAGGGCACGGTGCAACTGGGCGGCGACCACAGAGATGTAGGTGCGTCCGGGCCCGGTCGGCAGTTCGGTCAGATCGGACGGCACCACGCTGATCCGGGTGCCGGCGACGGCCGCCCGGGCCGCGGTCATCAGCCCGGCCACGTAGTGCAGCGGCAGCGGACAGACCCAGTCGCCGGGTCCGCCCAGCCGGCGATGGGTGGCTTCGGCGGAGGCCCGGATCGCTGAGGTGCTGAGCAGGACACCCTTGGGGTCTCCGGTGGAGCCGGAGGTGCCGATCAGCACCCCGGCATCGGGTTCGAGCGGACGGCCGGCGAGATCCCAGGACGCCGGAACGGACGCCTGGTCGGCGACCACCGCGATCGCCGGCCCACCGGAGAGAACCTCGGCGACGGCGTCCGGGACGCCGGGGCCGCTGATCACCGGGATGCGCACCCGCTTACCCTAATGCCGTTCGGCGGACGCGTTTCCGAGGGGCTCCGGCGTCATCACCCTGCGCCGGGGAACTCTCGCCGAGCAGCACGGCCCGCAGGGTAGATTGGGGGTATGCCGCGGATCATGCCAGTGGTGCTTCTGGCCCTTCTGGTTATCTACTGCCTGATCGAGGTCGCTCAGGCCGATCCCGACCGTGTCCGCCTGGTGCCGCGGTGGCTGTGGGTGGCGCTGATCATCCTGCTGCCCGGCATCGGTGCGATCGCCTGGCTGGTGGCCGGGCGTCCGTTGCGCCAGCAGCAGCCGCCCCGGCATCCCCGGGCCCCCGACGACGATCCGGATTTCCTGCGCGGCCTGTAGTCGTGGCGAAACCCCCACCGATCCAGCCCGCCAAGGTCCCGGCACCACGCAGCCCAACCTCAAGAACACCCAAAGACCGCCTCAGCATTGGCTCACAGGGCATCCGCCGAGTTTCTCCCGCACGAATCGTGTGGCACTCTCGTCTGGTGCCTACACTCGTCCGTCCCGCGTTGGGGATCGTCGCCGCCCTCGCGGTGAGCGTCGGCTTCGCCGGTGTCGCGCAGGCCGACACCCGGACGCCGAGCGAGATCGTCATCCCGACGGTGCCGCCGGGCGACGACCGCGGCGACCAGGTGTCCCGCGACACCGTCCGCCCCGATCTGCTGCCCGAGGTGGTCCGCGCCCTGGCCGACCGGCAGGATGCGTTGAATCGGGCCAAGACCGATATCGCCGCCCGGGAGCGGACGCTGCAGGTCAACGAATTCGTCAAGCAGCGTGCCGCGGCCGAGAAGAAGGCCCGCTATGCCGACCAGGTGAAGAAGCTCGGCTACGACCCGAAGAAGACCGCGCCGCGCGATATCGCCAAGAAGATCATGCTTGCCGAATACAAGTGGGGCGAGGACCAGTTCGGCTGCCTGAACAAGATCTTCACCCAGGAATCGCAGTGGAAGTGGAACGCCACCAACCCGTCCTCGGGCGCGTACGGCATTCCACAGTCGCTGCCGGCCAACAAGATGGCCACCGAGGGCGACGACTGGAAGACGAACCCGGCCACCCAGATCAAGTGGGGGCTGAAGTACATCAAGCAGCGCTACGGGACGCCGTGTCAGGCCTGGTCGTTCAAGCAGGGAGCCGGCTGGTACTGAGCGACCCGCTCGCCACCACCAGCCCGCCGGGGCCCTCGCGACCCGGACGCCGTGCGACCACACCATCACCCGGATGTGATTTCCGGAGCTATTCTTAGTCAGCCACAAAAACTGCGTGGACAATCAGGCGCGCAATCCGGGCAGGCACCCTACAGTTCGCCCTGTGGCTCACCGTCTCGCCCCCAGACTGGTCCTATGGCTTTTCCCTGTCGTCGTTGTCGCACTGATTGTCGGCCTGGTGTTTGCCGTCATCGCGGCAAAGGATGCCCTCTTCGGAAGCGACAGCAGTGTTACCCCGATGCTGCGCATTCTGGTCGTCCCGCTGGTGGTTGCGCTTTTCTTCGGCGCCCGCGCCGCGGCCCGGTACCAACCGGAGCCTGCTGAGGGCGTCGAGATTGTGCCCGCGGAGCATCCGCAGCTGTGGGCCGAGGTCGCCGAGTTGGCGGCGCTGGCCCAGACCGCCGCCCCGAGCCGGATCGTGATCGTGCCGGAGGTGAACGCCGCCGTCGCGGAGGTCTCCGGACGCCGTGAGCTGGAGATCGGGCTGCCGCTGCTGGCCACCTTCACCCGTGGCGAGTTGCGCGCCGTGCTGGCCCACGAGCTGGGCCATTTCGCCGGCGGCGACACCGCGGAGTCGGCGCGGATCGCCCGCCGGCTGGTGCTGCTGCAGCAGGTGCGCGCGAAGGCGGGGGTGCTGTGGCGGTGGTTCTTCACCCTCTATGCGGCCGTCTATGCGCTGGCGGCCGGGCCGGCGTCCCGGGAGGCTGAGCTGCGCGCCGATCAGCTGTCGGTGCTGGCGGCCGGGCCGCAGACCGCGTCCGAGGCGATGCGGGCGATCGTCCGTGCCGACCTGACCTGGCGGGTGCTCGGCGAGGACTATGTCTGGCTGTTCGAGCTTGCCGGACGGCGGGCGTCGCTGCGCGAGGGGATGCAGCAGCTGCTGGCCGCCAACGCCGACGAGTTGCGGCCAGTGGTGACCCGCATTCTGGCCGAGGAGAAGCAGCGCGCCTCCGCCACCCACCCCCCGCTGCGGGAACGCATCGCGCACTTCGAGGCCGCGGCCCAGGCCGGCGCCACCGAGCCGTCACCGCCCTACGACCCGGGCCTGCCCGCCTACGAGCTGCTCACCGGTGGCGGCGCCTGGCTGGACGCCGCCGAGGGCGGGCTGACCGTGCAGAACTGGCCGCTGGTGTCGTGGCACGAGGTGATCGTCCGCGGCATCCGGCAGCAGGTGAACGCCGAAGCCGAGCAGACCGGTGCGCGGGCGCGCAGCAAGGGCCTGGGCGACGGCCGGCTGTACTACCTGTTGGCGCTGATCGAGCAGCCCGAACCGGGATCCGATCCCGACGACGTGGTGGCCGTCCTGTACGCGCCGGTGCTGTCGGCGCTGCTGGGGGTGGGTGCCGCCCGGGTGATCCCGTCCTGGACCGCGGAGGCGCGTTTCGCCGCCCCCGACGGCTCCGATCTCGGCATCACCGAGCGGCTCCGCGCGGCGGTGCAGGCGCGGAACAGCGGCCCGGTGCGCGCCTGGCTGGCCGGGCTGGGCGTCGATGTGCTCAACGCCCGGGCGGCCACCGACGTCCCGCAGTGGCTGGCGGCCGCGTCCCACCTCACCGGTCCCTGGGAGGGCCGCCGCGACGTCCACCTGTGGACCACCGGCATTCTCGCCCTGCCGCTCGACAAGGCCGTGGTCAAGGAGAACAAGGACCAGGTCTCTGACAAACACCAGCACCCGCGCCTGTACTGCGCGCGCTCCGAAGGCGTCGACGCCGGACGCCGCAAGCCCGGCGCCCTGTGGTGGGACGCCGCCCAGATCGTCGGCGCCGACGTCACCGGACGGGTGAAGCCCCGGATCACGTTCACCCTGGCCGACCGCAGCACCCTCGCCATGACCGGCACCCTGGAAACCGCACTGGTCGACTCCCCCGCACACCTCGGTGAAGCGGTGCACTATCTGGGAGCCCCCAAGGTCTACTGAGATCCTGTCGAGCTTTCCTGCACCCGTCCCCGTTGGCCGCGCGTCCACTTCGCGGCCTCCCTGCCAGCCTCCGCGGCCTCTTCCATCGCCTGCCTGGCGTTCGCAACCTCATCGCCGAGCTCACCGATGTCGGGGACCACGACAACATCCCAATCAGAATGATCGACGCCGGACACAATGGTGTCGTAGTAGTCGATGACCTGCTGCCGGGCCTTTTCGAGAGTGCGCACCGGGTGATCGGATCGCCCTCACGCCGCAACTCCCAGCCACCGAGCCAGCGGTGAGCAGTGATGGCGATAGTGACCATCGCGCCTCCTTCGATCGTGCGATGAACTCCAGCGCCTTCCGGACCAGGCCGGGGACACGGTCCGGGTCTGTGTAATGACCACGGTCTCGGCACCCAGTAACCACACCTCGTGGTCACCCTTGCCCTGGCGGCTGACGTAGCCCGCGGCCTTGAGCAGCTTGCGGTACTCCATCGGTCGCACCAGCAGCGTGGTCAAATCCCGGCTAGACAGCATCTATCTAGGTCCCCTAGACCCCGCCGACATATCGCCAGTTGGCTGGGGGCGCGCCTCACTGTGTCGCAAGTTCTGGTGGACGCTTTGAGGGCTCGAGGTCTCGACAAGCTCGACCAACGGCATGGGATCGGCAGGCTCGACCAGCGGCGAGGTCTCGACAAGCTCGACCAGCGGCGAGGTCTCGACAAGCTCGACCAACGAAAGATCTAGTTGCGGCGCTCCACCGGGGGAATGATTCCGTCTTCGATCGCTCGGCGGAAGAGTTCCAGTTTGTTGTTCGCCGGACGGTTCACCTGGGTGTATTTTACCCGAATGCGCTTCAGGTATTCCTTGACGCTGTTCTCGGTGATGTAGAGCTGTTGGGCGACTTCGGGAATCTCCAGGCCGGCGACATACAGCGACAGCACCTGCCGCTCCCGGGGTCCGAGGCTGGCAGCCACGTAGCTGGTGTCGGATTCGATGGCGGCCAGGATCTCCTGGGAAAGCACCATCTGGCCCTCGGCGACCGATTTCAGCGCCTCGATGGTCTGGGCGATCGGTTCGGCTTTGCGGCAGATGCCGTCGGCGCCGCCGGCCAGCGCCCGGCGGACCAGCCGGATGTTGTCGGCGATCGAGTAGACCAGAATCCGGTAGCCCACCTCGGCGAGGCGTTCGACGTTGTCCTTGGGGTCGGAGTCGTCGCCCAGGGACAGGTCCAGCATCACCACGTCGGCGTCCACGGTGTCGGCCAGGAAGGCGTCCACGGTCTCGTGCGAGCTGACCACGCTGACGAAGCCGGCGGCGTGCTGTTGCAGGGCGGCCCCCACGCCCAGGCGAATCGCTTCGTGATCGTCGATGATCGCGGTCCGGATGATCGGGGTATCGGTCTCGGTCATGTCTTCCTCACAGTGACGGTGCCGGCCTCGTCAATCGTAGTGAGGTTGCGTTCCGCGTCCACTTGGAGGATGGTCACCGCCTCGGCGTAGCCCTCGGGCGCGGTGCGGGCGACGATCCGTCCCTTGGTGGACGCGCGGACCAGCTGCTCCAGCCGGCGCAGCGTGGCGCGGCGCACCGCCTCGGGCAGCTTGGAGCCGCGGTTGTCCACCAGGACGACCTCGACGCCGCGTTCCCGGGCGGCCTGGATGGCGTCCGACACCCCTTGTGAGATCAGGTTCCCGGCCCGCAGGGAGTCCCGCAGCCGGCCCTCCAGGACGCGGCAGGCCTCCCGCTCCTCGGCGCTCAGCTGATGGCTGGGGTCGGCCAGATTGGTCAGCAGCGGACCGATCTGGTCGCGCAGTTCGGTCAGCCACACCTCGCGCAGCACCAGCTTGGAGAAGCTCTCCGCCATCGCCCGGGTGTTCTGCCGGGAACTGCTGCGCACCCGCACCAACTGCTCGCCGATCCCGCGGACGCCGCGCAGCACCAGGGTAGCCAGCACCAGCCACAGCACCGGCCCGAACGCCACCTCGAGGAACACATAGAGCCCGAACGGATCGCGGTAGGTCCACAGGAAGGTCTGGATCAGGAAGATCCCCAGCCCCGCCCAGGCGATCGCCCGCTGGCCGCGGACCAGCACGGTGATCAACAGCACCATCACCACCGCGCCGTGCCAGGCGCTGTTGCCGGCCAGCGCGGCGTGCGGCGTGGCATCGTGCATCAGCTGGGAGATCACCGACAGGCAGGCCACCACCAGGATCGCCTCGACGGTGCTGATCCGCCGCTCCCCCGCCCGGCGCAGCGCGACGCCGGTGGCGACCAGGGCCAGGCCGAGCGCGCCGAAGGAGAGCGGACCGGCGTCCCCGGTCTCAGCGGCCAGCAGCCCGACCAGCACCTGGACGCCGACCACCAGCCAGACCAGGAACAGGAACAACTCCACCCGCAGCACCGACCGCACCGCCTCGGACACTCGGCGCCGCGACATGGCGTCCCCGGTTCGCTCGCGTCCGGTCCAGAGCAGGCTGACCAGGGTGCCCTCACCGATCCGGGAGGTGATCTGCATCGAGCCGCCGATGTGCTTCATCCGGTCGTTCATCGACACCCGGATGCCGAACCGGTTCGCCGGCAGGGACGCCGGGTCGAAGCCCTTGCCGTCGTCGCGGACGTCGACCCGCACCTGCTGGCCGCCGCCGTCCGTCCGCGCCCCGATGGTGATGGTGACGTTCTCCGCCTCGGCGTGCCGGGTGACGTTCAGGGCGGCCTCCCGGGTGGCCTGGCCGAGCACGGAGACGATCTCGGGGCTGACCAGGAACTCCTCGCTCTCCGGGTCGACAACGACCTGCGCCTGCGGGCAGACGCTCTCCACCATGTCCTCGATCAGCCGCCCCAGCTGCTGCGGGGTGAGCGGCTGTCCGGCGTCCGTCGCGGCGCCCGCGGACGCCAGCGCGTCCACCGCGGTCTGGGCCAGGTCGGCCACCTCGGCCCGGGACTGGTCGGTCTGCACGGCCGCCACCAGCGTCGTCATCACCCGGTCGTGGACGATGCCGTCCAGCACGGTGCGCTGCTCGTTCAGCGCCTCGTCGATGGCCAGGTCGGCCTCCACCCGCTGCGAATCGGCGGTGGTGGTATCGAGCTCGTCGACGGCGTTGGCGAAGAACTGGATCAGCAACAGCAGGGCGGCCGGCAGCACCAGCAGGGTGAGCACGTCCTGCATGGCTTCCAAGGCGTCCAGGTCGCCGCCAGAGCGGGTCATCCGGACGAAGCCGAAGGTCAGCGCCGCCAGCACCGTGTAGCCGAAGCCGATCGGGACGGTGGTCGCCATCGCGGCGCAGACCGCCGCCACCCCGAGACTCATCCACAGCCAGGGCGAATGTTCAGCGGTCGCCGGGGTCGTCCAGGCCAGCGGCCAGGTGGCCAGGCCGATCAGATTGACCAGCGCGTACGCGCCGCACAGCCAACGGACGTCGCCCAGCGACCAGGCATAGATCGGCATCAGCAGGGTGAAGCCGACGATGCCGCCGCCGACGGACGCCAACCAGGCCGGATGCAGGTATTCGAGCTGCCCGAAGGCGATGAACAGCGCCGGCAACAAGGTGGCCAAGCAGGTCATCGCGACCGCGCGGGCGAGTCCCAGCCTCAGCCCGGCGGCAGTGGCGCCCCAGGCAGAGTCCGCTCTGCCCAGATTGCCCGCACGTTTCCTGCGCGGCACTAGACAGCCCGGCCATCCAGCCGGTCACCGGGCCATGCCCCTGCCGGCGAGGGCTCACCCGACCCGCGGACAGACTTCAGCCCCACAGGTCGTGCGTCCCTCATAGGGGTCATCCTGCCACCGCCGTCCGGGGTGTTTCCAGACCAGCCGATCCGGTCTGGGTCCAGGCAGACCGCTGCGCCGCGTCCGTGCCCGGACGAAACGATGCTCCCGCTTCCCGTTCGAGGCCGACCGGACGGCCGCGGGTGGGACGACCACAAGGTCATGGGCGCCCGGCTCGCCAGGCCGCGAGCCCGGCGTGCGGCCGGCCCCAGCACCTGGTGCGCCACACCCATCTCAACTCCCGAAAACTACCGGTGGTACCAGAAGTACTAGCTGCACGGATTCTGCTATCCGGCGTAGGCGTTGCTGAACGCATCGGCCGCGGCGACCGGCTTGGCGATCAGCTTGGACGTGGTCAGGAACTCCGCCATCGCCTGCCACTGGGCGGCGTCCAGGGCGGGGGCGAAGCGTCCGTCGGTGAGCCCCATCAGGTCGATGGTGGCGTCCAGCACCGCCTCCGCGTTGGGCCGGGCGGACGCCGTCCAGCCGGGGATCTGCTTGGCCGCGAGGTCGATCGCGCCGGACCGGTCGGCGGTGGTCGCCTCGATCGCCTTGCCGGTGGCCGCGACCACCTGGCGGACCACCGCGGGGTTCTTGTCGGCGTACGCCTTCGAGGTGAGCAGGCAGGTGCTGACCAGCGGCACCGTCCCGGACGCCACCGGCAGCGCCCGCGGCTCGGCGCCGGCGAGCTTCAGCTGGACCAGTTCGTTGGTGCGGAAGCCGACCACGGCGTCCACCTTCTTCTCGGTCAGCGCCGCCCGCTGGGTGAAGCCGACCTCGACGATGGTGACGTCCTGCTCGGTGAGCCCGGCGCTGGCCAGCGCCACCTGGGCACCCAGCCAGGACTCGCCGAACCGGCCCGGGACGCCGAGCGAGCGTCCCTTCAGGTCGGCCAGCTCCTTGATCGGGGAACTGCCCAGCACGATCACGTCCACCGGGAACGCCTTGTAGTAGGCGCCGACGGCGATCACGTCGACGCCTTCGGCGCGGGCCTGCATCGCCTCGCTGCCGGCGGCCACCAGGAAGTCCTCGTTGCCCGAGGTGAGCGCGGTGAACAGGCCCTCGGTGGCGCCGTGGTGGCGCAGGCTCACCTGCGCCTCGACGCCGGCGAAGAGCTGCTGCGCCTCGGCGACGTAGAAGGGCGCGAACTGCACGTTGGGGATGTAGCTCAGCCCGATGGTGGCGCGAGCCGCCGGGGTGGATGCCGACGGCGTCCCGCTCGGGGCGGGCGCGGCGGTGCAGCCGGCGACGCCGAGGGCGAGGGCGGCGGTCAGAAGGGTTCGGCGGTGCATGGGGTCTCCTCAGGTCAGGGACTCGACGATGGCGGAGCGGCGCTCCCACCAGGCGATCAACGAATAGGCGCCGGCCGCGATCAGGCAGAGCCAGGCGATGGTGGCGAACATGCCGGCGGTGTCGACGGCGTCCCGCTGCACGGTGAGCACGGTGCCCAGGCCGCTGCCGCCCATCACCATCTCGCCGACCACCGCCCCGGTGACGCTCAGCGCGAAGCCGTTCTTGAACCCGCCGAGCAGGGACGGCAGCGCCAGCGGCGCCTCCACGTGGCGGAGCAGGGCCAGGCTGCCGGCGCCGTCGAGCCGGGCCGCGTCCACCACTTCGCGGTCCACCATCCGCAGCCCGGTGACGGCCGCCACCAGGATCGGGAAAAACACGATCAGCGCGCACAGCAGCACCACCGGCACCAGCCCGTAGCCGATCCAGAGCACCAGCAGCGGGGCCAGCGCGATCGCCGGGATCGCCTGGGTGGCGCCCAGGAACGGCTGCACGGCGTCGGAGAACCAGGCCGACCGGTGGATCGCGATCGCCAGCGGCAACGCCGCCAGGGCGCCCAGCAGGCAGCCGCCGATCGCCTCGGCGAGGGTCACGGCCAGGTAGGGCCACAGGGTGCCGGCGACGGCGTCCTCGACGATCCGGGTGAGCACCCCACCCGGTCCGGGCAGCAGCAACGGGGACGCAGCCGAGGCCGCCAACAGCCACACCACAAGCAGCAACAGTCCGAACAGTGCGGGCGCGAGCAGCCGCCGGCGCTGAGGGCTCAGCTGGCTCATTGGTCTCCTCCGGTCCGCGTCCACGCGTTCCGGGGTCGGCGCAGCAGAATGCGCCAATGACGGCGGACGTCGACGACGACCACCGTCCGTGCTGCCTCCCATCCGGACTTTCACCGTCGGTCCCGGAATTCCACCGGATCAACCACTGCACTGCAGCGGGTCGCGGACTGTCACCGCCGGTTCGGACTTACACCGACCCCGGAGCACGAATCGGCGTCAGTATATGCCCGCCCCGTCCGGACGCCTCCGCCGGCCGCCGTCCGAACGCCCGGGCGGCTCGGGGATGGTCGGCGACGACCGTCGGGGACGGTTCTAGTCGTCCCACCGTTCATCGGGGACGGTTCTAGCCGTCCCACCGTTCATCGGGGACGGTTCTAGCCGTCCCACCGGGTCCGGCGTCGGGCCCCGGCCAGTAGACCCCTGCCTAACTACCTACGCCCTCCCGTAGGTGGGAGGGCGTAGGTAGTTAGGCAGGGCCTTTTGGGCGGACGGGCACGATCGGGACAGCCCCCGACGGGGTCCGCACAGCGTCCGGCACAGCTGCACACAGCAATCGCACAGGTTGACCTCCTAGCGTCGACCGGGCCAACCCGCTGAGGAGATCCGAATCCATGTCAACTGAAACGCCGACGGCGCCCATTCCCCGGCGCCGTTTTCGCATGTCGGGCAAGAAATGGCTGTGGCTGAGCGTGGCCGTGCTGGTGTTGGCCGCGGCCGGCGTCGGCGGCTTCCTGCTGCTGCGGCCCGCCGCGAACCGGGAACCGCAGGCGTTCAGCCGCACCGTGCAAGCGACCCAGGGCACCCAGACCCAGACGGTCAGCCTGGACGGCACGCTGAGCCCGCGCAAACAGTCGGACGTGAACTTCGCCGTCTCCGGAACCATCACCGACGTCTACGTCAAAGCCGGCCAGAAGGTGAAGAAGAACCAGAAGCTGGCCCGGATCGACGACACCGACCTGGCCGATGCCGTCGACGTGGCCGAGGCCAATCTGACCACCGCGCAGGCCAACTACGACGAGGTCGTCGACAACGACGGCAGCACGGCCGCGATCAACTCCGCCAAGGCCCAGGTGGCCTCGGCGAAGGCCTCGCTGACCAGCGCCAAACAGGACCTCAACGCCGCCGTGCTGCGCTCCCCGATCGCCGGCACGGTGGCCGCGGTGACCGCCGAGGAGGGCGACAGCGTCAGCGGAAGCGGGACGTCCTCGGCGTCGTCCAGCCGCTCGAACACCTCCGGCAACGCCAACAGCTCCAGCAACGCCAACTCGTCGACTTCGTCGGCCAGCAGCGCCCAGTTCAGCGTGATCTCCACCGCCACCTGGAAGCTGGAGGGCAGCGTCGGCAGCGCCGACCTGGGCAGCCTCAAGGCCGGGCAGAGCGTCGCGGTGACGCCGTCCGGGGCCAGCAAGGCGATCAAGGGCACGGTCGCCTCGGTCGGCATCGTGGCCACCTCGACCAGTGACGGCGCCGCCACTTTCCCGATCGTGGTCAACCTCTCCGGCAACCACACCGACCTGTACTCCGGGACGACCGCCTCGGCGGTGATCACCACCGGCAGCTACCCCGACGTGCTCACCGTGCCGACCGCGGCGATCCGCACCGAGAACGGCAAGACGGTGGTCACCAAGGTCGACGGCAGCGCCACCAGCACCGTCGAGGTGAGCGTCGGACGGGTGTTCGGCAGCGACACCGAGATCACCAAGGGGCTGTCGGACGGAGACAGCGTGCAGATCACCTTCGTCCGGCCCAACGCCACCAGCAGCACCGGCAGCCAGCAGCAGGGTCAGGGACCCGGCGGATTCGGCGGCGGGTTCGGGGGCGGCCTGGGCGGCGGCCAGCCTCCGGGCGGCGGCGGGAACGGCAACGGCAACGGGAGGCAGGGCCGATGATCCCGATGCTGCACATGGTCGACGTCCGCAAGACCTACTCCACCGGGGTGGTGCAGGTGGAGGCGCTGCGGGGCATCGACCTGTCCGTCGCCGAGGGCGACTACCTGGCGATCATGGGCCCGTCCGGCTCCGGCAAGTCCACCCTGATGCACATCATCGGCTGCCTGGACGTGCCCACCTCCGGCAACTACGAACTGGACGGCACCGACGTCGGCTCGATGACCGAGAAACAGCTGGCCGAGGTGCGCAACCGCAAGATCGGCTTCGTCTTCCAGCAGTTCAACCTGCTGCCCAGCCTGACCGCGCTGCGCAACGTCGAACTGCCGCTGGTATACGCCGGCGTGCCGGCCGCCCAGCGCCGCGAGCGGGCGATGGCGGCGCTGGAACGGGTCGGGCTGGGCGAACGCGTCCAGCACCGTCCCGGTGAGCTCTCCGGCGGCCAGCAGCAGCGGGTGTCGGTGGCGCGCGCCCTGGTCACCGACCCGGCACTGCTGCTCGCCGACGAGCCCACCGGCAACCTGGATTCGCATTCCACCGAGGAGATCCTGGAGCTGTTCGCCGAGCTCAACGAGGCCGGACGCACCATCGTGATGATCACCCACGAGCTGGACGTCGCGCAGCGGGCCCGGCAGCGGGTGTTCATCCGCGACGGCCTGCTGTCCTGGTCCGACTCGCTGCTGGGGGCCGTCCGGTGATGGCCTGGTCCGAGACCGTCCGAACGGCGGTCGCCGCCCTGAACGCCCGCCGGATGCGATCGCTGCTGACCATGCTCGGCATCCTGATCGGCATCGCCGCGGTGATGCTGACGGTGGGCCTGGGCCAGGGCGCGCAACAGCAGATCACCTCCCAGATCAACGCGCTGGGCTCCAATATGATCATCGTCAGCCCTAGTCAGGGCACATCCAGCGGTGGCTTCCGGGGCGGCGGCAGCGCGGCCTCGACGCTCACCACCGCGGACGCCGCGATGCTCGCCGACCCGGCCGTCGCCCCCGACATCGCCGCGGTCGCCCCGGTGTCGACGACGTCCGGATCGCTGCAGTCGGCGTCCACCACCTGGACCTCGACGGTGGTCGGCACGGTGCCGGACTGGCAGACCGTACGGGCCCGCGAGGTCGGTTCGGGACGGTTCTTCTCCGCCGACGAGCTGAACTCGGCACAGCCGGTCGCGGTGATCGGATCGACCACCGCCGAGGAGCTGTTCTCCACCGGTTCGCCGATCGGCCAGACGGTCAGCGTGAACGGGCAGTCCTTCACCGTGATCGGCGTGCTGGCCTCCGAGGGCTCGTCCCTGTCGGCCAACGAGGACGACACCGTGGTGGTGCCGCTGACCACCTTCGCGGCCCGGCTGTCCACCTCGGGCAACGCCAACAGCGTCTCGTCGATCTACCTCTCCGGACGCGACGCCGACAGCCTCTCCGCCGCCTACCAGCAGGTGCACACCGCGCTGCTCGCCTCGCATCAGGTGAGCACCGACGACGCGGACTTCTCGGTCAGCACCCAGGCGTCCCTGGTGGAGACCGCCACCTCGATCACCGGCGTGCTGACCCTGTTGCTCGGCGGCATCGCCGGCATCTCGCTGCTGGTCGGCGGCATCGGCGTGATGAACATCATGCTGGTCTCGGTCAGTGAGCGGGTCCGGGAGATCGGCCTGCGCAAGGCGCTCGGCGCCACCCCGGGGGTGATCCGCCAGCAGTTCCTGGTGGAGGCCGGCATCCTCGGCATTCTCGGCGGGCTGCTGGGCGTCGGCATCGGCGTGCTCGGCGCCGTGGTGCTGACCCCGGCGCTGGGCATCGGCGTCGCCATCTCGGTGCCGGCCACCCTGCTGGCGCTGGCGGTATCGCTGGGCATCGGCCTGGTCGCCGGCGTCTACCCCGCCACCCGGGCCGCGAAGCTGGCCCCGATCGACGCATTGAGGAGCGAATGATGGCCGTCAACCCACGACTGCGCGCGGTGATCATCGCCGGGAGCGCCCTGGTGGTGGTCGCCGGCGTCGGCATCGGCGTGGCGGTGGCCTCACCGTCCGGACCGGCCCGCTACGTGACCACGACCGTCGGCACCGGGGACGTGACGCAGACCTACACCACCTCGGGCACGGTGTCCCGGACGAACACCGCCACGGCGTCCTTCGCGGTGAGCGGGACGGTGAGCAGCGTCAAGGCCGCGGTCGGCGCCACGGTGAATGCCGGCGACGTCCTGGCGACCCTGAAGAAGGGACCGCTGCAGCTCGCGGTATTGCAGGCCGAGACCTCGGTCGCCGAGGCGAAGGCGTCGCTGTATTCGGCCGAGCATCCGTCGTCGAGCAGCAGCCGGACGGGGGCCGGCACGAACAAGTCGGGCGCGGGTTCCTCCTCGTCCGGGACGGGTTCGGGTGCCGGCACCGGCACCGGCACCGGCACCGGTGCCGGTTCCGGTTCCGGTTCCGGGCAGCGGGCCGGGGTGACCATCGATCCGGCGGCACTGATGAACGCCACCAAGCAGGTGACGGACGCGGTGGCCAAGGAGTCCACGGTGTGCGCGCCGGTGTTCGGCGCCGTTCCGCAGCCGGATCCGAGTGCGAGCCCGAGTCCGTCGGCCAGCCCGAGTGCGAGCCCGAGTCCGTCGGCCAGCCCCAGCGCGACGCCCACGTCCAGCGGGACGAGCAGCGCGACGGTTTCGCCGAGCGCCGGTGGGTCGGCGTCCGGGAACGGATCGGCGACCCCGAGCGCGACGACGACCCCGAGCGCGACGACGACCCCGAGCGCGAGTGTGAAGGACCAGGCCGACACCATCGAACGCAACGATCCGAGCACCGCCGAGCTGAAGGCCTGCGGCGAGGCCCGGGCCCAGGTACAGCTGGCCACCGCCGGGCTGCAGCGCACCGTGCAGCAGCTGCTCAAGCCGAGCACCGGCTCGACGGGTTCGTCGAAGTCCGGCACCGGTTCGGCGTCCGCGAACGCGGGTTCCGCCAGCTCGACGCCCACGGTCAGCGCGGCCCAGGTCGCGTCCGCCAAGGCCAAGCTGCTGCAGGCTGAGCAGCAACTGCAGTCGGCGCAGGACGATCTGGCGAACACCGAGCTGCGGTCCCCGATCTCCGGCACGGTCGGCAGCGTCGGGCTGACCGCCGGGTCGGCGTCCGGGAGCGGGGCGATCGTCGTGGTCGGCAGCGGCAACGCCCAGGTGACCTTCGAGTTGCCGCTGAAGACCCGGTCGCTGGTCGCGGCCGGGCAGCGGGTGAGCGTGGCGCCGGCCGGATCGACGACGACGCTGGACGGCACGCTGACCGCGATCAGCGCCGTCGAGACCAGCGGCACGGCCGGTGACACCCCGACCTACACGACCACGGTGACGGTGTCGGATCCCGACCAGCTGCTGGCCTCCGGCGCCAAGGCGTCGGTCAACCTGCCGGTGAAGAGCGCGACCAACGTGGTGCGCGTGCCGGTCTCGGCACTCACCCCGACCGGAACGGGTACGGGAACGGTGCAGGTGGTCGACAGCGCCCGGGCCGAGAGCGCCAGCACGGTGAACGTGACCACCGGCGCGGTGGGCGGCGGCTGGATCGAGATCACCAACGGGGTGAAAGCCGGCGACCTGGTGGTGCTGGCCGACAACACCGCGGCGCTGCCGTCGAACACCACCGGCCGCCGCACCACCACCGGCAGCACCCGAGCCAGCGCCTCCCCGAGCACCTCGGCACAGCCGGTGAACCCGTCCACGGCGCCGAGTGCGGCACCCTCGGCGTCCCCCAGCCGGTAGGCGTGGTCCGAGTCGCCGGCCTGAACCTGCGGCGAGGCCGCCGGTACGCCGGGGACGGTTCCTTTCGTTCCGCTCAGGTTGAGCGGAACGATGGGGACGGTTCCTTTCGTTCCACTCAGGTTGAGCGGAACGATGGGGACGGTTCCTTTCGTTCCACTCAGGTTGAGCGGAACGAAGGAACCGTCCCCTCGTCCCACCCTCGCCCCACGGCGTCCAGGTGGAGTCACTCCTACAGGTGACAGTCCCGGATTGAGCCGGCCGGCCGCAGCCCCCTAGCCTTGGAGGCGCCGGCGGAACCGCCGCCGGATTCGGGGGATTCCGGGGGGAATCGGGCTTTCATGCGCAAGGTCATTTGTTTCGTCGCTGTCGGTTCTGCACTCGCTTTGGCGCTGGGGCCGATGAACTCGATCGCCGCCCAGGCCACGTCCCAACCGAGCAGCGTGGCGTTGCCGACGGCGAAGTCTTCGGCGAAGAAGGCTCTCTACAAGAACTGCACGGCACTGAACAAGAAGTACAAGCACGGCGTCGGCCGGGCCAACGCCAAGGACAAGGTCTCCCGGGGCAAGCCGGTGAAGAACTTCACGAAGTCCACCAAGATCTACAACGAGGCGATGAAGTACAACCGCGGGCTGGATCGCGACAAGGACGGCATCGCCTGCGAGAAGCACTGACCTGACCGTCACGGAACCGTCCCCGATCAGCTGAACGATCGGGGACGGTTCCTTTTGGTTCAGGTTCGGGGACGGTTCCCCGCGGCCCACGGGGTACCGGTGGGACGCTGGCGGTGGGACGCTGGGGACGGTTCCTTTCGTCCCATAAGTAGTACCTGTGGGACGAAAAGAACCGTCCCCGTCGTGCCACTGGTACTACCTGTGGGACGAAAGGAACCGTCCCCAGCGTC
>NZ_JASGDE010000107.1:0-3888 GCF_047607385.1 Micropruina sp.
CCTCGCCTAACTATTTAGCGCTCGCTGAATTCAGCGAGCGCTAAATAGTTAGGCGAGCGCTGGGTGGGGAGTACGGGCAGGACGGGCTCAGGTACGGGCCCACCAGTCGAGCATCACCTTGACGCTGTCGGTGTCCGAGGTCGCCTCGATGAAGAAGCGTTGTTTGCTGAAGGTCCAGGCGACCCGGCCGCTGCCGTCCTTGCCGGTGGCCGAGCCGAGCTTGCCCTGGATCTTCTTGGGCGTGTCGGTGTACCACCAGTTGGTGTGCGCGGGCGGCTGCTTCCAGTTCCGGCCGATCTTGCTCTTGGCCACCCCGGCGCGGGAGAAGAAGCCGTTCATCAGCGCGGTCAGGTCCTTGGCGTCGTCGGCCCACCGCATGGTGACCGTCGCGGTGCCCTTGAGCCGGCCGCGCGGGTTGGCGGTGCAGGTGAAGGCGTCCCGCCGGGTGTCGCTGTCGTTCAGCCGGCAGGTGTTGATCACCACGAATTTGCGCAGGTACACCGCCCAGTCGCATTGGGTCTTGCTGAGGTCGTCGGGGCAGTCCGCCGTGGTGGTGCCGGACGGCCGCGGACTCGGGTTGCCGCTCGGGTCGCCGCTGGGGGAGGTGCTCGGCGAACTGCTCACCGACGGCGGCGCGCTGGGACTGCCCAGGACCGGCGGGCTGCTGCTGACCGAGGGCTGCGACGAACTGGGCACCACGGTCGTCGGGGACGGGACCGCCGTACCCCCTCCCGGTCGCAGGAAGACGAACCATCCCACCAGGCCGAGCACCAGCACCCCGGACACGATTCCGATGATCAGCGGCCACAGGCCGCGGCCACCGCCGGTTGGGGGCGGGGCGCCGTATCCCCCGGACGGCGGGGCACCGAACCCGCCACCCGGCGGGCCGTACTGCCCTGGCGGGCCGTACTGTCCCGGCGCACCGTAGCCGGGCCCACCGGCCCCGCCGGAGCCGTAGGAGCCCGCGCCCGGCTGGCCGTACCCGCTGGCTGCGCCGTACTGCCCAGGGGTGCCGTACTGGCCCGCGGGATTCTGGCCGTACTGGCCCGGGGCACCCTGCCCATAGGGCGAGTTCGGCCCGTAGCCCGGGTTCTGTCCGTATCCGCCGGGGGACGGCTCCTGTGCGGGCAGCGGCTGGGTGGGTGGGTACTGCCCGGTCGGCAGTTGCTGGGTGGGTTCTCGCTGCCAGTCGCCCGCACCACCGGGCTGCGGCGCCCAACCGCCCGGCTGCTCGGGGGTTCCGCCGGCCGGCGGGTTCTGGGACTGGTTCATGGCAGCCAATGCTAGCCAGCGCAAGGCCACCTCCAGCCATCGATAATTGCAGCTATTGCCCTCACTGCGGCCGGGGTGTAGCGTCCCTAGTCTCACTAAAGAGACCACATCGGGGAGGTTCTCGTGGCATATGCGCCAATTACACAGGCCGACGTCTTCGCCAACAAGGACGGGCAGTTGAGTTACGCCCGTACTCATCAGAACCTTCTGGACTCGTACACCCACCTGGTGCGCGGAGGTTTCGGCTGCGGCGGCCCGATGGATCTATTCTGCTACGACGCGGTGAACGGCCGGGGAGATGTCTACACGACGGATCCGCGGAACAACCTGATGTCCATCGTCCAGACCTACCCCTCACTGCGGAAATGGTGCCGGCAGGTCGTCGTCGGCAATTGGTGCAGCAGCGGATATGACGATCTTCTGTTCTACGAGCCTTCGACCGGAACGATCGACATCTATCAGGTGAACCAGGGTGGCCGACTCTCCCTGCTGAAGACGATCACGGGGGTCCGCACCTCGTGGACGTCGCTGGTGGCAGGGCGGTTCGGCGGCGATTCCTGGAGCGATCTGTTCTGCTACGACGCCGCCACCGGTCTGGGCGAGTTCCATGTCACCGACGGCCAGGGCACGTTCACCGTCGCGGCGCAGCACACCTCGCTGCGCAAGGGCTGCACCCTCCTGGCGTCCGGCAACTTCGGCCCGACCCCGTGCGACGACCTGCTCTTCTACCAGCCGACCGAGGGCATCATCGAGTTCCAGGCCGTCGACAAGCTGGGCAAGCTGACCCCGCTGAAAACCCATTCGAACCAGAGCACGACCTGGTCGTTCCTACTCACCGGAAACTACGGCGGCGACGCGTGGACCGATGTGATCCTGGCCGACAAGAACAACAAGAAGCAGATGGACATCTACCGCACCGACGGGAAGGGCGAGTTGTTCACCCTACAGAGCTACGCTCCGCTCCCGGACTGGAGCCACTTGCTGTCCGGCCGATTCTCGACCCCGGTCGGCGCCAACGAAGATCTGCTCGGCTACTACCAACGTCAGAACCTGAACCCGGCCTGGCCGGCCCTACCCGCACCCCAGCCGATCACCCCGTCGATGGTGGGCACCGGACGGGGCGAGGTGTATACGGTCGAGGGCCGCAAACTGCGGCTGATTGCCACCAACAAGGGCATGCCGAGCAACTGGAGCCATGTGATCGCGGGCAATTTCGGCGGTCCGGACGTCGACCTGTTCTGCTACGACACGGCCACCGGGCGCGGCGAGATCCTGGGGATGGACAAGGACGGCAAGCTCATCACGCTGGGCAGCTATCCCGAGAAATTCTTCACCCCGGGAATCCGCCACATGGTGACACTGCCCGGCCCCGACTACACGCCGCTGGCATTCCTTCATCCCAGCAACGGAACCATCGAGATCTTCACGGTGGACGGCCCCGGCAAGGTCAGCAAGCACACGACGTCCAACACCGGGATCACGACCTGGACGGCAATGGCGGCGGGCTACTTCGACAACAACAGCAACGGCGACGTGGCCGTCTACGACGCCGGCACCGGAACGTGCAACGTCTACAGTCAGGACAGTGCCGGGGCGCTGAACCTGCTGGCATCCAACACACGCCTGCCGACCACCTGGACGCGGATCATTCCCGGAACCTTCGGCGCCAGCGGTCCGCAGTACACCCATCTGCTCACCTTCATCGCCTCGAACGGCCGCGGGAAGATCTACCGCTCCGACGGTGCGGGTCGGGTGACCCCGATGGGCACCTGGGTGGGGCTGCGCAAGAACTTCGTACAGATTGTTCCCGGCCGGGGCGGAGCCCCGACCTCCGTGCCGCTGATCTGCTACGACCCCGTGGTGGGAGAGGTCGAACTGACCGTGGTGACCTTCGAGGGCGGCCTGATGAACATCGGCGGCCAGACCGGGCTGCCCAAGGACTGGACGCAGGTCGCCGCCCGGGAGATGGGGTCGGCGCAGGGCAAGATGTACCTGTTCTGCTACAGCCCCAGCGGAGGCTGAACCGCGAGCGGAGGCTAGGCCGGCGTCTATCCTGATGCCATGGCAGCGGAGCGGTCGGCGGACGGCTCCGGCTGGCGTTGGCTGATCCGGCTGGTGCCGGGAGCGACCGGACGCACCGCCCTGGCCGTCCTGCTGGCCTTCGGGTCGGCCGCTTCGTCGGTGGCGCTGATGGCGGTGTCGGCCTGGCTGCTCTCCCGGGCCGCGGAACATCCCCCGGTGCTCTACCTGCAGGTGGCCGCCATCGGGGTGCGGGTGTTCGGCATCACCCGCGGCCTGTTCCGCTACCTGGAGCGGCTGGTCGGCCACGACGTGGCGCTGCGGCTGCAGAGCGCGCTGCGGCTGACCACCTACCGGCGACTGGCCCGCACCACCCTGCTCGGCACCCGGCGCGGCGACCTGCTGACCCGGGTGATCGCCGACGTCGAGGCGGTGCAGGACCTGGTGGTCCGGTTCCTGGTGCCGGTGGTCTCGGCGTCCCTGGTCATCGTCGCCACCTCGGCGACCTTCGCCGTCTTCTCGCCGGCCACCGCGCTGGTGCTGCTCGGCTCGGCACTGCTCGGCGGCGTGCTCGTGCCGGCGCTGGCCCAGCGCGTC
>NZ_JASGDE010000108.1:0-28978 GCF_047607385.1 Micropruina sp.
GAAGGCCCCGGCCCGCCGCCGTCGGGCCCGCAAGGCGCCCGCCGAGCCTGCCGGCGAGACCCCGGACGCGGCCGCCGAGCCGGCGTCCGAGCAGCAGGAACCGCTCAGCCTGGACGAGTTGCCGACGCTGGACGACCTCGTCCCGCGGCAGGCGGAACCGCGCGGACGCCGCCGGCGCCGGGCACCCGAACCGAAGCCGGAGACCGAGCCGGCCGAGTCCGAGCAGAGCGAACTGGACCCGGTGGCCGAGAGCCTGGTCGAGTTGTCCCGCACCGAGACCCGCAAGCGCAAGCGCGCCAAGGTCGCCGAGACCGAGGCCGCCGAAGCGCTCGACCAGTTGGCCGCGATGATCGGCGGCACGCTGGGCGATGACGTCGAAACCGACGAGGCCGTGACCTCCGAGGCTCCCGCGTCCGGCGAGCCGGAGGCGTCCGTCGACACCGACGAGGCCGGTACCGAGGCCGCGAGCGACGACACCGACGAGTCCACCGACGGCGCCGATGACGCCGAAGGGGATGGTCCCCGCCGCCGTCGCCGGCGCCGGGGCGGACGCCGCCGTCGTCGCGGCGGAGCGGTGGAGATCACCGACGAGGACGGCGACGACAACGGCGACACGGACTCGGATCCGGATGCCGCCACCGAGTCCTCCGACACCGACGGCGAGGGCGATGCCGAGGCGGCGTCCGAAGGTTCCGAGAGCTCGTCGTCCAGCCGGCGCCGGCGGCGTCGCCGCCGTCGCGGCGAGGACACCACCGGCTCCGACGACGACCCGTCGGACGTGGTGGTCCGGGTCCGCGAGCCGCGCCGTTCCAAGGCCAGCGACGAGGTCACCGGCATCGACGGATCGACCCGGATGGAGGCCAAGCGGCAGCGCCGCAGGGAGGGCCGGGCGGCCGGGCGGCGGCGCTCGCCGATCCTGTCCGAGGCCGAGTTCCTGGCCCGTCGGGAGTCGGTGGACCGCAAGATGCTGATCCGGCAGGCCGACGACTACACCCAGATCGCGGTGATCGAGGACGGCATCCTGGTCGAGCACTACGTCGACCGGGCGTCCGCCACCTCGATGATCGGCAACGTCTACCTGGGCAAGGTGCAGAACGTGCTGCCGTCGATGGAGGCCGCCTTCATCGACATCGGACGTGGTCGCAACGCGGTGCTCTACGCCGGCGAGGTGGACTGGGACGCCTTCGGCGTCACCGGCGGCGACCGCAAGATGGAGAAGGTCTTCAAGTCGGGCCAGAGCGTGCTGGTGCAGGTCAGCAAGGACCCGGTCGGCGCCAAGGGCGCTCGGCTCACCGCGCACGTGTCGATCCCGGGCCGCTACGTGGTCTACTCGCCGGGCGGTCAGCTCTCCGGCATCTCTCGCAAGCTCCCGGAGGGGGAGCGCAGCCGGCTCAAGGGCATCCTGGAGGAACTGGTCGGCGAGACCGCCTCGGTGATCGTCCGGACCGCCGCCGAGGGGGCGTCCGAGGACGAGCTGGTCCGCGACGTCAACCGGCTGAAGGCGCAGTGGGAGGTCATCGAGAAGAAGGTGAAGGCCGGCAAATCGCCGACCATGCTGTACGCCGAGCCCGACCTGACCGTCCGGATCGTCCGCGACCTGTTCACCGAGGACTTCGGCCAGCTGATCGTCGACGGCAACGGCAAGGGCGAGGACGCCTGGGACACCGTGGACGCCTACGTCAGCCACGTCGCGCCGCACCTCAAGGAGCGGCTGGTGCACTGGAACCGCGAGGAATCCGGCGACCTGTTCCAGGCGAACCGGATCGACGAGCAGATCGCCAAGGCGCTGGAGCGCAAGGTGTTCCTGCCCTCCGGCGGTTCGCTGATCATCGACCGCACCGAGGCGATGACCGTGATCGACGTCAACACCGGCAAATTCACCGGCAACTCGGGCAACCTCGAAGCCACCGTCACCTCCAACAACCTGGAGGCGGCCGAAGAGATCGTCCGGCAGCTGCGGCTGCGCGACATCGGCGGCATCATCGTGATCGACTTCATCGACATGGTGCTGCCGGCCAACCGCGAGCTGCTGCTGCGCCGGCTGGTGGAATGCCTGGGTCGCGACCGCACCCGTCATCAGGTCGCCGAGGTCACCTCGCTGGGCCTGGTGCAGATGACGCGGAAGAAGATCGGCACCGGCCTCGCCGAAGCCTTCACGGTGACCTGCGAGACCTGCCACGGACGCGGCTACCACCGCCACGACACCCCGGTCGACACCCAGGCTCCGGCCGACGGCGGCGAGCGCGACCACGGACGCCGTCGCCGGCACTGAGCTCCGCCCCTGGGTCTGCGGTTCTCCGACGGCCCGCTGTCCGGGGCGCCCGTCCCGACACATTGCCCTGTTTCGGTGTCTTTCACCTGGTTTGAACCCGGTGAAAGACGCTGAAACAGGGCAATGTCGTGGCGCAGCGACCCCGGTCCTCGCGCGGACATCTCCGGTCGTGGCGCGGACATCTCCGGTCGTGGCGTGGCATTCCCGCCGGCCGGGGCGGCGTCCGCGATCGGTCGATAGCACGACCGGCCCTGTCGAGGAGCCCGCCGGATTCCGATGGGACGCCGGACGGCGACGCCGGACGCGGTCGTAGGGTCTGGTTGAAAGGAGACAATTCTCATGACTGCGACGACGCCGTCCTCGGCCTCGCTCAACACGCCCGCGCGGGTGATCACAGCCAGCCTGATCGGCACCACGATCGAGTTCTACGACTTCTACGTGTACGCTACGGCTGCCGTGCTGGTGTTCCCGCAACTGTTCTTCCCGACCGGCAACGCCACCACCGCCCTGATCGCCTCGTTCGGCGTCTTCGGCGCCGCCATGGTGGCCCGCCCGATCGGCGCGATCGTCTTCGGACACCTCGGTGACAAGCGCGGACGCAAGACCACCCTGGTCCTCAGCCTGCTGGTGATGGGCATCGCGACCTTCCTGATCGGGCTGCTGCCCACCTACTCGTCGGTCGGTCTGCTGGCCCCCATCCTGCTGCTCGTCCTGCGCCTCACCCAGGGCTTCGCCATCGGCGGCGAATGGTCCGGCGCGGCCCTGGTGGCCACCGAGAACGCCCCGGCCGGCAAACGGGCCTGGTACGGGACCTTCCCGCAGCTGGGCGCCCCGCTCGGCTTCATCATCGCCAACGGGCTGTTCCTGATCATCAACTTCGCCCTGCCGCACCCCGGCGACCCGCTGCTGAAGTCGGAAGCCTTCCTGTCCTGGGGCTGGCGGGTGCCGTTCCTGTTCTCCGCCGTGATGGTGATCGTCGGCCTGTGGGTGCGGCTCAAGCTGGTCGAGTCGGAGGCGTTCGTGGCCGCCGAGAAGCGCGGCGCGATCCGCAAGGTGCCGCTCGGCACCACCTTCCGGTTCCACTGGCGCGAGGTGGTGCTGGGCACCTTCATCATGCTGGCCACCTATGTGCTGTTCTACCTGATGACCAGCTTCACCCTGACCTACGGCACCGCGAAGGTTAATCCGGCTCCCGGCAGCCCGGGCGGTCTCGGTTTCAGCTACACCGACTTCGTGCTGATGCAGATCATCGGCGTGGTGTTCTTCGGACTGTTCACGCTGCTCTCCGGCCCGGTCGCCGACGCGATCGGACGCCGCACCCTGCTGATCTGGACCACGGTCGCGATCATCGTCTTCGGGCTCAGCTTCGCGCTGTGGCTGCAGCCGCGCGCCGACCTGGCGTTCGGCGGGGCGATGACCCAGTCGTTCCTGATCTTCGGGTTCCTGCTGATGGGGGTCACCTTCGGTCCGATGGGCGCGCTGCTGCCCGAGCTGTTCCCGACCAACGTGCGCTACACCGGCTCGGCGGTCGCCTACAACGTGTCGAGCATCCTCGGCGCCGCGCTGGCGCCGATCATCGCGGTCGCGCTGTGGAGTTGGGCCGGCGGCAGCGTCTGGCCGGTCGGGGTGTACCTGGCGCTGGCCGGCGTGCTGACCCTGATCGCGCTGCTCCTCACCCGGGAGACCAAGGACACCGACTACTCCGCCGCCTCGGTCGACGAGTCGGCGGCAGGCGCGGAACGCGAGTCGGTCCTGATCTAAGCCCGTCCTTATCCGCTGCCTGAGCGGACCCGACCTCTGCCACCAGCACTAGGCCCTCCCTAATCAGTTCTGCCCTCCCGTCGACGGGAGGGCAGAACTGATTAGGCAGGGCCTAGGGGGCAGGGTAGGTCAGCGCACCAGCAGGCTGACCGCGTGGATCGCCATCCCGGCCAGGCAGCCCACCACGGTGCCGTTGATCCGGATGAACTGCAGGTCGCGTCCGATGTGCAGCTCGATGCGGCGGGCGGCCTGCTCGCCGTCCCAGCGTTCGATGGTGTGGCTGATCACCGTGGAGAGTTCGCCGCCGTAGGTGCGGACGATGTAGGCGGCGGCGTCCTCGAGGCGTTCCTCCAGCCGGGTGCGCAGGGCGTCGTCGCGCAGCAGCGAGCCGCCGAGGCGCTGCACGGCACGCACCGCCCGGCTCTTCAGCCCGGACGTATCCGCGGCCAGTGCGGCATCCAGCGACGCCTGGACCGCCTTCCAGACCCGGGCGACGGTTTCGGCGGTCTGCGGGTGGCCGAGCAGCCGCTGCTTCAGCTTCTCGGCCCGCTCGGCAACCGCCGGCTTGTGCTGCAGGTCGTCGGCGACGTGGCGCAGCAGATCGTCCAGGGCGGCCCGGGTCGGGTGGTCGCGGTCGCGCCGGATCGCCCACAGCCACTCCATCGCCTGGTCGTAGGTCCAGCGGGTCACCCGGCGATTGACGAACCCGGGCGCCCAGCGCGGCGCCCGCTCGCCGACGATGCCGTCGAAGGTGTCCGGATGCCGGCGCAGCCAGTCGTGCACCTCGCCGACCACCAGGTCGACCAGCCCGTGGTGGGCGCCGTCGCGGACGATCGCGTCCAGCAGATCGCCGGCCGTGCCGGCCAGCGGCTCGTCCCGCAGCCTCGGCACGATCACGTCGGTGACCAGGTGGGTGACGTCGTCGTCGGAGACCCGGGACAGCGCCACCCGGGCCAGCCGCGACCCCTCCGCCATCACCCGGGCGGCGTTGCTCTCGACCTGCAGCCAGTCACCCAGCCGGACGCCGACCCGGGTGGCGGCGACCCGCTCCCGGATGATCTCCTCGGTGAGGAAGTTCTCGGTGACGAAGGCCTGCAGATTGCGGGCGATGTCGTCCTTTCGCTTCGGGATGATCGCGGTGTGCGGCACCGGCAGCCCGAGCGGATGCCGGAACAGCGCGGTGACCGCGAACCAGTCGGCCAGCGCACCCACCATCGCCGCCTCGGCGCCGGCGTTGACGAACCCCCAGCCACCCTGGTCGGCTACCCGCAGGGTGGCCAGGTAGACGGCCGCCGCGAGCACCAGCAGCGACAGCGCGATCAGCTTCATCCGGCGCAGCCGGGCCTCGCGGTCGGCATCGGTGATCGTCAGCGGCGGGGTCACCGCCTCAGGATTCCACGACCGGATGGCCCGCGCCGGATCGACCTGCGGTTGGCTGGCGGAACGGGACCCGGATCACCGCTCCCGGTCCGTACAGTGTGGGCGGAGACGCCCACCCCCCAGGAGCACGATGTCCGAGCCGCCGTTCAATCCCTCGCCCTACGAGAACCCGGGCGGCAGCCCGGTGCCCCCGCAGCCGCCGACCTACACGCCGTACCCGCAGCAGTCGACGCCGTCCTATCCCGGCTATGCGCAGGGCGGCTATCCGCCGCAGCCGAGCCCGTACGGCGCGCAGTTGAGCCCGTACCAGGCCCAGGGCAACCCGTACGCGCCGCAGCCGTTGGCGCCCTTCGGCGTCGATCCGATGACCGGCCTGCCGTACTCGGACAAGAGCAAACTCGTCGCCGGACTGCTGCAGATCTTCCTCGGCGGGCTGGGTATCGGACGGTTCTACCTCGGCAATGCGGGCATCGCGATCCTGCAGATCATCGTGACCTTCATCACCTTCGGGTTCGGCGCTCTGTGGCCGCTGATCGACGGCATCGTGCTGCTCGCCGGACATCCGCGGGACCGGGCCGGACGTCCGCTGCGTCCCTGAACGCCTCCGCCCCTGAGCGCCTCCACCCCGGACGCCGGCTGCCGGAGCTCAGCTCTCTTCGACGGTGATCCGCAGGGCGCGGGCCAGGACCGGTCCCAGCCAGCGGGCCTGCTGGTCGGTGACGGTGGCGCCCACCAGGCTGTCGGCGCCGTCCAGGCGGTTCAGCCGCACCACGTCCACCCCGCGCAGGTCGAAGTGTTCGCCCTTGCGGTTGCGGACGTCCAGGTCCTCGACCAGACAGTCGGCGACGGCCGTCCGGGTGGTGGTCGCGCCGGCCAGATCGAGGGTGCCGATCCGGCAACCGGTGAGCCGGACGTCCGACAGAGTGGCCTCGCGCAGGTTCAGGTAGCCGATCCGGACGCCGGCCAGGCTGACGTTGTTCCAGCGCGAGCCGGACGCGTCCAGCACCCCGATGCTGCCGCCGACGATGGCGACGCCGCGCCAGCTCGACCGGGACGCGTCCCAGTCGACGATGGCCGGGCTGCCGACCTCCACCTCGGTGAGCCGCAGCCGGCGCGAGGTGAGTCGTTCGGCGGGCAGCCGGACCAGCCGGGAGTCGGCGATCTCGGCCCCGATCGCGGACGCCTCGTCCGTCGTCCAGGACAGCAGCGCGTCGGCGAACGGCTCGCCGTCGGCGTCCGCACCCGCCCCGGCACCGATCAGCGTCGGGAGTTGTGGCGCGGCGATGCGAGGGGCGTCCGGTCGGCTCATGGCACGTTGCGGCGCAGCTCGTCCAGCCACAGGCTCGCCGAGACGTCGGACGGCATCCGCCAGTCCCCGCGCGGCGACAGCGAACCGCCGCGCACCACCTTGGGACCGTTCGGCATCGCCGAGCGCTTGAACTGGGCGAAGCCGAAGAAGCGGCGCAGGAACACCTCCAGCCACTTCTTGATCGTCGGCAGGTCGTAGGCCACTCGCTCGTCGTCGGGGAAGCCCTCAGGCCAGTCGCCGCGGGCGGCGTCCGACCAGGCGTGCATGGCCAGGAACGCGATGGTCGACGGCGTCGTGCCGTGCCGCAGCACCTGGTAGAGGGTGAAGTCCTGCAGGTTGTAGGGCCCGATGGACGCCTCGGTCGACTGCGGCTTCTCGCCCGGCGTGGTGGGCACCAGCTCGGGGGTGATCTCGGTGTCCAGGATGGCGTCGAGCACCTCGCCGACTTCGGCGTCGAACTGGCCGGACGCGACCACCCAGCGGATCAGGTGCTGCATCAGCGTCTTCGGCACGCCGCCGTTGACGTTGTAGTGACTCATCTGGTCGCCGACGCCGTAGGTACACCAGCCCAGCGCCAGTTCGGACAGGTCGCCGGTGCCGAGCACGATGCCGCCGCGCTGGTTGGCCAGCCGGAACAGGTAGTCGGTGCGCAACCCGGCCTGCACGTTCTCGAAAGTGATGTCGTAGACCGGGTCGCCGTCGGCGAACGGGTGGTCCATCTCGGCCAGCATGGTTCGGGCGGTGCCGGTGATGTCGAGGGTGGCGAAGGTGACGCCCAGCGATTCGGCGAGCCGGGTGGCGTTGTTCCTGGTGTGGTCGGACGTCGCGAAGCCCGGCATGGTGAACGCCAGGATGTCGGTGCGGGGACGTCCGAGCCGGTCCATCGCCCGGGCCGCCACGATCAGCGCATGGGTCGAGTCCAGGCCGCCCGAGACGCCGATCACGATCTTCGGCTGGCCGATCGCCCGCAGCCGCTGCTCCAGCCCGCTGACCTGGATGCTGTACGCCTCGTAGCAGTCCTGGGCGAGCCGGTCGGGGTCGGCGGGCACGAACGGGAAGCGGGCGACGTCCCTTCTCAACCCCAGGTCGCCGGACGGGGCGCCGAGTTCGAAGCCGATCCAGCGGAAGCCGTCCACCCGGTCGGCGTGGGCCCGCCGGTTGTCGTCGAAGGTGCCCATCCGGAGCCGCTCTTGGTGCAGCCGGGCGATGTGGACGTCGGCGATCGAGGCCCGCGGACCGTCCGGGAAGCGCTCCGACTCGGCCAGCAGCGCGCCGTTCTCGTAGATCATCGTCTGGCCGTCCCAGGACAGGTCGGTGGACGACTCGCCCTCGCCGGCGGCGGCGTACACGTAGGCGGCCAGGCAGCGCGAGGAGTTGGCGGCGCACAGCTGATGGCGCTCGACGGACTTGGCGACGGTGATCGGGGAGCCGGACAGGTTGGCCAGCACGGTGGCGCCGGCCAGCGCGGCCTCGGCGCTGGGCGGGATCGGCACCCACATGTCCTCACAGATCTCCACGTGCAGCACGAAATGCGGGACGTCGTCGGCGGCGAACAGCAGATCGGGGCCGAACGGGACGTCCACGCCGGCCACCCGGATCTCGCCGGTGACGTCGTCGCCGGGGGCGATCTGCCGGCGCTCGTAGAACTCCCGGTAGGTGGGCAGGTACGACTTCGGCACCACGCCCAGGATCGTGCCGCGATGGATCACCACCGCGCAGTTGTAGACCCGGTGCAGGCTGCGCAGCGGAGCGCCGACCACCAGGACGGTGCCGAGGTCCGCGGACCCCTCCACGACGGACGCCACCGCGGCGTCCGCGGCGTCCAGCACCACGTCCTGAAGCAGCAGATCCTCGATCGAGTAGCCGGTCAGGCACAGCTCGGGGAAGACGGCCAGCGCGACGCCCTCGGCGTCCAGCTCGCGGGCACGCTCCAGGATCGCGGCCGCGTTGACCTCCGGCTGCACCATGGCGATCGGCAACGTGACGGCCGCCACCCGGGCGAACCCATGGGCGTACAGATTGTGGAAGTCCATTCCGCTCCTTCTCGCGTCCGAGGCCAGGTTCAGCATGTCAGATGCCGTCCGCGAACCGTCCGCCACCGCGCATCATGGTCGCCGGGGAGTGACACACCCGATCATCAGCGCCCAGTCGACCATGCTCGCGCCGGGTGGCTATGAAGCCGTTCGTGTTTGAATGGCCGCGTGAGTTCTACCGACGATGTCGCCGCAAAGCTGGTGGCTCGCGCCCGAGACAAGGGTTTCGCGCAGTCGTCGACGCTGGCTGTCGGACAGTTGCTGAGCGTTCTCGCGGCGAGCAAGCCCGGCGGGCGAATGCTTGAGTTGGGCACGGGTGTGGGGCTGGGTGTCGTACATCTGCTTCGAGGCATGTCCGCGACGGCGACGCTGGTCACAGTCGAACTGGATCCGGTTCTTTCGGGTATCGCGCAGGACGAGATCGATGACCCGAGGGTCGAGTTCGTCGTGGCCGAAGGGGGCGAATGGTTGGCTTCTCGAACGGAATCCGGCAAGTCGTTCGACCTGGTGTTCGCCGACACGTGGCCCGGCAAGTTCAGCCACCGCGACGAGGCGATGGCGCTCGTCGCGCCGGGCGGGCTGTATGTCGTGGACGATCTGCTGCCGCAGCCTTCCTGGCCGCCCCACCACCAGGCCAAAGTCGACGGCTTGACGAACGAACTCGGTGAGCTTCAGGGATGGGCGACGGTCAGGATCGACGACGCGACGGGCGTCATGATCTGCACCCGACTCTCGTAGGCCCACCGCCCGAAGTAGATGGGATAGCTGAGTTGCACCCCATCCAACTGGTCGGGTTGGGCCGAGGCGCTCTACGACGCGTCCGGTTCTCGGGCTCTCCGTGGTCACGGGACGAGTTCCCACAGTGTCGACACCGGTGCCCCGTACAACCGGTCGTCAAGGCGATAGCCGGCATCGGTCGTGTTGAGGACGATACCGGCGACGAACTTCTCACCGAGGTGGTCGCGGAGCTTTCGCAGTCCTTTGAACTGCTTCGCGTTGAAGGAGGATGCGGCTTTCACCTCGATGCCGATCACCTGTCCGTCGCCGAACTCCAGCACGATATCGACTTCGTCGGTATCGCGGTCGCGCCAGTGGCAGACGTCATAGCGTTCAGCGGACCAGGTCCGTTGGCGCAGCAGCTCGGCTGCCACGAAGGCCTCGAGGAATGATCCGAAAGCCTCGCTGTACTGGAAGCGGGCGAGTTGCTGTGGCGAGACGCGGGCAAGCCACATTGCAAGCCCCGAATCGATCACGAACGTCTTGGCGCGACCGATCTCGCGCTTGGTGAGGTTCGGCGTCCACGGAGGCAGGCTCGCGACCAACCCGACGTCGTGAACGAGGTCGAGGTAGCCGGTGATCGTCCGCGGTGCCACCGCCGTCTCTTCGGCGAGCTTCGCCTTGACGAGTTCGGCGGACTGCCGTCCAGCGAGGGTTCGCAGTACTGCAGCGGCTCGGGCTGGATGCACCTCCTTGCGCAACTCCGTCAGGTCGCGTCCGACGATGCCCTGAAGGTAGCCGTCCATCCACGCATCGCGGATCAGGCCGGACGCACTCCGTACCTCGGGGTAGGCCCCGGTGGCCAACATCTGGGCATAGTCGGCTCGAGACCATTGCGACCTCGTTGAAACGAGGTTGGCAGGCTCGGCGAGCACCGCTGCGGGGAAGTCGTCGGCAGTGCCCCGAGCCTCTCCTCGGCTCAACCCGTAGAGAGTGAGTCGAGCCACGCGACCGGCCAGACTGTCGGCAGTGCCGCGCACGCGCAGCAGGCTGGACGAGCCTGTGACGATGAACCGGCCTGGGCGCCGGTCCCTGTCGATCGACGCCTTCACCGCCAGAGTCAGTTCGGGCAGGCGTTGAATCTCATCGATGACGAGGAGCCTGGACCCGCCCTGCGCCACAAAACCAACCTGATCGGCGACGGCTGCCAGGCGGGTCTGTTCGTCATCGAGGTTGACCACGACCGCGTCGTCCCCGGCGAGCCTCGTCGCCAGCGTGCTCTTGCCGACTTGGCGCGCGCCTTCGATGATCAGACCGGGGAAGTGCCGCAAGTACTCAGCTGCGCGCGGTGCGACGTGGCGCTCGAGCAGGGTCTCCACGCAGCCACCCTACGCGCAACTCGCCGTTTTGCGACCGTGAACTTGCCGTTTTGCGGCACTCAACTCGCCGATTTGCGGCACTCAACTCGCCGATTTGCGGGCGTGTCAAGAAGGGGAGCGTGCGTCCGCGCCGCTCGAACAAGTCGTTTCGGTCACCCCTTCTGGCTCAGCCACCTCGCCCAGCCGTCACTCGCGGCAGTTGGTGTGTCACACGACTTGGGTCCGCGCGCCTGCGCTTGGGCGTCCCAGCCGTCCCCGTTGGTCGGTTGGAGGTGCCACGTGCCCTGCCGCTGCGCCTCCTCGCGCAGGCGAGCGCGAATCTGGGCGATGTCATGCGGTGTCTCGGGTTTGATCTCAGTCACCGCCACCCCTCCGTCGTCGGCCCCACCGCCGAAGTCTCCGTGCCGGTGTTGAGAGGATCAACGATCTCCGCGTCGAAGACTCAAAGACCCAGCCCAGTTGAGCTTAGCCAAGGAGCTTGACCAAGTGCAGGGTCGTTCTTACCGTTGAGTCATGACTGTGGTGAACGTGGGTGAGGCCAAGACCCGGCTCTCAGAGCTGCTGGCGCTGGTCGAACAGGGCGAGGACATCGTGCTGGCGCGGGCCGGCAAACCCGTTGCCCGCCTCGTGCCGGTCGAGCCGCGGCCGCCACGGCAGTTCGGCCGGATGGCATTTCGGGTGCCTGACAGCTTCTTCGAACCGCTGCCCGAGGAAGAGCTTGCCGCATGGGAGTGAGCTATCTGCTCGACACCCACGCCGTGCTCTGGCTGCTGGGTGATCCGCAGCGGATGCCGTCCAGGCTTGTCGACGAACTTGCCGATCCGGAGACGCAGTTGTGGGTTTCGTCCGCATCGGCGATGGAGATCGCGACCAAGGTCCGGATCGGGAAGCTGCCGGTGGCCGAGCCCCTGATTGCAGCCTGGTCCGATCGCCTGGGCGAGATCGATGCCGATGAGCTTCCGATCACCGCCCGGCATGCACTGCTGGCCGGATCGCTCACCTGGCACCATCGGGACCCGTTCGATCGGTTCCTTGCTGCGCAGTCGATCACCGACGGGATTCCGCTGGTGACCAGTGACCCGGTGCTGCAGGCCCTGCCTGGCCTCAGCACTCACTGGTGAGGTGTATCGCTGGTTGAGCTCGTCGAAACCGGGGCTCGACAAGCTCGACCAACGGGTCTCGACAAGCTTGACCAACGGGGTCTCGACAGGCTCGACCAACCGGGTCTCGACAAGCTCGACCAACGGCAATCAGGCGTCCGCCGGCCCGCCGGTCGCCACCCAGGGGCCCGGGGGAGCGTCGGGCAGCTCCTCGTCGGTCTCCTCGGTGGCGACGATCTCCAGGCCGCGGGCCTGGTAGTTGCTGAGCGCTGCCACGCCGTCCAGGGTGCAGGTGTGCACCCAGACCCGGACGACCGAGGGCAGCCCCGAACGCTCCGGGATCGACCAGGCGGCGGCGATGCCGTGTTCCAGCAGCGGGCCGCCGAGACCGCGTCCGAGACCCTGTTCGGCGAGCCCGAAGTAGCGAATCTCGACGTGAGTGCCGTCCGCCTCGACCACCGGGTGCAAGTGGATGTAGCCGATCGGGACGCCGGCGCCGTAGAGCACCCAGAACTCGCGGCCGGGGACAGCCAGTTCGTCCGCCCATTGCCGGCGTGACCAGCGCAGACGATCGAGCCAGTACCAGGTGCCGCCGACCAGCCCGTAGAGGAACCGGGCGTACTCGGGGGTGATGCCGTCGGCGCGCTCCAGTCGGACGTCCCCGGGCAACGGACGCGGCGCGTCCGCGGCGGGCTGGAGCATCTGCAACGACCAGGTGGTGACTTTCACGGGGACAAGTCTGGGGCCTGGGTGCGCGGTGTCGGCAGCACCCCGCCGCCGTGAACACCGGATTACGACGGTTCAGGTGTCTCGCGGGCCCCGCCTGCGGCGTGTAGTCTCCGGGCCACATCGGGTCCGCCGATGGTGCTTGTCGGGTAGTGCACAGGTCGGGACGACTGGTCGATCAGGCACGTTCCTGCCACACCCCGCCTGGCCGTGTTCCGAGATCCCAGGAGTGCTCCTATGACGGCAACGACAGACACAATCGACAAGAAGACGCGGAATCGGGTCTTCTTCGGCAGCTTGAGCGGCAGCGCCATCGAGTGGTTCGACTTCTTCCTCTATGCAACCGCCGCCGGCCTCATCTTCGACAAGCAGTTCTTCCCGGCCGGCGATCCGGTCACGTCGTTGATGCTCTCTTACCTGACGCTTTCCTTGACGTTCTTCGTCCGGCCCCTCGGCGGCGTGGTGTTCGCCCACATCGGCGACAAGGTGGGGCGCAAGAAGACGCTGGTCATCACCATCTCGCTGATGGGCGGTGCCACGGTCGCGATCGGCCTGCTGCCCACCTTCGAACAGGTCGGCATGCTGGCGCCGACCCTGCTGGTGCTGTGCCGGATCATCCAGGGCCTGGCCATCGGCGGCGAGTGGGGCGGCGCGTTGCTGCTCGCCTACGAGTACGCGCCCAAGAACCGCCGCGGCCTGTTCGGGGCGGTGCCGCAGACCGGGATCACGGTAGGCATGCTGCTCTCCACCATCGCGTTCGCCATCGTCACCGCGCTGCCGGGCAACACCTTCGAGGCGTGGGCGTGGCGCGTGCCGTTCCTGTTCAGCATCGTCCTGGTGCTGCTGGGTCTGTGGATCCGGAACGGTCTCGAAGAGACCCCGGCCTTCCGCAAGGCGCAGGAGCACGGTGAACCGCCGAAACTGCCACTGGCCGACACGCTGCGCGACCACTGGCGCTCGGTGCTGGTGGCCGTGGGCGCCAAGGTCATCGAGACCGCACCGTTCTACATCTTCGCCACCTTCGTGGTCGGCTACGCCACCATGGACGCCCTCGGCTATCAGCGGGTGACGGTGCTGAACGCGGTGACCGCGGGTGCGGTAGTGAGCACGGCGGTGATCCTGGTCGCCGGACGTCTCTCCGACACGGTCGGACGCCGTCGCGTGTTCATGTACGGCGCGGCGCTGGTCGGGGTCATGTCGGTGCCGTTCTTCATGCTGATCGACCTGCGCCAACCGTGGGCGGTCTACGCAGCGGTGATCCTGGGGCTGGGCCTGGCCTGGTCGCCGACGACGGCGACCATCGGCACGCTGACCTCGGAGATCTTCTCCACCCGGGTGCGCTACACCGGCGTCACCCTCGGCTACCAGATCGGTGCGGCGCTGGCCGGTGGCACGGCACCGCTGCTAGCCACCTGGATGCTGCGGGTGTTCGACGGTTCGTGGGTGCCGATCGCGATCTACCTGCTGGGGTGCGCGGTGCTGTCGATCCTGGCGGTGGCGCTGTCGCCGCGGGTCACCCGGATCGAGACCGCCGCACTGCTGGCCCGCGGCATCGACCCGGACATCCACGCCCACGACGAGCAGGCCGCGCGTTAGGCGAGCGCTGGAGCAAGCCCTCCGCAGTCATCCCGGACGTGATCCGGGATCTCTCCCGCCCGGGATCCCGGGTCGAGGCCCGGGGGACGTGAAACGACCAGTGCTCCCTGCCCGGATTACCTGCGACGTCGCGGCGGGGACTCCCGTCGCGACCTTGTTCTCTTGGTGAGCCAGGACGGGCGGACGCGTCAGTCTCCGCCGCCGCCGAAATCGCCGAAGCCCCCGAAGTCGCCACCGCCGCCGAAGTCACCACCCCAGCCGCCGCCGTCGGAGACCGAGGAGAAGTCGCCGGCGAAACCGCCGGAGTCGCCGAACGCGCTGCCGGCGTCCGCGCCGAGGGTGTCGATGGTGCCGGCGTCGAACAGGTCGCCGGAGTCGCCGAAGGCGTCGCCCAGCGAGCCGATGTCACCGACCCCGTCGAAGCCGTCCAGCGCGGAGAACATCGCCAGCGAGAACATCGCGTCCTGCATGCCCCAACCCATCACCCCTAGCCAGAGCAGGTCGAAGTCGTCGTCGTAGCCGTCCGCGCGGGCGTGCGCGGCGAGATCGCCGAACACCTTGACCCAGTGGTCGGCGACGCCCAGCACGATCGCCCAGGGCAGGTACTTGGAGAAGATCCCGGCCGCCTCCTCGTAGGAGAACTGCTCGGCCTCCGCGGTCTCCAGATAGCGCTTGAAGCCGAGGGTCTGGACGCGCAGCGCGGTTCCCTCCGCGGTCCGCACCGGACGCTGGGTGGTGCGCGCCCCGATCAGCGCGCCGCCGAGCGCGGCGACAGCCCCGGCGGCCATGAACCCGCCGTTGCCGATACCGAAGCCGAGCATCAGCAGCAGGCCGGCGACGATCCAGACCACTCGGACCGGGTGCATGCCGGTCACCAGCCGGAAGTAGCCGTGTTCGTACGACTGATTGGCCAATGCGTACTGGTAGTCGCTGAAGGCGTAGTTGCCCTGCCGCGGCAACTCCGAAAGCCGGACGTCCGGTGCCGCCAGGAACAGGTCGTGCAGCAATTGCCGCTCAATGTCGTCGAGCGCGTCGGTGGGCGGATTGTCCGCGACATGCAACTCCCAGTCCTTGCCGCCACGGGAGCGCGGGCTCTCCACCACGGTCAGGCTGAGGTGGCCGCGGGCGGCCAGGTCGACGATGGTCGCCATCACGTCGCGGCTTTCCGGCTTGCCGTCGACCACCGTGCCGGCCAGTCCCGGACGCACCCCGCGCGGCGGGTTGAAGGCAACCGCCAGCTCGCCGGAGTACTCGGCGCCGCCCGGCACCGGGACCCGGTTCTCCGGCTGGCCGCCGGCCGGGGTCAACCCGGGAATGACGCCGGCGAACATCTCGTCGGCGAACTTCCGCCGCTGCGCCCGCCATGCCCACGCCAGTAGCAGCAGGACGCCGATGCCGGCCCCGATCCAGGTCACATCCATGCCCTCCATAGTGACAGGTGCCGTGGAGCCGCCGGGCACGGGACAATGCAGGCATGTCGGTGATCACCGTGGAGACCCCGCACGGCCCCTCGCGGCTCACCGTGCACCCCGCCCCGGACGCCCACGCGGTGCTGCTGCTCGGCCACGGCGCCGGCGGCGGAATCGGCGCCTTCGACCTGGTCGCGCTCGCCGAGGAACTCCCGGCGCGCGGGATCACCGTGGTGCTGCACGAGCAGCCCTGGCGGGTGGCCGGCAAACGGATCGGGCCTCGTCCACCGACCCTGGACGAGGGGTGGCGCCCGGCGCTCCAGGCGCTGGCGGACGGCTACCCCGGCGTCCCGCTGTGGGTGGGCGGACGCTCCGCCGGGGCCCGGGTCGCCTGCCGCTGCTTCGACGAACGGCAGGCCGGCGTGATCTGCTTGGCCTTCCCGCTGCACCCGCCCGGAAAGCCCGAATCGTCGCGAATCGCCGAACTGGCCGGCGTCACGGGTCCGGTGCTGGTGGTGCAGGGTGAGCGAGACCCGTTCGGGTCACCCGACGATGTCCGGATAGCGGCGCGAGAAGCCGGGGGAGCACAGCCGACGATCGTCGGTGTGCCTGGCACGCATTCGTTCAACCGGGGTGCGGCGACGCGGGCAGTGACCGCGGTCGCCGAGTTCATGGCCTGACCATCCCGAAAACTCCCGACTCGATTGCTCAAAAAGGTGCGACACGCCGGTCGAAAGCGATCGAGTCGGGGATTCTCGGGATGACGTCGGCCTACCCGCGTTGGGTGAGCTTGGCTGCGGCCAGTGTGGCCTCGATCAGGGTGATCATCTCCGCCGGTTCGCTCGTCGCCGAGGCCGGGAACACCAGGACCCGCCAGCCCGCTGCGGTCATCCGGGACCAGCGCCACCGATCACGGATGAACGCCTCGGGGTTGTTGTGGAACTCCTGGCCGTCGATCTCGACGATCAGCCGAAGCCGCGGAAAGGCGATGTCGGCGAAGTAGGTGTGGCCGAGCACCTCGATCTGATGATTGGTCACCCAGCCGGTGATGCCTGCGGCACGAAGCGCCCGATGCGCGGCGCGCTCAGCCTCTGACCACGGCTCATCGCGGGAGTCGAGGAGCAACTCGCGGCGCAGCAGGTTGCCGCGCCGGCCCACCGTGAGCTCGAGCGCCTGCCACAGCACGGGCAACGTCACCGCGTGAAGCCGGAGCGCCTCATCGATCACTCGACCACCCAGAGCAGGCAGTAGGTCGAGCACAGACAGGGCCGGGTTGGCGATACGCACCGGTCCGCGTTCGACGATCAGATCGGATGGGACCACACGGTGCTCAACGCGGTACTGGCGCCAGGCGGGAGACGGCCAGCGCACCGCGATGTCCACCTGGTCGACTGCGCACTCCGGCCACCACAGCAGCCGCGCTGCTGCGGCTCCCACCACCACGCAGTCCGGCTGGTAGCGGGCGGCGGACAAAGCGAGGGTCTCCACATCGGGCGCGGGCGCGGTGTAGATACCAGGAAGCACCGCGATCAGTTCCCCGGTGTCGAGGCAGTGGTCGATCGGCCGACGCAGTTCATGGTGGTCCCGGCGGCGCAGCACGCGTTCGCTGGCGAGCACTTCGGAAAGCAAGGTCTTCACACCTAGAAAGCACAATTTCGACCCCGTCTTGTGAGCGGGCAAGGAAAATTTCGACAGATTCTTACCGAACCGGACCGCTGGAAAGAGGGTTGATCCGGTCGCCCTGATGGCATCTACACGAGCTTGGCAAGGGATTTCATCTCGTTCGGCAGATGGTTGGCGTCCTCAGCTCACCAGCCGGCGCCGTAGCACTGGAACGTCGACAGCAGGTCCGGGTGCTTGGCCGTTGCAGCCGCCAGGGCGTCCGCCGGTGGCAGTCCGTTGGCGAGTTCGGCGTGCATGTCGGGCAGGATCGCGGCCGCGACCTCGTCCGACACGCTTGCCGGGGACGCGATGACGCAGCGGGCGCCGGCGTGCAGCCAGGCCGTGGTCAGCCCCAGCAACTCGTCGCCGCGCCGGATCGTGGTCGCGCCCAGTTCGCAGGCCGACAGGATCACCGTCTCCGGCACCTGCGGCAACTGGTCGAGGTCGTAGCCGTACCAGGGACCGTCCACCAGTTCCAGGTTGGAGAACAGCGGGTTGTCCACCACGTGGTGCCCATGAGCGGCCAGGTGCAACAGGTCGACGCGGCCGGCCAGGTCGCTGACAGCGGACGCCGTCGCGGATGCCCCGGTCAGCACAACAGCCTCCGGCCAGTGCGTGGATGCCACCGACACCTCTTCCCCGGCGCGGGACAGGCGTGGTCCGGCAACGAAGCCAGCGGTGGCGTACTCGTGGACGGACCGGCTTCGCGTCACCCACTCCGAGGCGCTGCGGGGGATCGTGACCGCGTGCGCACTGAGCGTCGGCATCAGGGTCCATGCGATGCCGGAGAAGATCCCGGTCGGGTTGATCACGATCCGTCGGGTCGACAGGGCATGGGCCACGGGTGCGAACACGGTGCGGTCCAGTTCGTCCAGGCGCTGCCGGAGTCCGGCCACCACGCTGTCGGCGATCATCGGCGGCAGGTCGGCTGCGGCCATGTCGAGATCGGCGGGCAGACCGGAAAGTGCGGCGCTGATCTCGTCGGTGGAGGCTATCCGGACGAGATCCGCGGACGTCGAGGTGACCACCAGCATCCAGGCCTGGCCGTCGGCGGCGAGTGGTGCCAGCAGGGTGGCGTTGGTCGCCGCCAGCTGTGCCTTGAGCTGATCCAACGGCACGACCGCGTGCACCGTCGACGAGCCCTGGTCACTCCACGACCGGCGCCGGACCCGTTCCAGTAGTTCGGACTGACGCTCGGCATCCGGCGTGCCGGGCTCCGGACGCCGCTGCGCAAGCACTCGCAACTCGGTCAGGTCGGCGGCCGCTTCCGGGTCGGCCGGGGGCCGCAGCGGGACGATGCGGGTGGACACCGCGTCCAGCCACTCGACCCACTCGTAGACCAGCTGCGGGCGTCCGGTCCGGACGGCCAACTCCAGCCCGCGCTGCGCGAGCCGCGCACCGTGGCTGACCGTCGCGGTCTGCAGATCCAGGCTGCCGAACGTGGACTGCCACTGGTGAAGCTCATCGAGCCCAGCCCGGAGCACACGCAACGCATCGCCCGGACGCCGCTGCGCACGGGCGCGTACTTCGTAAGCGAGCAGCCGGGTGCTCAGGCTGGCGTCCCGAGGAACCCGCAGCCGGACGGATGTCTGGCGCTCGGCCAGCGCTGCCTGGGCGGCGTAGACCCGCATCCAGGTCGCGTCCCGGCGCAGTCCCTCTCGGCTCAGCCGGACGGCGAGCTGGGTCGCCTCGTCGGCGGACCCGCGACCCCGTTCGATGATGCTGGCGGTCTCGACCGCCTCGCACTGCAGGGTCCGGGCGGGCGCACCGCTTTGCACGAAATGTCGGCCCGCCCGCTTCGACAGCCGGGCGGCCGTCGCCGGATCGTCGACCACCCAGGCCCGCGCGAGCGCCAGTTCGGCTTCGGCTTGCGCACGCCGCCAGCCCATGCGTCCGAACAGTTCGGCGGCCCGCCGCAGGTTGCGGCGGCCCTCGTCGTGCACGCCGGCGGCCAGCAGCGCCTCACCGCGATCCTGGTCGGAGATCGCCGCCAGCTGCAGTGACACCGCCCGCATAGCGCCGGCCTCGGCGTCCATCAACTGCAGACCGCGCGCCAGTTGGCCGCTCATCATCACCGAATAGGCCAGATTGTGCCTGGTCTTGGTCGCCAATATCTCCAGGCCGGCCTCGTGGAGGGCGGCGGCGGCGGCCTCGAAGTCGACCAGCGCGGCGCCGATCGAACCCTGCGCGAGATGGACGTTGCCGCGGTTCATCCGGGCACGTCCGGTCTCTTCGACGCTCTCGGCGAGCATCGGAATCGCCTGGGTGAAGTCGACCAGCGCCTGTCGCATCTCGCCGAGCCGGGTGTGGATGAGCGCCCGCTGCGCGAACATCTTGCCCACTTCGACCGCCGGCAGTTCCTCGCGTCGCCGCAGGGCGTGGTCGAGCAGGCTGAGCCCGGTCTGCGGATCGCCCAACTCTGCCTCGACGAAACCGAGGGTGCCCTCGATGATCGCGCGGGTGGTCAGATCATCGGTGCGCCGCAAGGCCTTCAGCAGCAATTGCCGAGCCTGTTTGAAGCGCCACGCGGTGTTGGCGGCCCGAGCACGTTCATGTAACTCGAGGGCCGTCAACATCCCCTCATGGTGCCACGATGTCCGTTACTGACGTAACAGCGATCCAGGCTCGTTCCATCACGGTGGCGCGGTGGGCATCCTCGTCGGCCGGCATGGTGCGGAACAGGTGATGCGCGATTTGCCCGGCCACCAGCGGCGCGGAAAAAGACGTCCCGCTCCACACCGCGAACTGACCGGTGAAGTCGTCCGGATCGATGCTCTCGCGAGTGTGTCCGTCGTACGTGATTCGAGCCAGCGGCAGATAGCCGCCCTGGAACGCCGGAATCGTGCTGACCACTGACGCGCCGGAGGCCCATGCCCGCACCCACGGGCCGGTATTGCTGAACAGCGCTTCGGTCGAGTTGGGGTTGAGCGCGCCGACGGAGACGATCGGCAGCCGGAACGCGTCCACTTTCTCCGCTTCTCCTTCGGCCGGACGCCACGGGCCGAGCGCGGCCGGATACTGGGGCCGGGCGGTCGACTCGTTGCCGGCGGCGCAGACCACGGTGACGCCCATCGTGCCGAGCGAGCCGAGCAGACCGCCGAGCAGATGCTCGGTCAGGGTGTCGTCCTGGGATTCGTGGAAGAAGCCGAGGGAGAGGCTGAGCACGTCGATGCGGAGGCCGCCCGGCTCGCGGTCGTAGTACTTCCGCACCAACTCGACAAGACCGATCAATGCGGTCAGCACCCGGTTCTCGGGCACCGGCCCCTCGGAGTCGACGATCCGCCAAGAGAAGATGTCGGCGTCCGGGCAGGCCTGGTGGATCAGTCCGGCGATGAAGGTGCCGTGGCCGGAGTTGGTGTCCAGTTCGCCGTCCAAGGCGCCGGCCAGGTCACCGCCCACCTCCGGGTCGGTGTCCGGGTCGAGCGGGATCAGGCTCGGCGTGTCCTCGATGACGATCTGGTCCAGCCACGGATGCTTGCCGATGCCGGTGTCCATGATCGCGACGTGGGGTCGCACCGAGCATTCCTCGTGTCGGTAGGGCGGATGACCGACGAAGGCGACCGGCTGCCGTCCGCCCGAACCGGGTCGGGCGTAGCTGGTGGGTGCGCCGTGCGGATCCCAGACCGGGTGCGGATCCCAGACCGGGTGCGGATCCCAGACCGGGTGCGGATCCCAGACCGGCGAGGTCATCATCAGGTGGTCGAGACCAACGCCGACCAGCGCATCCACCCCGGCCTCGGCGCGGGCCAGCTGTAGCAGTACCCAAGCGTCCGGGGACGAGGCGGCAACGCCGGGGCTGACCCCCAGCACCACACGGGCCAGGCCGAGGGTAATGCGGTTCTCTGGATTCCCGGGATCGGGAACCGTCACCCGAGGGGCCTTGAACGTCTCGTCGACCTGGACGGTCCAGCCCTTGAGTTCGCCGACCTTCTGCAGGATCGGAAGCACGTCGTCCAGTCGGTCCAGGGCGATCAGCAGCGACGTGCCGACATAGACGGTGGGTCGCGGGGTGATTCCCTCCACCCGCATCGCGGTGCCCGGGTCGAGCACCCGTCCGGACAGCGGATCGATGACGGATCGTGGAGGAACCACCGGATCTCGGTCCATCGGATCCCGGCGCGGCCGGGGGGTATTGGTTGGCTTGTCGTTCTGGGGCTGGTCAGCCGGGGGCTTCTTGTCGATCACGGTGCGATCCTTCGTCGTTGGTCAGATCTCGAACAGGGTGGTGCGGAAGGCGTCCTCGGCGCCGGCGCCGATCAGGTCGAGCCGGGTGAGGCCGCGCGGCACGCCGGCGAACTCGAAGCGGCCGTGGGCGCCCACGACGCAGGTGTGGGTGCCCTGCTCCTGCCACAGCGAGGCGGTCAGTTCGGCCGGCTCGGCGTTGGCGTCGGCGGTGCGGGTGACCCAGCCGTCGATGCGTCGATGGCCGGCGTCGACCGGGCTGATCCGCAGCATCACCGTGACGCCGGGGGCGGTGAACTCCATCACCAGCTTCTGGTCGTCGCCGCTGCGGACGCCGGCCAGCTGCTGCGAGCGGTGCACCATGGTGAGCAGCTCGTACTCCAGGTCGAGGTCGTCGACCGCCAGCGCGACGAGGACTCGCTCGGTCAGCCCGGCCGGGGGCGGATCGAGTTCCTCGTACATCTTCTTGATGGCGACCAGCAGGGGGTCGCGTTCCTCGTCGTTCACAGTTGGCCACCCTTCTCCAGCGAGCTGCGCAGTTTGTCGAGGCAGCGGCGCCGGGTCGGGCCGATGCTGCCGATGGGCATGCCCAGGTTCTGAGCCAGGCCCGCGTAGTCAGGACGGTCGTCGAACGCCACGATGCGCAGCAGCCGCTGGCACCGGTCGTCGAGGCTCCGGACGTGCTCCCACAGGGCTGAGCCCGAGAGCTGTTCCAGGGCACTGGTCTCGGCCGCCGCGGTCGGTGGCAGCCCGGCCGCGAGTTGGGCGTCCTCGACCGCGGTGGCCTTGCCATCGCCGGACTTGGTCCGCCACGCCGTCCGCCGGGCGGTGGTCAGCAGCCAGCCGCCGATCGCGGCCGGCTCCGCCACCTGGTGCCCGTTGCGCACCAGTGCCAGCCAGGTGTTCTGGACGGCGTCCTCAGCCGCCGCCTGAGTCAACCCGTAGGCCCGTACCGTGTGCCAGAGCACCGGCGTCATCAGCCGGACGAGTTCGTCCAGTGCGCCGGCCTCCCCGCCCCGCCAGCGCTCGAAGCACGCAGCGGCCCGGACCCAGACGGAGGTCTCCGCCGCGTCCGAGCGCCCTGCCACATCCGATGCCGCCATCAGCGTCCCTGTTCCCACACCCGCCAGGAGCCGGCAGGTGTCCCGTTGATACTGCGCAGCCCGGAAAAGATGGCGCTGCTCACCGAATCAGGTGTAGGCAGCAACCTACCGTCTCGGCCGCGCCCGCGGCAGGGCAGACTGGAGCGCATGACTGACACCGCGCGCGTCCGGTTCCCGTCCATCAGTTCCCGGGCCTGGGAGCACCCGGCCGACCGTGGCGCGCTGGTCGCGCTGCGGAAGCTCCGCGGGTTCGACCTGATCCTCAAGCAGCTGTCCGGCTTCCTCAACGAACGGGCGGTGCGGATGCTGCTGCTCGGCTCGGCCGTCCGGGCCGACGAGCGCCAGTTCGCCCGGGTTCACCGGCTGTACCGCGAAGCCGGCGAGACCCTGGACGCCGGGGTGCTGCCCGAGCTGTACATCCGGGCCGACCCGACCATCAACGCGATGGCGATCGGCCTGGACAAGCCGGTGATCGTGCTCAACTCGGGCCTGGTCGACGTGATGGACGACGACGAGCTGCGCTTCGTGCTCGGCCACGAACTCGGTCACGTGCTGAGCGGTCACGCCGTCTACCGCACCCTGCTGGGCGTCCTGCTGGCGCTGTCCACCACCTTGTTCGCGATCCCGTTCGGCGCGCTCGGCGTCCGGGCCGTGATCGCGGCGCTGATGGAGTGGCAGCGCAAGTCCGAGTTGTCCGCCGACCGGGCCGGGCTGCTGGCCGACCAGCAGCCCGAGGTGGCGCTGCGGGCGCACATGAAGATGGCCTCGGGCGGCCGAATCGACGAACTCAACGCCGAGGCGTTCCTGGCCCAGGCCGGCGAGTACCACGCCAACGACGACGTCCGCGACGTGCTGATCCGGGTGTTGCTGGTGGAGACCCAGAGCCACCCGTTCGCGGTGGTGCGGGCCGGGGAGCTCGACCGCTGGGTGAAGTCCGGCGACTACCGCACGGTGCTCGACGGCGACTACCCGCGCCGCGAGGACGACGCCGAGGCCAGCATCTCGGCCGAGGCGTCCGCCGCCGCCAAGCACTACAGCGAAGAGTTCGGACGCTTCGACGAGAGCCTGGGCCGAGTCTTCTCCGATCTGGGCCACGGCCTCGGCCAGGCGCGGGACTGGCTGGCCGACCGCTTCCGCGACCTCTCCGAACCGCGGCGTCGCAACGGCCGCGCCGACCAGCCCGACGGCGGCACCGACGAGGGCAAGGACGACCGCCGGGGTTCCCGTCCGAACTGGTGAGCCCGGCCGTTCGTCGCGGAGTTCGCCGGTTGAGCTTGTCGAAACACGTTGCAGCGGGGTCTCGACAAGCTCGACCGACGACGTCAGCGCCGTCAGGCCAGGTTGCGGGCCAGGAAGTCGAGGGTCCGGGTCCAGGCCAGTGCGGACGCCTCGGCGTGGAAGAACATCGGGTGCGGGTTGTCGAAGGCGTGCTCGGCGCCCTCGTAGGTGTGGAACTCCACCGGCACCCCGGTGCCGGTGACCGCCTCGCGCACCTGCTCCACCACGGCGGGCGGGAAGAAGCTGTCGGCCAGCCCCCAGTGATGCAGGCTCGGGCAGCTGACGCTCGGCGCCAGCGCGAGCAGGCCTGGGATGCCGGACCCGTAATAGGCGACCAGGGCGTCCGGGGCGTTCCGGGCGGCCACCTGGAAGCCCAGCCCGCCGCCGAAGCAGAACCCGAGAACGGCTACCTTCCCGGTCACCTCGGACGCCGTCCGCAAGGCGTCCAGGGCCGCGGAGGCGTCGGCGGCGGTCTGCTCCCAATCCAGTCGCTGCGAGGCGCCCATGCCCTCCTGGAGGTAGCTGGGGCTGTCCTCGGCGAAGGTCATCCGGCCCAGCCGGAAGTACAGCTCCGGCGCGTAGACCACATAGCCCGCGGCGGCCAGGTCGGCGCAGCGCTGCTGGATGTAGGGGCTCACCCCGAAGATCTCCTGCAGCACCAGCACGCCGGGGCCGCTGCCGGAGGCCGGCAGCCAGCGGTGCACGGGCAGGTTCCCGTCGGGACGCATGACATGGACGAGATCGCTCACCCGGCCATCCTGCCGCACCCGGCCCGGACGCAGTAGGGCGGGGGAGCGTCATAGGCCCGCGCGGACCGGTCCTTCACCGCCCCTGGCTCGGCGCACACCGGGCCGATCTCAGATCCGCAGCGAGTTCTGCAGGGTCCGGTCCGAGCGCCAGAACTTGTCCGTGCCGATCAGCAGGGTGCCCCGGCCGTCCCACGGCTCGGTGAGCTCCTCACTCTCGATGCAGTCGCGCTTCACCGTCGCGATCAGTTGACGGTCGCCGAGGTCCACCAGGAAGTGGGCGGCGTACTTGTCGACGCTGTCGATCGCCCGGACGAAGTCGACGTCCACCAGGAACTCCATGACCCACTCCAGGGGAGTGCGCCGGCGCGTCCGGAGCAGCTCGTGAATCGCCGCCGCCTTCGGGTAGAGCGCCTGCACCGCGAGCGCGCGCGACCTGCTCTTCGGACGGTAGTCGTCGAGGTTGATCGGCTGCCGCATCCGGCGTCCCGACACGGCCTCGTCGCCGGCCACCAGATAGTCGACGCTGACATCGAAGAGCGCGGCGAGCGCCTTCAGGTTCTGAATGTCTGGAATGCCGCTGTCGTTCTCCCATTTGGTGACTGCCTGGCGGGACACAGTGAGCTTCGTGGCGAGCTGCTGCTGGGTCATGCCGGCGTGGCTGCGGGCAGCCTGGATCTTCTCTCCGAGGGTCACGATGGGCCTTTCCTGGTTCGGTGGTGCTGATGAAGCCACGCTAGTCAGGCGGCGGTGGTGAACGGGCGGCAAAGGCGGAATCCGGATGCTACGTACCGTAGCCAAGGCGAAAACCGCGGGGTCAGGCGGAGAATCGCCATTCTTGGAGTGGCGGACACGTCCGAGGTTCCTGGTGTCGGCCCAGCCCCCGTTCTACGATGACAACGGACGATGGCCGTCCAGCCAGGTGTGAACAGGAGTACCGATGGCAGGGAAGTTCGAGGTCTACCAGGATTCGGCCGGCAAGTTCCGGTTCCGGCTCAAGGCCGGCAACGGTGAGGTGGTGGCGACCGGGCAGGCCTACGCCAGCCTTGCCGGCGCCAAGGAAGGGTGCGCGGCGGTGCAGCGGGCGGCCGACGGCGCCAGCGTGGTCGAGGCGAGCAACGACTGATCGTCGAGCGAGCGGACGGGCCGGTGGGGGGAACCTGCCGGCCCGTCGGTTTGACCCCCTTCCCGATCGACCCGTATTCTTGATCCTCGGTGCCCGTGGGCCCGTTGGCTGATGTCGGTTCGTCCGTGTTCGCCCGTCCACGCCGGCATTGCATTCATCGATATCGAAGAGAGTGGGTCAGGCGTGTACGCGATCGTGCGCAGTGGCGGCCGCCAGCACAAGGTTGCAGTCGGCGACGTCCTGGAGATCGACAAGGTCGAGGCCGCGGTGGGAGACAGCGTTGCGCTGACCCCGCTGATGGTCGTCGACGGCGAGTCCATCACCACGGAGGCCGAGAAGCTTGCCAAGGTCAGCGTCAGCGCCGAGGTGCTGGGCCAGACCAAGGGCGAGAAGATCCGCATCCTGAAGTACAAGAACAAGACCGGGTACAAGAAGCGCCAGGGCCACCGGCAGAAGTACACCCAGGTCAAGGTCACCGGAATCGAAGGCTGAGGTAGCACGAGATGGCACATAAGAAGGGCGCATCCAGTTCCCGCAACGGTCGCGACTCCAATGCGCAGCGGCTCGGCGTGAAGCGGTTCGGCGGCCAGGTCGTCAACGCGGGCGAGATCCTGGTCCGGCAGCGCGGCACCCACTTCCACCCCGGTGAGGGCGTCGGACGCGGTGGCGACGACACCCTGTTCGCGCTGCGGCCCGGCGTGGTCGAGTTCGGCACCCGGCGCGGCCGCAAGGTCGTCAACGTGGCGCTCGCCGCCGAGTAATCCACAGACTCCCGAATGGGCGGTCCCGAAGCCGGGGCCGCCCTTTCGTCGTGTCCCGACAGGCCTCCGACAACGCCGGGGATCGCCTGCCGGGGCCCACGCCGAGGACCCGTTGTGCGAGGATGGCGCTCACTCACCGAACCTGCCGGGAGGCGTCCATGCCGCTGACGATCAGGCGAGGAGCGGCCGTTCTGGTCGCCGTCGTGCTGCTGCTGCTCACCGGCTGCAGCGCGTCCGGGACGATCGAGGTGCGCTCCGCGGACGAACTGGCCGTCGACCTCACCTTCGGCGGCGCGGACCGCTGCGACGGGACGTTCTACCTGGATGTCTCGCTCACCTTCCAGACCCGCACCGACGCCAACGGCAACCCGGTCTGCCAGGTCAGCGGAACCGTTCATCCCGAGAGCCTGCGGCCTTACCTGGGGGTTTCGCACGCCGGTGAGTTCCTGGTGTTCTCGTTCAATCCGTTGGCCGTGGCGCCGGGTAGTGAGGCGACTGGCGGCGACCTGTTCTCGGCGCTCAGCCAGCTCGACATCGCCGTCCGGTTTCCCGGGCAGGTGGTGAGCACCAACGGTGTGGCGGACGGCAATGCCGCGCGGTTCCGCGATACCCAGCAGTTGGTCAGGCCGTACGGGCTGGCCGCCGAGGGGCTCGACCATCCCGGACCGTCCTGGGCGGTGATCGGGCCGCTGGTGGGTTTCGTGACCGGGGTGGCGGTGATGGCGCTGTGGCTGGTGGTCGCCAAGCACCGGAGGCGTCGCCGCAGCCAGCAGCCCGCCGGCATCGACGACCAGCCCGTCGGCATCGACCGGGAAACGGACGAGCAGGAGCTCGCCGACCCCGGTGATCTCGCCCCGGTCGAGGTGACCGCCGTCGACGGCCGTCCGGACGAGTCCGCATTCTGGAGAGCGGAGCCGAGCGAGCCAGAACCGGCTGCTGGCCGAACCCCGGACGAGCCCGAACCCGCTGGCCGAACCCCGGACGAGCCGGCGCCGCGGCCGCGTCCGGACGACAGTGTCTGGGCGCCGCCCGAATGATCCGCTAGCCGGCACCCATCAGGGCCAGCAGGACGCCGCCGGCGATCACGCTGGCCACCTGTCCGGCGGCGTTGGCTCCCATCGCGTGCATCAGCAGGAAGTTGGCGTTGTTCTCCCGGCTGGCTTCGCGTTGCACCACCCGGGCGGCCATCGGGAAGGCGCTGATCCCGGCCGCGCCGATCAGCGGGTTGAACCGTCCACCGGAGAAGACGTTCATCAGCTTGCCGAACAGCACCCCGGCGGCGGTGTCCAGCACGAACGCGATCAGGCCCAGGCCGAGGATGGCCAGGGTGCCCAGCTGCAGGAACTTCTCGCCGGTCATGGTGGAACCGATGGCCAGGCCGAGGAACAGGGTCACCACGTTGGTCAACTCATTGCTGGAGGCGTGGGTGAGCCGCTCCACCACCCGGGACTCGCGCATCAGGTTGCCCAGCATCAGGCAGCCGATCAGCGGGGTGGCGAACGGGACGGCGACCCCGACCACCACGGTCACCACGATCGGGAACAGGATGCGGGTCCGTCGGCTGATCTCGCGCTGGCTGTAGGGCATCACGATCGCCCGCTCCTTGCGGGTGGTGAGCAGCCGCATCACCGGCGGCATGATCAGCGGCACCAGCGACATGTAGCTGTACGCGGCCACCGTGATCGGGCCCAGCAGGTGCGGCGCCAGGATGCCCGACACGTAGATCGAGGTCGGTCCGTCGATGGCCCCGATGATGCCGATCGACGCGGCCTCGTCACGGCTGAACCCCAAAGCCAACGCCAGGATCAAGGTGAGGAAGATGCCGAACTGGCCGGCGGCGCCGAGCAACACCATCTTCGGGTTCTCCAGCAGCGGGCCGAAGTCGGTCATCGCGCCGATCCCGATGAAGATCAGCAGCGGGAACAGCTCGTTGCCCACCCCGGTCTCGTAGAGCAGGGTGAGCATGCCGTCCGGCCCGACCAGCGGCGACAGCGGGAGGTTCGCCAGGATCGCGCCGGCGCCGATCGGCAACAGCAGCAGCGGCTCGTACTCGCGGGCGATCGCCAGGTAGATCAGCAGCCCGCCGACGGCCATCATCACCACCGACTGCCAGGTCAGGGCGGTCAACCCCTGCAGCAGCTGGGCGAGCGTCTCGGCGTCCATCGGCTCAGCTCTCTATCTCCAGCAGCAGGTCGCCGTGCCGCACCTGGTCGCCGGCCTGCACCTCGATCCGGCGGACGACGCCCGGCTGCTGCGCCTTGAGATCGTTGCGCATCTTCATCGCCTCCAGCACCAGCAGCGTCTGCCCCTCGCTCACCGTGTCGCCGACGGCCACGTCGATCTCCACCACCACCCCGGGCATCGGCGCGGTGAGCACGCCGTCGCCGCCGCGGGCGGGGGCCGGACGGGTCACCCGGTGCGTCGGCGGCGGGGTGGGA
>NZ_JASGDE010000109.1:0-4499 GCF_047607385.1 Micropruina sp.
CTTGTCGAGACCACGGAGCGGCCGGGGTCTCGACAAGCTCGACCAGCGGGTGGGGCTCGACCAGCGGAAAGGGCCCGGCCCAGCCCGCTCGCGATCGTGCTGTGGTCGCTGGCGGTGCTGCTGCCGGTCGGGTTCCTGGCGATCTTCTTCGTCTGGCCGGTCGCCGGCCTGGTCGGACGCGGTTTCGTGGTGGACGGCGCGGCCAGCCTGGACGGCGTCGCCGCCGTGCTGTCGGCGCCGCGCACCTGGCGGATCATCGGCCAGACGCTTGGCCAGGCAGTGGCCGGGACGGCGGTCGCGGTGGCGCTCGGCGTCCCGGCGGCCTACCTGTTGTACCGCTGCCGGTTCCCCGGACGCGGGCTGCTGCGAGCCGTGGTCTCGGTGCCGTTCGTGCTGCCCACCGTGGTGGTCGGGGTGGCCTTCCGGTCGCTGTTCGCCGCCCAGGGTCCGCTGGGCTGGCTGGGACTGGACGAGAGCTTCGCCGCCATCGTGGTGGCGCTGGCGTTCTTCAACTACTCGGTCATCGTCCGGACGGTGGGCGCGCTGTGGTCGCGGCTCGACCCCCGCACCGCCGAGGCGGCCCGGATGCTGGGGGCGTCCCCGGCCCGGGTCTTCCTGACCGTGACCCTGCCGGCGATCGCGCCCGCGGTGCTCTCCGGCGCCTCGCTGGTCTTCCTGTTCTGCGCCACCGCGTTCGGCATCGTGATGGTGATGGGCGGCGTCCGGTTCTCCACCATCGAGACCGAGATCTGGTACCAGACCACCCAGCTGCTCGACCTGCCGGCCGCCGCGGCGCTGTCCATCGTCCAGCTGGTCGTGGTGGCGGCCGCGCTGCTGATCGCCGGACGTGCCCGGCGGCGTGCCGAGCATGCACTGCGACTCTCCGGGGACGCCGCCGCCGAGCAGCCCTGGCGGGCCCGGCGCGACCTGCTGCCGACGCTGGTCACCGGTTTCGTGGTGATCGGGTTGCTGGTGGTGCCAATGGTGCACCTGGTGGTGCGCTCCTTCGTCACCGCCGACGGCTGGGGCTGGCGCAATTACGAACTGCTCGCCGGCAGTGGGGACTCCGGCCTCACCGTGCCGGTCTGGACGGCGGCGGTGAACTCACTGGTGATCGCCGCCCAGGCCAGCGCGATCGCGGTGCCGCTCGGCGTGCTGGTCAGCCTGATCGCGTCGCGCCGTCCTCGCAACCGGGGGCTGGCCGCCGGCGTCGGGCTGCTGGACGCCGCGTTCATGCTGCCGCTGGGAGTGTCGGCGGTGACCGTCGGGTTCGGCTTCCTGATCACCCTGAACCGGCCGCCGTTCGACCTGCGGACGTCGCCGATCCTGATCCCGATCGCCCAGGCCATCGTGGCGCTGCCGCTGGTGGTGCGCACCCTGCTGCCGGTGCTGCGGGCCATCGACCCGCGGCAGCGCGAGGCGGCCGCCATGCTGGGTGCCGGTCCGGGACGGGTGCTGGCCACCATCGACGCGGCCCTGGCGCTGCGCGGGCTCGGGCTGGCGATCGGGTTCGCCTTCGCCACCTCGCTGGGCGAGTTCGGGGCGACGTCGTTCCTGTCCCGTCCGGAGCATCCGACGCTGCCGACGGTGATCTTCCGGCTGATCGGACGCCCCGGCGCCGACAACTTCGGCATGGCGATGGCCGCCTCGGTGGTCCTCGCGGTGCTCACCGCCGCGGTGATGGCCGCGGCGGAACTCGTCCGGCCCAGGGAGGCAGAACTGTGAGAGGCCTTGAGGTGCGCGGCGCCGTCGTCCGCTACGGCGAGCTGGTCGCCATCGACCAGGTCGACCTGGCCGTGGAGCCGGGCGAGATCGTGGCGCTGCTGGGGGCGTCCGGCTCGGGCAAGTCGTCGCTGCTGCGCGGCATCGCCGGGCTGGAGCCGCTGGCCGCGGGACGGGTCGGCTGGGACGGCGACGACGTCTCCGCGGCGCCGGTGCACGCTCGCGGGTTCGGGATGATGTTCCAGGACGGCCAGCTGTTCCAGCACCTCAGCGTCGAGGGCAACATCGGCTACGGGCTGTACCGGGAGCCGCGGGCGCAACGCCGTGCTCGGGTGGCCGAGCTGCTGGGGGTGGTCGGCCTGCCCGGCTACCAGGCCCGGAGGGTCGGCGAGCTCTCCGGCGGCCAGGCGCAGCGGGTGGCGCTGGCCCGGTCGCTGGCGCCCCGGCCGCGGCTGTTGCTGCTCGACGAGCCGCTGTCGGCGCTGGACCGCAACCTGCGCGAGCACCTGGTCGGGGTGCTCGGCGACGCGCTGCGGGCCACCGGAACCACCGCCCTCTACGTCACCCACGACCAGGACGAGGCGTTCGCGCTGGCCGACCGGGTCGGGGTGATGGCCGAGGGACGAATGCTGCAACTGGACGCCCCCGAGGTGCTGTGGCGGCGTCCGGCGTCCCGACAGGTGGCCGAGTTCCTCGGCTACGAACCGTTCATCGCCGCGGATCTGGCGGCCCGGCTGGGCCGGGTCCGGGCCGGTGTGGACGAGTTGGTCGCCATCGGACCCGCCGGTCTGGTTCCCGCGCCGACCGGCGTCGAGGTGCCGATCGTGGAGCAGCGGCACCAGCGCGGTGAGGTGCTGATCGACGTCCGGCTGCCCGACGGCCAGACGGCGACCGCCCGCTCCGCCGAGCGGGTGGAGGGCGAGTCGCTCACCGTGGCGCTCGATCCGGCCGGCTGCGCGGTGATCCCGCGCTAGATCCCGGGTGCCTACTCCATCCAGTTCGAGACTCGTTGCCAGTCGATCACGCGCAGCCAGGTGAGCAGGGCGAGCACCAAGCAGAGGCCCGCCAGCGCGGTGAAGACGATGTAGCCGACGGGATCGTTCTGCTCGTCCAGGCTCGTCGCGTGGGTGGGGTTCAGCGGGTCGTAGACGATGACGATCGGGTCGCCGGCCTCGGGTTCGCCCCACGGCGCGATCTCGGCGGTGCGGGTGGTGCCGCCCCGATCGCTGAAGGTGACGGTGAAGCTGTCTTCGTTCACCGCGACCACCTGCGCCGTGGTCTGGACGCCCCGGTCGCGCAGCGGCGCATCGGCGATCCAGAACCCGACCGGCAGGGCGAGGACGGCCAGGCCGATCAGCAGCGTGACCGTCGCGCTCGGGCCGCGGCCGTACCACCAACTCGTCCGCGGCTGATAGCGGCGCGGCGGCCCGCCCGACCCGGAGGCGTCGCGCTGGCCGGTGCCGCGAAGCACCCACCAGCGCCGGATGCCGAGAATTGCGACCGGGACGATCAGCAGCACCATCGGCAGTCGAAGCCAGGTCCACACCGAGATCTCGGTGCCGGTCCGCAGGTCGTCGACGATCAGCACCGCCAGCAGCGCGCAGAGCACCAGGGACGCCGCCCAGCCGATCGCACCCCACAGCCGGCGGCGCGGACTCTGCGCCGAGGCCCGCTGCCGTTCGGACGCCCAGACGCTGCTGGCGACCGCCGCCGCGACGTTGCGGGCGGGCTGGCTGACCCGGGCGTCCAGTGCGTCGGCCAGGTCGATCTCGCCGAGCAGATGCGCCCGGGCGGCGTCCGGCAGACCGAGCGCGGCGATCAGTTCCGGGACGGCGACGGCTGCCGGCGCGTCCGTGGCGAGTGCCTGGACGAGTCGGGGCGTCGTCGGGAAGCCGAAGTCGTCGAGGGGTTCGACGCCCAGGCGCGCCGGGAAGATGGTGTCGCGGACCTCGTCACCGAGTTCACCGGCGGGCAGCCGGTCGATGGCCACCAGGGTGCCGGTCACCGACCATTCCCAGTCGGCCACGGGTTCGCCGTCCTGGATCAGCCAGAGCCGGACCTCGTCACCCTGGGTCATCAGTGCCAGGCCCGCGTCGTCGTCGACGACGGCGGCCGTGGACGCCCAGAGCGGATCGTCGTGGGGAACCAGCAGCCAGCCGTCGCGGAATACCTCGACGGCGGGCGCCGCCTGCAGGTGGGCGAGCAGGCCCTGATCACCGGGCTGATCGCCGGGAACGGCCACCAGGCCTCGACACGGACGGGGATCGGCGGCCTCCCACGGTGCCGGGCCGATGTCGTCCTCCACCGTCTCGATCTCGTTCGCCCGGACGCGGCGGACCGCCTCCTGCACCAGGTAGGCGTCCGGGGTGCGCACGGCCCAGTCCCGCAAGGCGTCGTCGGGGGACTGGCCCGAGCCGGCGAGCGTGCCGTCCACGGTCGCCGTCCGGGCCAGTACCCAGCCACCGGGAAGCTGCTGCACCCAGCACGGAACACCCCGCTCGCGGGCCCACGCCGCGACATCGTCGGCCGCGACGCGAAGGAACAGCAATGCGGGTTCGATGACCGGTTTTCGTCTCCCGAAACGCACGGCGGAATGCTATCGACTTGTGGGTACGTGTCGGCAGTCGGTTAGGGCCTGTTACGGAAGTGGTTTGTGGGGTGTCGCGTGTCGGTGCGCGAGGGGGTGAGGCTCCCGGGGTAGACGGGTTGGTGTCGAAGCAAGCTCCTTCTTCCCCAGGAGGCCTCGTGTCCACGATAGACGCTGCCCGCCGCCATGA
>NZ_JASGDE010000110.1:0-2714 GCF_047607385.1 Micropruina sp.
CGGGTGAGCTGGGCGATCTGTGCCTGTGCTGCCGGATCGTCGGAGCCCTGCAGGGCGGCCAGCGCGGCGCGTTGCTGGGCGAGCGCGGCGTCGATCCCGGCCGTCGCCCGGTCGATGCCGGCGATGGCCTTGCGGACGCCGGCGATCGCCCGGCTCAGCCCGGCCAAGCCCTTGGTCATGCCGGCGATGGCCTTGGCCTGCTTGACCCGGGCCTTGGTGATCCCGGCGATGCCCTTGTCCAGGCCGGTGACGGCCCGGCCCATACGGTTGATGCCGGCGGTCATCGAGGTCTCGGCGGCGTCCAGTTTCCGCACCGAGCGGTCCATCCGGACCAGGGCCGTGCGCATCTTCGCCAGCGCCGTCGTCATGCTGCGCAGCTTGCGGGTCATGTCGGCGCGGGTGCTGGCCAGGGTGTGCCGCACCGTGCCGAGCTGCGTGATCCCGGTCTCCACGCCGGACGTGATGTCGGCGATCACGGCGGGGGTGTGCTGGGCGAACATCCGCCGGGCCACGGTTTCGGTGACCGGGACGATGGTGGTGACGTCCGCGTTCTGCAGCAGCTCGACCAGGTCGGCGGGCAGTTCACCGCCGCCGGTGAGGTCGAGGTTGATCGTGCTCTTGGCGGCCAGGTCGGGGAACTCGACGCCTTTGAGTGCCTTGGCGAAGCGGTCGTCGGTCTTCCAGCGGGCGAAGTCGCGCTGCAGGGACGCGGCGTAGGGCAGTTCCGGCGCCTTGATCGTGGACGGCAACTGGGCGGTCAGCCGGTCCTGCATGCCGGCGCCCGCGTGGGCCAGGAAGCCGACCATGATCGCCGGCGCCACGGTGGTGCCGATCGACCGGACCAGCGACATCGTCCCCAGCGCGGAGTTGGCCTGTCGGGGTTCGGTCAGCTGCAGCATCAGATAGTTCAGCGGCGAGCCGATCACGAAGCCCAGGCCGAGGCCGATCAGCACCAGCGTGCCGATCACGCTGGGATAGCCGGGATTCGGGATCAGCCAGGCCGCCGCACTCACCGCGGCGGCCAGCGAGATCCCGCCGCCCAACGCCAGGACGCGTTTCGCGCCCCAGGCGTCGGTCAGCCGTCCGGACAGCGGGGCGCCCACCCCGGAGGCCAGGCCGAGCAGGATGACCAGGTAGCCGCCGCTGCCGCTGGGCAGTTCCAGGGCGTTCTCGGCCAGCTGGGGAACGAACACCACCCCCATCAGCACGAACCCGGAGAGGAACGACAGCGTCAGGGTGAGGGCGACCGGACGGTGGGTGAAGTAGCCCAGGTTGAGCACCGGGTCGGCCGCGCGCCGCTCGGCCAGCACGAACAGCGGCAGCAGCACCACGAAGCCGGCCAGGTAGGGGTAGACCTCCACCGATTGCAGTGAGCCGGCGAGGTCGAAGAAGTCCAGATTGGTCAGCCCGTAGAGCAGCGCCATGATCATCGCCACCAGCAGCGCGATACCCAGCAGGTCCAGCGGGGTGACGGACGCCTCGCGGTGATTGGGCAGCACCAGCACGCCGGCGATCACGATCAGCGCACTGATCGGCACGTTCACGTAGAAGATCCACTGCCAGTTGTGCGGGCCGGCCAGATCGAGGATCAGGCTGCCGGCGGACGCGCCGAGCAGGTTGGCGATCCCGAAGACGGCCCCGACCAGGCCCAACGCCATGCCGCGCCGTTCCGGGGGCACCTCGGTGCCGATCTCCGCGGTGGCGATCGGCAGGATCCCGCCGCCACCGATCGCCTGGATCACCCGAGCGGCGATCAGCATCCAGAAGCTGCCGGCGTCCTGGGCCAGCCCGCACAGCAGCGAGCCGGCGCCGAAGAGCACGATCGCGGTCAGATAGACCGGTTTGCGACCCACCCGGTCGGCCACCTTGCCCAGCACCGGGATGGCTGCGGCGTAGGCCAGCGTGTACACGGTGATCATCCAGATCCCGAGTTGCTGGTTCACCCCGAGGTCGTCGGCGATGATCGTCCGGGCCGGTGTGACGATGCCGGTATCGATGGCGCCCATGAAGATCCCGAGCAGGTACAGGCCCAGCCCGAGGGCCCAGCCGCGCCGGGGAGCCGCGAGCCGGCGTCCGGTGCTCATGGCCGGTCCTGCGTCGTCCGGCGCAGCTCGCGGTCGAAGCCTTCGAGGGCGTCGGTGACCACCGCCAGCACCCGGACGCAGGCGTCCAGTTCGGCATCGCTGAACCCCCGCAGGGCCTCGGCGTGCAGCGCCCCGAGCGGGGTGAAGAATTCGCGGGCCACCTGGCGTCCGTAGCTGCCGAAACGCAGCACGACGGTGCGCCGGTCGGCGACCCCGCGCTCGCGCCAGACGTGGCCCGCGGCGGCCAGCCGGTCGACCGCATAGGTGACGGCCGCCGGGGTGAGGTCGAGTTCGGCGGCCAGCTGCCGGACGGTGAGCGGCGCGCCGGCGAGATCGGCGGCGTAGATCGCGGTCAGCGCTCGCAGGTCGGTGGGATGCAGGCCCTGCCGCGAGGCGAAGCCGTGCCCGACCCGTTCCGAGGCCCAGCCGACTTCGCGGACCCGCTCGGTCAGCAGCCGCTCCAGGTGTTCCCGATCGGTCACCGGGCCATCGTAGGCACATCGTTAAGCAATTTGACCATCAATCGGCTGTCAGATTTTCTGAAGCTCGCCCGACCCCACCCCCGCCCCTCCCCCCGCGCTCGCCTAACTACTTGGGGCTCGCTGAACTCAGCGAGCCCCAAATAGTTAG
>NZ_JASGDE010000111.1:0-4710 GCF_047607385.1 Micropruina sp.
CTGACGGGCACGCCGGCGGACCTGGTCACGCCTGCCCCGAACCCCGGCGCCGACGGCGGTGGCGATGAGGACGAGGTTGAACATCACCCGCCGGCGTCGCCGGCCAGCGCCAGGATGGCGAACATCGCGGCGCCGCCCATCGGGAAGCGGGCCGCGGTCAGCGAGAAGGTGCCGGGCCACAGCAGCGCCACCATCAGGCCGCACGCCGCCGAGGCGAGCAGGCTGACGATCGCCACCGGTGAGGTCGCCGCGACGAGGTAGCAGGCGGCGGCACCGATGCTGGAGACGATCAGGACGCGGCGCAGGTCGACGCCGGTGCCCCAGATGCCGTACGCGAAACGTCCGATGCCCATCAGCAGCGCGAACAGCCCCGGACCGAGCAGGTCGCCGATCTCCTTGCCAACCCCGATGCCCTTCTCGGCGAAGAAGGACGACCACTGCACCATGGTCAGCTCGGCCGCGCCGCCGGTCATCATCAGCACCAGCGCGGCCAGGAACATCGGGGTGCCGAACAGATCGCGCAGCGAGGTGCGATCGTCCTCCGCCACCGTCTCCGGCATCGGGACGCGGAGGAACACGAAGGTGTTGATCAGCGGCACGATCGCCCAGATCGCCGGCAGCCACACCCAATGCTGGGTGCCGATCGCGGCGAGCAGGGTGGTGGTGCCGACCACCACCGCCAACTGGCCCCAGCAGTAGAAGGAGTGCAGCAGCGCCATCCCGGACGCCTTCTGGTGGGCCGGCGTGGGCAGGTGCTCGACGATCGGGCTGACCAGCACCTCCAGCAGTCCGCCGCCGATCGCGTACACCGAGACCGCGATGCACAGTCCGAGCAGCGGGCTGGGCATCGCCGTCGGGAGGATGGCCAGCAGCACCAGGCCGATGGCTGCGAAGACGTGCGCCAGCACGATCGGAACCCGGTAGCCGACCTTGTCCACGAAGAACATCGCGACGAAGTCGGTGAGCAGTTGGACGCCGAAGTTGAGCGCCGCGATCAGCCCCAGCTGCGCCAGCGGGATCGAGAACTGGGTGTGGAAGATGACGAACAGCAGCGGCGCCAGGTTGTTGACGATGGCCTGGACCACGTAGCCGGTGTAGCTGGCCCGCTTGGTTCCGCTGTAGTGCTCGGGGCCGAGAGGCAGTGCTGGCATGGAGTTCCCGTCGTTCGAGGCGGTGGACAGGGGCAGTGTCGGAGGCTACCGGTGGCTGGTGAACCAGCCGGCGGCGTAGTCCACCAGCGGACGCATCGGCATCAGCTGGGCGTTCGCCGCGCCGACCCGTAGGGTTCGGACGAGTCCGGTGTCGGACGCGAACGCCTCGGTGACCTCGACGAAGTCGTGGTCGTGGACGTCCAGCTCGTCCCAGCTCAGCCACTCCCGGCGTCCGTCGACGAGCATCGCGACGCCGTTGCGGACCGTCCGCTTGCCCGGGTAGGCGGCGCGGTGTTCGGCCAGGTGCAGCGCGGTGACCTTGGCGGCGGTGACGCCGAGCAGCAGGATACAGGCGTCCAGTTCGACCAGCGCACCGAGCGGCGACTGCTCGCCGGCCGGGGCGTCCAGCGGGTGGGTGGCGGTGACCTGGGCCGCCCGCGGACCCGCGGCGGTGATGGACCGGTGCGGGTGCGGGCTGCGGAGCGCGTCCGGGGTGGTGCGGAACAGTTCGGCGACGATCCCCATGGTCTGGCTGGGCGTGGTGGCCGGGTGGTAGAGCGGCAGGTTCTCCCGGATCGTGGGCCACCACTGCGGCGGAGTCTCGTCCAGGAAGGCCGGGTCGCACAGCTGCCAGGACTGGGTCGGCATCGCCAGCGTCCCCTCGGGCCCGACCGCCTCGCGCAGCGCCTCCAGCACGGTCTGGGCACCACCGATCACCCAGCCCAGGGAACGCAGCGAAGTGTGCACCATGACGGTGGCTCCCGCCCGGACGCCCAGCTCGCGCAGGTCGGCGACGAGCTGCCGGCCGGTCACCGGGGCGGTGTCGGGGGATAGGTCAGGCATGGGGATCCTTCGGGCTGGTGCGGTCTAGGGACGGGTGATGCGCCGGATGCCTTCGACCATCTGGCCGATCTCGGCGGGGTCGCGGTCGAGGGTGCGGTGGACGGCGAGGCCTTCGATGAGGGCGTCGAGCAGCCGCGCGGTGAGCGGGTCGAAGTGCCTTTCGAGGGCCGTCCGAGCCCGGAGCATCCATCGTTCGGTGATGTCCCGGAAGGCCGGGTCGCGGGCGGCGAGGGTGTAGAGCTCGTACAGCACGACCTGCTCGTCCGAGCCGCTGGGAGGGATGTCGGCGACGATGCCCTCGACCACCGCGTTGAGCGCCTCCGCCGGGGTGTGGGCCCGCGTCATCCGTTCGGCGAACCGTGCCACGCCGCGGTCGGCGAAGCGGTCGAAGGCGTCGTGCAGCAGCTCGTCCATGCCCGCGAAGTAGTAGGTCATCGACCCGAGCGGGACGCCGGCCGCGGCGGCGACCTTGCGGTGCGAGGTGCCGGCCACACCGTGGGCGGCGATCACCTCCAGAGCGGCGTCGACGATCCGGTCGCGGCGTCCGGGATCGGGCTGGCCGCTGGCCCTGGTTGCCGCGTCGGCCGTGGCGGTCCGATCGTCCGGACGCCCCGGCGCCCGGTGGACACCGGGAGCGGTGTCGGAATCGTCCATCACGGTGTACGAGCGTACCACTGTGATGTACGCCCGTACATCAGAGTGGCGGTGGTGAGGGTGTTGGCGGTGGCGAGGGTGGTGTGTGTGGGTCGTCCGGACAGCAACATTGCCCTGGTTTCGCTTCGTTCACCTGGTTTGAACCACGTGAACGAAGCCGAAGCAGGGCAATGTCGCTAGAGGTGGGTGGACGGGGTCGAGTCCGGATTCAGTGCTGGTGCCCGGAACCCGGTCCGGCCGCGTTGACCGCGAGCGGTTCGACGTCGATCGTGGTCGGGGCGCTCACCTCGCCGGTCTCCAGGTCGAGGGTGCGTAGGGTCTTGGACGCCGAGTCGGCGACGATCACCCGGTGGCCGACCGTGGTCAGGGTGGGCCGGGCGGCATAGAAGTCGTCGGGCTTGGTCCAGGCGTCGATGACCGGAATGGCCGCCTCGACCTTCGCCTTGGCCGGGTTGATCACGTACACCTTGCCGTCGGTGCCCAGCGCCACCAGCTTCTTCTCGGCCCAGGTCAGCGTGCCGTAGACCAGTCCGAGATCGAGCAGCTTGGTACGGGCGGTGCGGGTGTCGACCAGTGCGACATGGGTCGCGTTGTAGCTGCCCGCGATGATCGGCGACTCCTCGGAGCCGGCCAGATGGCTGCTGAAGCCGTCGGGTGCGCCCACCGGTTCGTAGGCCTTGGTGACCTTGCCCTTGCGGTAGATCACCACGCCGTCGTCGCAGCCGAACGCCACCGCGCCACCGGCGGCCTCCGCCTCGCCGTGGATCTTCGGGCAGTTGTTCCAGCGCTTCTCGACACGTCCGTTGGACGCCTTCACCCGGGCGAAGCCGACCCGCTGGCCGGGCTCGGTGCCGGGGGTGCTGACCAGCAGTCGTCCGTTCTCGATCGGCATGGCGACGCCGTGGTGCGCGGCGAACGGGCTGAGCGTGCGGATGGACGCCGACGACTTGTCCAGGTCGGAGTTCTTCAGCAGCTGAATGGTCCCGGTGCCGTCGTCGAAGATCGCGGTCGTGTTGCCGTGGGCGACGACGTGGCTGGGCTTGGCGGCGTTCACCCGCAGCGGGTTGAGGTGCGGGGTGCCGCGCAGGTCGCCGATCTGCACCAGGCCGGCGGAGCCCTCGATCAGGAAGAAGTGCCGGTGGTCCTCCGAGGTGGCCACCGTCGGACGCGATCCGGTGGCGATCCGGGCGACCGGCTTCAGGGTGCCGGCATCGAGGGCCAGGACGCCGCCGGCGTGCGTCACCAGGATGGTGCTGCGCACCTTCGGCGCGGCCTCGGCATGGGGGGCGGTCAGGGCGGGCAGCAGGGTGGCGGTCAGCGCGCAGGCGACGACCAGGGGAGTGCGTGGGGTTTTCATGAGGGCGACTATATGAGAATGATACTCACTAATGCTAGCTGGCGACTCTGGTGTGGCCCGGGGCCCTTCGGTACCCTGCGGTACCGACCGAAGCGAGGGGTGATGAGGGGCGACCGATCGCGACGCGGCGTGCTCGCCACGGTGAGCGCTCTCGTCGTCAGCGCACTGTTGTTCTCGGCATGCGGCGGCCTCGGGGGCGAGGGCAGCCGGCACCAGATCTATGCGTCGCTGGAGGAGCTGATCGGCGATTCCGCGCTGATCGTGGCGGGGACGGTCTCGGGCGTCTCGGCGGTCAATCAGGGCATGGCGCAGACGGCGGCCACGGTGAGCGTCGCGGTGCGGTACTTCCCCGAGGACCTCGGACGCGCCCCGTCCGACGGTGGTGATCCCGCCGATCCGCCGCGCTCGGCGTCCAGCGTCCGGGTTCTTCAGGTCGGGACGCCATGGATGGGACCGGCGCCGACCTTGCAGCCGGGCAGCAGCTATCTGCTCTTCCTCAGCCGCTCCGGGCTCGACGGTGACTTCGCCGACGTCTATTTCGTCACCGGCGGCGTCGCCGGGATGTACCGGGGCGTCGACGGCACCCGGTTCACCCGGGTCAGCGACGAAGACCCAGGACTGCCGGCAACCATCACCCGGGAGACCCTCGACGGCTGGAACCCGACCCGTCCGTAGAGAAGTGGTGCGCGAGCCGGTCCGGCTCGC
>NZ_JASGDE010000112.1:0-3549 GCF_047607385.1 Micropruina sp.
ACCCGCTCACCGTACGACCCGGTACGCCTTCGCGTTCCCGGCTTGCCATTGCACCCATCTGGTGCCGCTCGCTACGGCGCCCATCGGTGGATCGAGGCTTAGGGAGGTGCCGACGATCGCCGATCGAGCTTGTCGAGACCTCTGACAACGGGGTTTCGACAAGCTCAGCCAGCGGTCCCGGGCCGGGTTCAGATGCCCCAACCCGGGTCGAGCCGGGGCGGTGGTTCCGGGGCCCGCCGGGTCCGCTCCAGTTCGACCGCGAGCTCGACCAGCCGGACGCCCAGTGCCGGCAGCGGAGGTTCGACCGGCCAGATCGCCCGCAACGGACGTTCGACCACCAGGCCGTCCACCATCACCGCGCGCAGTTCCCCGGCGCTCACCGCGGCCTGCACCGCGTGCTCGCTGAGCACGGCCGGCCCGGCGCCGGCGATCACGGCGACGCGGACGGCGGCGTTGCTGGCCAGTTCCAACGCCGGCGCCGCCATGGTGACGCCGGCGAGCGCCCGTTCCAGGGCGATCCGGGTGCCCGACCCGGGCTCGCGGACGATCAGCGGGGTGCCGACCAGCTCGTCCAGCGGCACCGGCCTGGTGCGCCGGGCCCACGGGTGCCCGGGAGCCACGACGACGACCAGCCGGTCGGTGCTGACCTCGCGCGAATCCACCGCGACGGTGAGGCCGGCGGGCAGTTCCGGACTCTCCACGAAGCCGAGCGTGCAGCCCGAGCCGAGCAGCCGTCCGACCTGCTGGGAGTTGCCGACGGTGAGCGACACCTCGGCCTCGGGGTGTTCGGCCCGCAACGCGGCCAGCCAGCGCGGCAGCAGCTCCTCGGCGATGGTCTGGCTGGCGGCCAGCCGCACCGTGCCGGTGTGCCCGCGTCCGATCGCCGCGGCACCCAGCAACAGCCGCTGGTTGGCCTCCAGCACCCGGCGCGCCCAGTCGACCACCAGGGCGCCGTCGCGGGTCGGCGCGGCGCCGGTCGGACCACGGGTCAGCAGTTCGAGCCGCAGCATCCGTTCCAGCCTGCGCAACGCGCGGCTGGCGTTCGGTTGCGCCATGCCGAGGGCGCGGGCGGCGGCCCCGACGCCGCCGTGCTCGACCGCGGCGACCAGCACGGCGAGGTCGGCCACCGGCGGATAGCGGTGCGGCGGCAACTCCGGAGTCATATCCGTATCGTATGGCTTCCATGCCGAAGTGACGGCTACTCAGATATGGGTTGAGGGCGGAAGGTAGAGGGGTGCCTCAGCCACCCGCCGATCTGGCCCGTCACGTCCCCGCAGCTTCGACGCCTCCCGCCGGCGCGGCGGGTTCCGGGTCGGCGGTGCCCGGGCTGCTGCTCAGCTGTGCCGCGGCGGCGGTCGTGCTCGGCGTCCAGCAGGTGCTGCCAGGGCTCAGCCCGTTGCTGCTGGCCATCCTGCTGGGCGCCGTGCTGAGCAATGTCGCCGGCGTCCGCGGCAGCTTCGCCGACCGGATCGCGCCGGGCATCCAGGTGGCGTCGCGCCGCCTGCTCCGGCTCGGGGTGGTGCTGCTCGGACTGCAACTGGCCCTCACCGACATCGCCGGGCTGGGCTGGCCGGTGCTGGTCGGGGTGATCGTGGTGGTGGCCGGGGGGATCGGCGCCACCATGCTCGCCGGCCGGCTGCTGGGGGTGAGCCGAACCCAGACGCTGCTGATCGCCTGCGGCTTCTCGATCTGCGGAGCGGCCGCCGTGGCCGGTGCGGACGGGGTGCTGCGGCGCCGGAACAGCGACGAGACGGCGACCGCGGTGGCTCTGGTGGTGGTCTTCGGGACGGTGATGATCGGTGTGCTGCCGGCCGCCGCGACGCTGCTCGGACTGGACGCCACGACCGCCGGCATCTGGGCGGGCGCGTCGATCCACGAGGTCGCCCAGGTGGTGGCCGCGGCCGGCATCGTCGGCGGATCGGCGCTCAAGGTGGCGGTGGTGGTCAAACTGGCCCGGGTGCTGCTGCTCGCGCCGGTGCTGGCGGTGATCTCGTTCGGGCAGCGGGAGTCGTCGGGCGGCGTCCGCGGTGGCCAGCCGGTGGTGCCGCTGTTCGTGGCCGGGTTCGTCGCCGCGGTCGGGCTGCGCAGCCTCGGCGTGCTGCCGGCCCCGGTGCTGCAACTGGCCGGGCTGCTGCAGACCGGGCTGCTGGCGGCCGCGATGTTCGCGCTCGGCACCTCGCTGCACGCCTCGGTGCTACGACGTGCCGGGCTGAAGCCGATCCTGCTCGGGCTGATCGCCACCGTCGTGGTCGCCCTGCTCGGCCTGGCCACCTGCGTGCTGGCCTGAGGCGTCCGGGGGAGTCGTCGCCGTCGGTTTCGGAGTTGCCGACCGGCGCCGGAACCGGCGCACCGTCGGCCAGCCGATCGCGCCGCCGATCAGGACGAAGGGCAGCAGCCCGCCGACCAGGGTGAGCAGCACCGCGATCGAGTTCTGCAGGGCGTCCCAGCCCTGGCTGAGCCCGACCAGGAACGGATTCTGCGTCTCGACCTGGCCCGGCCGGAGCAGCGAGACGGTGACCGGCGCCCGCTCCACCTGGTTCTTCAGGGCCTTCTGCTTGGCCAGCAGGGCTTCCAGTTCCGACTGCCGGCGGGTGAGTTCCTCTTCGACCCGGGCGATCTCGGTGATCGAACCGGCCTTGTCCATCAGCGCCCGGATCCGGCTGATCGACTCCCGCAGGGTGCGGATCCGGGCCTCGACGTCGACCACCTGCTCGGTGACGTCCCGCGCGGTGACCGACCGGGTGACCAGATCACCCAGCTTCGCCGCCTCCGCCATGAACCGGTCCAGGTTTGCCGCCGGCACGCTGAACACGATCCGGGAGCCGCCGCTCGCCGAGTCCGTGTCGGCCCCGATCGACTCGGACGCCACGTAGCCGTCCATGCTCTGCGCCAGCTGCCGCAGCTGCTCCGCGGTCGCGTTCAGGTCGGTGCAACGCAGCGACATCGCACCGGTCCGCACCACCTGTCGTTGGTCGGGTGTTCCCTCCTCGGGTGCGAGGCTGGCGGCCGGAGCCGCGCCCTCGCCGGCGCGTGTCACCTCGGGTTTGCTGGCGGCGTCGTGGGTGCATCCGACCAGGCCGATCACCCCGGACAGCAGCAGCGATGGCAGCCACAGTCGGAACCGAGAAGCAGTCATGCCCTTCATCACGCTGCGGCGGGCGACGACGTTGCAGCAAACCTGCTGAACACGCGCGGGCCTGCCCACCACCCGGTCGCGCGAGCTCATCGAGGTCGCCGCGCGATAGAAGCCCCCTTCGAACCACTTCTTGGTGCTTACGGCGGGGGCGTTCGAGGTCATTCCGGCACCGAACCGGATTCTGGTTGTAATGGACCGGTCGCCAGGGGCTCAGATCAACAAGAAAGTGGTTTGAGCACGCGGCGTCCGGATTGAGCCTGCTGATAACCGACAGAAAGTGGTTCGAGCTAGGGCCTGTTATGTAAGTCGTTTGAGCCAGTCGTTGATGACGGCGAGGTGGATGGTGGCGGTGTAGCGGACGGCGAGTTTGTCGTAGCGGGTGGCGAAGGCTCGGTGGTGTTTGAGCTTGTTGA
>NZ_JASGDE010000113.1:0-31738 GCF_047607385.1 Micropruina sp.
GAGGCGTCCGGACCGGCCGATCGTCGGGGACGGTTCTCGCTGGTTGGGGACGGTTCTCGAGGTTCGAATCTCGACCATTGGGGACAGACCTCGGCGGCAAGGTCCGTCCCTGGTGAACCATTTTCGACTCTCGAGAACCGTCCCCAACCAGCGAGAACCGTCCCCGACGATCGGCCGGTCCGGACGCCTCACGCGGCCCGGTTCGTCGGGAGCCGGGCCGCGGCACTAGACTGTGCGGTCGGCTCACAATCGGTGAACGAAGGGTTTCAAACGTGGCTTCCACCAACGATCTGAAGAACGGCATGGTGCTCGACCTCGACGGTCAGCTCTGGCAGGTGCTGTGGTTCCAGCACCACAAGCCGGGCAAGGGCAACACCGTGGTGCGGACGAAGCTCAAGCATGTGCTGAGCGGCAAGGTGGTCGATCGCACGTTCAACTCCGACACCAAGGTGGACACCGCCAACGTCGACCGCCGCGAGATGCAGTACCTGTACCACGACGGCGACGGCTACGTGTTCATGGACACCGCCACCTACGACCAGCTGACCATCCTGGACGACACCGTCGGCGACGCCAAGAACTACCTGCTGGAGAACCAGCTGGCGACCGTCGCGATGCACGACGGCAACCCGCTCTACCTCGACCTGCCGGCCTCGGTCGAGCTCGAGGTCACCTACACCGAGCCCGGCCTGCAGGGCGACCGCTCCACCGGCGGCACCAAGCCCGCCACCGTCGAGACCGGCCTGAAGGTGCAGGTGCCGCTGTTCATCACCACCGGCGAGCGGGTCAAGATCGACACCCGCGACGGCAGCTACCTGGGTCGGGTCTGATCGCCCGATGCCAGCCGATCCTGCGCTGACCACGCCGCGCAAGCGGATCACCCGACCCGACGGAACCGTCGCCGAACTGATCGAGACCCGTCCGACCAGCGCACCGGGTCGCGGCTCGTCCCGCACCAAGGCGCGCAAACGTGCCCTCGACATCCTGTTCGAGGCTGACCTGCGCGGGGTGGACGCCGGCGGCCCGCTGGCGTTGCACATCGCCGTGGCCGACCCTCCGGTGCGTCCGTTCACCATCACCCTGGTCGAGGGCGTCATCGCTCGTCGGCCGGAGATCGACGCGCTGATCGCCGAGTGCCTGGCGACCGGTTGGACGATGGACCGGATGCCGCGCGTCGACCGCTGCCTGGCCCGGATCGCGATCTGGGAGATGCTGGACGGCACCACCTCGTCCGAGGTCGTGCTGGAGCAGGCGGTCACCCTGGCGCAGGACCTCTCCACCGACGACTCCGCCACCTTCCTCAACGGTGTGCTGGCCCGCGCCCGGGAGAAGATCCTCGCCGGCCTCGGCTGAGCCATCCAGTTCGGTACCGACCCGGACGCGCCCCAGGGCGCCTCGGCGTCCGATCGCTCGTCGACTGGCGACCGATTCCTGGTTCGCGCCGCCTGGCCAGGCGTGACGACCCGGAGATCGGTCGCTGATCCACGGACCTCGACGACGCAGCCAGGCGTCGTCAGGGCCGGACGCCGAGGTGCTTGTGGAAGTCGAAGCCGACCAGCCGCCGGTGCATGCCGACCGACTCGTACAGGTGGGTGGCGCCGGTCGGACTTTCGGCGTCCACGTGCAGCTTGACGGCGACCCGTCCGTCGGCGGCGTAGCGGGCCAAGCTGGTGTGCAGCAGCGCCTTCGCGACACCGCGTCCCCGGCCCTGCCGCAGTACCCCGAGGTTGGCGACGTAGCCGGCGTCGTCCGCCTCCAGGTAGGAGTTGTGGCCGATCAGCCCGCCGACCACCTCGCCGTCGATCTCGGCGAGATACCAGTGACTCGGGTCGCCGAGGGGGTCGGAACGCCGCGCCTCCGCCCAGTCGTCGAAGGACCGCAGCTGGAAGTCGTAATGGTCCCGGAACGACTCGGTGATCACCGCGTACATCGTCGCCAGATCGGGGCTGTCGGACGCCGCCACCTCGGCCTGCCGCACCAGCACCTGCGGGTTCGGTTCGGGCGCAACGTAGCCGGCCAGGTCGATGTGCATCTCGATGAACGCCCGCATCTGCTGGAATCCGGACGCCTCCGCGTGCCGCCGGGTGAGCGCGTCGTGTTCGTTCACCCAGATGTCCAGCCGCGGGGCGGTGACGCCCAGGCCGGCGGCGACGGCGAGGCTGACCTGTTCCGTCCATTCGAGGCCGGAGCGCCACAGTTCGTCGACCAGCTCGGACGGCAGCGAGCGGTCGATCGCCAGCTGCGCCCAGTACCTGTCGTCGAAGTTGCGGAATACCCGCCACACCCCGATCGGGACGCCGTCGCGCTCCAATACCAGCGCGGTGTTGCGCTCTCGGGCGCGCGGCGTGTCAAACCATTCGGCGATCTCGCCGGCGCTCAGCGACGTCTCGCCGGTGCCGGCCAACTCCTCGGCCCGCAGCAACTCCAGGATCGCCGGCACGTCGTCCGAGGCTGCCGGACGGGCGGCGACGCCCTCGGGGAGCGGTCCCGGCGTTGCAGCCTGCCGGACGGGGCTGGTGTTCTCGGTCACGGTCCCCGACCCTACCGCCGGGTCCGGGGGAGAAGGCTGGGCGGGGGCGTCCATGCCCACCTCGGCGGTCAGCAGCACCGTCCGGCTTTGCTAGTCTTTCGTGAGTTTGAGCCCGCCCCGGCGGGGAAAGGACTTCCATGCCTTCAGGCTTCTTCGATCGCGAACAGACCCCGGCTTTGTTGGTTCTCGAAGATGGACGGTCCTTCCGCGGCGTGTCCTTCGGGGCCGCCGGCGAGGCCTTCGGTGAGGCGGTGTTCTCCACCGGCATGTCCGGGTATCAGGAGACCCTCACCGACCCGAGCTACCACCGCCAGGTCGTGGTCGCCACCGCGCCGCACATCGGCAACACCGGCTGGAACGACGAGGACGACGAGTCGTCCCGGATCTGGGTCGCCGGCTACGTCGTCCGGGATCTCTCCCGGGTGCGTTCCAACTGGCGCTCGAACCGCTCGCTGGACGACGAACTGCGTAGCCAGGGAGTGGTCGGCATCGCCGAGATCGACACCCGGGCACTGACCCGGCACCTGCGCGAGCGGGGCGCCATGCGGGTCGGCATCTCCACCACCGAGCTCGACCCGGCCAAGCTGCTGGCCAAGGTCCGCCAGACCCCGGCGATGGCCGGCTCCGACCTGGTCGCCGACGTCACCCTGAGCGCCGCTCAGGTTCTCCCGGCGGTCGGCGAGAAGCGGTTCACCGTGGCCGCGATCGACCTCGGCATCAAGGACATGACGCCGACCCGGATGGCCGAGCGCGGCATCGAAGTGCACCTGCTGCCGGCCTCCGTCACCCTGGACGAGCTGACCACCCTGAGCCCGGACGGCGTCTTCTTCTCCAACGGCCCCGGCGACCCGGCCACCGCGGACGCCCCGATGACCCTGCTGCAGGGCGTGCTGGACGCGGGCATCCCCTACTTCGGCATCTGCTTCGGCAACCAGATCTTCGGACGCGCCCTCGGTTTCGGCACCTACAAGCTGAAATACGGCCACCGCGGGATCAACCAGCCGGTCAAGGACCTGCGCACCGGCAAGGTCGAGATCACCGCGCAGAACCACGGGTTCGCCGTGGACGCGCCGCTCGACAAGCCGACCGCCACCCGCTGGGGCAACGCACGGGTCAGCCACATCTGCCTCAACGACGACGTCGTGGAGGGCCTCGAGCTCACCGACGACGCCGACAACCTGCTGGCCTTCTCGGTGCAGTACCACCCCGAGGCGGCCGCCGGCCCGCACGACTCGGCCTACCTGTTCGACCGCTTCGTCGACGTGATGACCCGACGCCGCAACGGCGCCGGCGACGGCACCGGGGGCAGAGCCGAACACAACCCCACCCAGAGCAACCCCACCCAGAGCAACACCGACCAGGAGAACTGATGCCCAAGCGGACCGACATCTCCTCGATTTTGGTGGTCGGCTCCGGGCCGATCGTGATCGGCCAGGCCTGCGAGTTCGACTACTCGGGCACCCAGGCCTGCCGGGTGCTGCGCGAGGAGGGCTACCGGGTGATCCTGGTGAACTCCAACCCGGCCACGATCATGACCGACCCCGAGTTCGCCGACGCCACCTACATCGAGCCGATCCAGCCCGACTTCCTGGAGAAGGTGATCGCCGCCGAGCGTCCGGACGCCCTGCTCGCCACCCTGGGCGGGCAGACCGCGCTGAACGCCGCGGTCGCGCTGCATGAGCGCGGGGTGCTGGCCAAGTACGGCGTCGAACTGATCGGCGCCTCCTTCGAGGCGATCCAGAAGGGCGAGGACCGGGAGAAGTTCAAGGAGATCGTCGAGGCCCTGGACATCCCCGGCACCAATCCCGAGGTGGCCCGCAGCCGGATCTGCCACTCGATGGAGGACGTGCTGGCCGCCGCCGACGTCCTCGGCTACCCGCTGGTGGTGCGGCCGTCCTTCACCATGGGCGGCGTCGGCTCCGGCTTCGCCCACGACGAGGACGAGTTGCGCCGGATCGCCGGCACCGGCCTGTCGGCGTCCCCTGTCACCGAGGTGCTGATCGAGGAGTCGATCCTGGGCTGGAAGGAGTACGAGCTCGAGGTGATGCGCGACAAGGCGGACAACGTCGTGATCGTGTGCTCCATCGAGAACCTCGACCCGATGGGCGTGCACACCGGCGACTCGATCACGGTCGCCCCGGCGATGACCCTCACCGACCGCGAGTACCAGGCGATGCGCGACGTCGGCATCGGCGTGATCCGGGCGGTCGGCGTCGACACCGGCGGCTGCAACATCCAGTTCGCGATCAACCCCGACAACGGCCGGATGATCGTCATCGAGATGAACCCGCGGGTGTCTCGCTCGTCCGCGCTGGCGTCCAAGGCGACCGGCTTCCCGATCGCCAAGATCGCCGCCAAGGTGGCCGTCGGCTACACCCTGGACGAGATCCCCAACGACATCACCGCCGAGACCCCGGCGTCCTTCGAGCCGACCCTGGACTACGTGGTGGTGAAGGCGCCGCGGTTCGCCTTCGAGAAGTTCCCGACCGCCGAGAACACCCTGACCACGCACATGAAGAGCGTCGGCGAGGCGATGGCCATCGGCCGCAACTTCACCGAGGCGCTGGGCAAGGCGCTGCGCTCGCTGGAGGACCCGAAGTCCACCTTCGACTTCACCGGAGAGATCACCGAGAGCGTGGACGAGCTGCTCACCGCGGCCGCCCGTCCGCACGACGGCCGGCTGGGCCTGGTGATGAAGGCCTTCCGCGCCGGTGCCAGTGCCGAGCAGCTGTTCGAGTCCACCAAGATCGACCCCTGGTTCCTGGATCAGCTGCAGTTGATCGCCGAGGTCGCCGAACACGTCCGCAACGCCCCCGAGCTGACCGCCGACGTGCTCCGGCTGGCCAAGCGGCACGGGCTCTCCGACGACCAGATCGCCCGACTGCGGCACCTCAGCACCGACGTGGTGCGCGGCGTCCGCTGGGCGCTCGGGGTGCGTCCGGTGTTCAAGACCGTCGACACCTGCGCCGCCGAGTTCGCCGCCCGGACGCCCTACCACTACTCCTCCTACGACGAGGAGACCGAGGTGGCGCCGCGGACCAAGCCGGCGGTGCTGATCCTGGGCTCCGGGCCGAACCGGATCGGGCAGGGCATCGAATTCGACTACTCCTGCGTGCACGCCGCGCTGACCCTGTCGCAGCACGGCTACGAGACCGTGATGGTCAACTGCAACCCGGAGACGGTGTCCACCGACTACGACACCTCCGACCGGCTCTACTTCGAGCCGCTCACCCTGGAGGACGTGCTGGAGGTCTACCACGCCGAGGCCGCCGCCGGACCGGTGGCGGGCGTCATCGTCCAGCTCGGCGGGCAGACCCCGCTCAAGCTGGCCCAGGCGCTCAAGGACGCCGGCGTCCCGATCGTCGGCACCTCGCCGGAGGCGATCCATCTGGCCGAGGAGCGCGGCGCGTTCGGCCGGATCCTGACCGAGAACAAGCTCACCGCGCCCGCCTACGGGATGGCCACCTCGGCGTCCGACGCCCTGGAGATCGCCCACGACATCGGCTACCCGGTGCTGGTCCGGCCCTCCTACGTGCTGGGCGGACGCGGCATGGAGATCGTCTACGACGACGACTCGCTGGTCGGCTACATCGAACGGGCCACCCACATCACCCCGAACTCGCCGGTGCTGGTGGACCGCTTCCTGGACGACGCCATCGAGATCGACGTGGACGCCCTGTTCGACGGCACCGAGCTGTACCTGGGCGGCGTGATGGAGCACATCGAGGAGGCCGGCATCCACTCCGGCGACTCGGCCTGCTCGCTGCCGCCGATCACGCTGGGCGCCGAGACGGTCGGACGGATCCGCACCGCCACCGAGGCGATCGCCCGCGGTGTCGGGGTGCGTGGCCTGATCAACATCCAGTTCGCCTTGCTCGGCGACGTGCTGTACGTGCTGGAGGCGAATCCGCGGGCCTCCCGGACGGTGCCGTTCGTCTCCAAGGCGACCGCCACCCAGCTGGCCAAGGCGGCGTCGCGGATCATGCTCGGCGCCACCATCGCCGAGCTGCGCGCCGAGGGCACCCTGCGGGCCAACGGCGACGGCACCGCCACCCTGGAGTCGGCCCCGCTGGCGGTGAAGGAGGCGGTGATGCCGTTCAACCGGTTCCGCACCGCCGACGGCGCCTGGGTGGACACCCTGCTCGGCCCGGAGATGAAGTCGACCGGCGAGGTGATGGGTCTCGACCTGACCTTCGGGGTGGCGTTCGCGAAGAGCCAGACCGCCTCCTACGGCGACGTGCCGACCCAGGGCTCGGTCTTCGTCTCGGTCGCCAACCGGGACAAGCGGCACGCCATCTTCCCGGTGAAACGCCTTGCCGACCTGGGTTTCAAGGTCTACGCCACGGAGGGCACCGCGCAGGTGCTGCGGCGCCACGACATCGACGTGACGGTGCTCCGCAAGGAGACCCAGGGCCCCGGCGCGGACGGCACCAGGACCGTCGTGCAGGCCATCATGGACGGTGAGATCAGCCTGATCTTCAACACCCCGCTGGGGGTCTCCGAGGGCGGCGACCCACGCCGCGACGGCTGGCAGATCCGCTCCGCCGCGATCCTGTGCGACGTGCCCTGCGTCACCACCGTGCAGGGCCTGTCGGCCGCGGTGCAGGGCATCGAGGCGTTGCGCCGGGGCGGGCTGACGGTCCGTCCGCTGCAGTCCTGGAGCGCCGACATGCGGCGCGAGCTGGAGGCGTCCGGCGCATGAGTCCGCGGGTCAGCCTGGTCGACGCCGGCTATCGGGCGGTGCTGCGTCCGCTGCTGTTCGGCTCGCACCATGGCGACCCCGAAGGCGTCCATGAGGCGATGATCGGCACCCTGGCCCGGTTCAGCCGTTCACCCGGGGTGGTCTCCGCGGTCCGGCTGCTGGCCGGCAGCCGGGGCGCCCCGACCACGGTGGCCGGGATCGACTTCCCCGGAAGGGTAGGCCTGGCCGCCGGCATGGACAAGGACGGACGCGCCGTGCTGGCCTGGCAGGCGCTCGGTTTCGGCTTCGCCGAGCTGGGCACCGTCACCGCGCAGGCCCAGCCCGGCAACGACAAACCGCGGGTGTTCCGGCTGCGCAAGTCCACGGCGCTGATCAACCGGATGGGCTTCAACAACGCCGGCGCCGCCCGGCTGCATCGTGAGCTGTCGCTGCTCGGCGTCTACCGCGGCAACGAGGGCGCCGGAATCCCGATCGGCATCTCGATCGGCAAGACCAAGGTGGTCCCGGTCGAGGACGCCGTCGACGACTACCTGACCTCGCTCGAGATGGTGCTGCCGCACGCCGACTATGTCGCGATCAACGTGTCCAGCCCGAACACGCCCGGGCTGCGCAGCCTGCAGGACGGGGGAGCGCTGCTCACCCTGCTGAAGGCGCTGGCCGGTGCCGCCGACGGACGTGCCCCGCTGTTCGTCAAGATCGCCCCCGACCTGACCGAGCCGCAGATCGACGAGGTGCTGGCCGCGGCCGGCGACGCCGGGGTGGCCGGGCTGATCGCCACCAACACCACCCTGGCCCGGGACCGGCTGGACCCGGCCGATCAGCACCTGGCCGCCGAAGCCGGCGGACTGTCCGGCGCCCCGCTGACCCGGCGGGCCCGCGAGGTGGTCGGCTACCTGACCCGGAACACCGACCTGCCGGTGATCGCGGCCGGCGGCATCATGACCGCCGACGACGCGTCGGTGATGTTCGACCGGGGTGCCGCGCTGGTGCAGCTGTACACCGGCTTCGTCTACGCCGGACCCGCCCTCGCGGCCCGGATCAACGCGCTGACAAGGAGAGATCGATGAGCAGCTACTGGCTTCGACTGCAGCGGACCAGCCGCGAACGGGGTGCGCTGTGCGTTGGCATCGACCCGCATCCCTCGCTGCTGAAGGACTGGGGTCTGAGCGTGGACGCCGCCGGCGCGGAACGCTTCGCCCGCCGCATCGTCGAGGTGCTGGGCGATCAGGTGGCGGTGTTCAAGCCGCAGTCGGCCTTCTTCGAGATCCACGGGTCGGCCGGCGTCGCGGTGTTGGAGCGGGTGCTGGCCGACATCGCCCAGGCCGGTGCGCTGAGCATCCTGGACGTGAAGCGCGGCGACATCGGCTCGACCATGGACGCCTACGCCGAGGCCTACCTGGCCGACGGCTCGCCGCTGGCCGCCGACGCCATCACCGTCTCGCCCTACCTGGGCTTCGGCTCGCTGCAGCCCGCCTTCGACCGGGCGCACCGCTACGGTCGCGGCGTCTACGTGCTGGCCCGGACGTCCAACCCGGAGGGCGGCCAGGTGCAGTTGGCGCTGTGCGGCGACCGGCAGGGTTCGGTGGCCCAGGAGATCATCGACGCCGCCCGGCGTGCCAACGACGCGTCCGGGCAGAACGCCATCGGCCTGGTGGTGGGCGGCACGCACAGCGAGCTGGGCTGCGACGTGGGCGACTTCAACGGTTCCATCCTGGTGCCCGGGATCGGTTTCCAGGGCGGCCGGATCGACCACCTGCCGGCACTGTTCGGCGAGGCGCTGGACAATGTGCTGCCCGCGGTGAGCCGGGACGTGATCGGTGCCGGGCCGGACGCCGCCGCGCTGACCGCGCGGGTGCGGGCGCTGCTCGGCTAGGGCCGGGGCACCAGCACCACCTCGCCGTCCCCCGTCTTCCCGGCGGATGCCGGGATCTGCGCACCCGAGCCCGGGACGACGGTGCGCTGCGTCGTGCGAGGCGGGCGCGGTGGCGCGGGTGGTCCGTCCGCGCCGCGGCGGACAAATCCCGTCCGACCCGCAAATGGCCTGATCGCAAGGGTTTTCAGCACCGGTGTTGGGTTGTAAATTGTCCCCACCAATGACACATCCGGAGGTCACCGTGGCGATACCCCAATTGACGACGGAGCAGCTGCAAGCGGCTCGCGCGGCCGCCACGGAGGCGCGCCGCGCCCGGGCGGGGCTGAAAGCCCGGGTCCGCTCGGGTGAGTTGACTCTTGCCCAGGCGCTCGACGAGGCCGCCGGGAACGAGGTGCTGGCACACGTCAAGGTGGTCGACCTGCTAAAGGCGCTGCCGCGGGTCGGCGACAAGCGGGCCACCCTGGTGATGGAGCGCTACGACATCGCCGCCAACCGCCGGATTCGTGGGCTGGGCCGGCATCAGCTGGCCGGCCTGAAGGCCGAGTTCGGTGAGCGGTGACGTCACAGTCATCTCCGGTCCGACGGCGGTAGGGAAGGGCACGGTCGTTCGCGCGCTGAAACAGCGCCATCCCGCGGTGTGGGTGTCGGTGTCGGCGACGACCCGGCCCCCGCGTCCCGGCGAGGTGGACGGCGAGCACTACTGGTTCGTCTCCGACGCCGCCTTCGACGAGCTGTTGGCGCAGGACGGTCTGCTGGAGTGGGCGGTGGTGCACGGCCGCGACCGGTACGGCACGCCCGCGGCGCCGGTGCTGGAGGCGATGGCCCGCGGTGAGCGGGTGATCCTGGAGATCGACCTGCAGGGCGCCCGACAGGTGCGGGCCAAGCTGCCGCAGGCCCGGCTGGTGTTCATCGCGCCGCCGGATTGGGACGAACTGGTCGCCCGGCTGGTCGGCCGCGGCACCGAGACCGCCGAGCAGCGGGAGCGCCGGCTGCGCACCGCCAAGGACGAGTTGGCCGCCGCCGACGAGTTCGACCACGTCGTGGTGAACGACGATGTGGGCAGGGCGGTCGATGAGTTGGTAGACTTGCTGGGCTTGTGACTTCCACCCGTGGAATGTCTCGCCAGCCGAACCACCCGCAGGCGCTCCGAGCCCACCCGCAACCCGGGCTCCGCCGCGCCGCACCAACCGTGAGGTCATCCTTTGAGCACACAGATCCCTGAGGGCATCACCAATCCGCCGATCGACGAACTGCTGGAGAAGGTCGACTCCAAGTACCGCCTGGTGCTGTTCGCCGCCAAGCGGGCCCGTCAGATCAACGCCTACTACAGCCAGCTCGGCGAGGGCCTGCTGGAGAACGTGGGTCCGCTGGTCGACACCGGTGTCCAGGAGAAGCCGCTGTCCATCGCGCTGCGCGAAGTGAACGCCGGCGTGCTGGAGTGCACCGAGATCGACCCCGAGGCCGAGGCGGCCGCCCGTGCCGAGGCCGAGGCCGACCCGCAGTTCAGCGATCTCGACCCGTTCAGCGACGACCTGGCCTGATCGTCCGATGAGCCGAGTCCTGCTCGGAGTCGCCGGCGGAATCGCCGCCTACAAGGCATGCCTGCTGCTGCGGCGATTCGCCGAAGCCGGCCACCAGGTCACCGTGGTGCCGACTCCGAGCGCGCTCAACTTCGTCGGCGAGACCACCTGGGCGGCGCTGTCCGGACGCCCGGTGCACACCCAGGTGTGGGCCGACGCCCACCAGGTGCCGCACGTCGCGCTGGGCCGTGAGGCCGACCTGGTGGTGGTCGCCCCGGCGACCGCCGACCTGCTGGCCCGGGCCGCCACCGGACGCGCCGACGACCTGCTCACCAACGTGCTGCTGACCGCCACCTGCCCGGTGCTGATGGCGCCCGCGATGCACACCGAGATGTGGCTGCATCCGGCCACCCAGGCCAATGTGGCCACCCTGCGCGAGCACGGCGTGATCGTCCTCGACCCCGACTCCGGACGCCTCACCGGCGCCGACACCGGGCCCGGCCGGCTGCCCGAACCGTCCGAGATCGAACAGGCGGCGCTGTCCCTGCTGGACGTCGGGGCCGCGTCCGCCGCGCGGGCCCGGGACCTGGCCGGCGTCCGACTGACGGTGAGTGCCGGCGGCACCCGCGAGGCGCTCGACCCGGTGCGCTACCTGGGCAACGCGTCCTCGGGACGGATGGGCGCCGCGATCGCCCGGGCCGCCCTGCTGCGCGGCGCCGACGTCCGGGTGGTGGCCGGTGCGATGACCGCCCCGGTGCCCGGCGGTGCCGATCTCGTCACCGTGACCTCTACCGCCGACCTGGCCGAGGCGATGACGCGGGCCGCCGCAGATTCCGACGTGCTGATCATGGCCGCTGCCCCCGCCGACTTCACCCCGGCCTCGCCCAGTGCGGCGAAGCTGAAGAAGGAAGGCGACGCCGGTCTGACCGTCAGCTTCACCCAGACCGTCGACGTGCTGGCCAGCCTGGTCCGGCAGCGGCGTCCGGGGCAGGTGATCGTCGGCTTCGCCGCCGAGACGGCCGGCTCGGCGTCCGAACTGCTCGAATTGGGCCGGGCAAAGCTGGCCCGCAAGGGCTGTGACCTGCTGGTGTTGAACGACGTCAGCGGGGGAGCGGTGTTCGGCGCCGCCGACAACACCGTCACCATCATCGACGGCGACGGCGTGGTCGATGCCGTCGCCGCCGACAAGAACCTGGTCGCGCATCGCATTCTCGATGCCGTCGCCACGAAGAGGAGAAGCACCCGATGAGCCGCCTGTTCACCTCGGAGTCCGTCACCGAGGGCCACCCCGACAAGCTGGCCGACTCGGTCTCGGACGCCGTGCTCGACGCCCTGCTGACCCAGGACGCCGACAGCCGGGTCGCGGTCGAGACCCTGGTCACCACCGGCACCGTGGTGGTCGCCGGCGAGGTCAGCACCGCCGGCTACGTGGACATCGCCAAGCTGGCCCGGGAACGCATCCTGCAGATCGGCTACGACTCCTCGGACAAGTCGTTCGACGGCGCGTCCTGCGGCGTTCTGGTCTCGCTGGGCGCCCAGTCGCCCGACATCGCCCAGGGGGTGGACGACGCCGGCGAGCACCGCGAGGGCGGCTCCGGCGACGCGCTGGACGCCCAGGGCGCCGGCGACCAGGGCCTGATGTTCGGCTACGCCTGCACCGACACGCCGACGCTGATGCCGCTGCCGATCGACCTGGCGCACCGGCTCGCCGAGCAGCTGACCGCGGTGCGGCGCGATCGGGTGCTGCCGTTCCTGCTGCCCGACGGCAAGACCCAGGTGACCGCCCGCTACGACGGGGACACCCCGGTCGCGGTGGACACCATCGTGGTGTCGTCGCAGCACACCGGGTCCGCGTCCTACGAGCGGGACATCCGGCCCGGCATCCTGCACGAGGTGATCGAACCGGTGCTGGCTAGGTACGACGTGTCGACCGACGGCTTGAAGGTGCACATCAACCCGACCGGGAAGTTCGTCATCGGCGGCCCGATGGGCGACGCCGGCCTGACCGGCCGCAAGATCATCGTGGACAGCTACGGCGGCATGGCCCGGCACGGCGGCGGCGCGTTCTCCGGCAAGGACCCGTCCAAGGTCGACCGCTCGGCCGCCTACGCGATGCGCTGGGTGGCCAAGAACGTGGTGGCGGCCGGTCTGGCGTCCCGCTGCGAGGTGCAGGTCGCCTACGCCATCGGACGCGCCCACCCGGTCGGCTTCTACGCCGACTGCTTCGGCACCGAGCAGGTGCCGTTGGAGCAGATCACCGCCGCCGTCCTGGACGTCTTCGACCTGCGTCCCGCCGCGATCATCCGCGATCTCGACCTGCTGCGTCCGATCTACTCCGCGACCACCAACTACGGCCACTTCGGACGCGAGCTCCCCGAGTTCACCTGGGAGCGCACCGACCGCGCGGACGCCCTGGCGAACGCCGTCCGCGGATAGTCGGCGGCCGCTGGCCGAGATCTGGGTGGACCGTGGGGACAGACCCCTCGTACCGCCGCTGGTCGAGCTTGTCGAGACCCCTCGTCCATCCACGCTTGCATCGGGTCGGTGGGACGGAGGGGACGGTTCCTTTCGTCCCACCGCCGGTCGAGTCCCCGTCCACCACACTTCCGTGCTTCGGCGTCTTCTCCGTGGTTCAAACCGAGTGAATGAACTCAAACCCGGGCAATGTCGCGGCCGCGCCGCCGGGCAGCCCAACCACCGTCCGGGGAGGACCGCCTTGTCAGTGCGGCCCTCTAGCATCGGGGACGTGGTTGAGCCGAGGGTCGCGCGGGTGGCGGTGGACATGCCGTTGCCGCACCTCGACCGACCCTTCGACTACACGATCCCGGAGGCGATGGCGTCCGAGGTGGTGCCGGGCTGCCGGGTGAAGGTCCGCTTCGCCGGACGGCAACGGGACGGCTACGTGCTCGATGTCACGGACGCCTCGGACGCCGACCGCGAGCTGGCGCCGCTGCAGAAGGTGATCTCGGCCGAACCGGTGCTCCTTCCGGAGATCGCGGGCGTCGTCCGCGATGTCGCCGATCACTACGCGGGGACGTTCGCCGACGTGGTGCGACTGGCGGTCCCGCCCCGGCACGGCATCACCGAGTCCGCCGAGCCGCCCGACTATCCGGCGCCGCACCTGCCCGATGGCGAGTCGGTCACCCTGCCCGATTACCCGCACGGTGCGTCCCTGCTGGACGCGTTGAGCCGCGGCGTGGCGGCGCGGGCGGCACTCTGCCTGGCGCCCGTGGCGCGTCCGGTCGGCGACTGGACGTCCGCGCTGGTCGAGGCGGCAGCGGCCACGTTGGCCGGTGGACGGGGTGCCCTGCTGTTGGTGCCGGACGCCGCCGATCTGGCCCGGCTGGAAGCCCGGTGCGTCGCAGTGTTCGGACGGGGCAGCTTCGTCACCCTGACCGCGGAGAAGGGACCGGCGGCGCGATACCGGGCCTTCCTGGCGACTGCGCGCGGGCAGGTGAAGCTGGTGCTCGGCACGCGTGCGGCCGCGTTCGCGCCGGTGGCCGATCTGGGCCTGATCGCCATGTTCGACGACGGGGACGACTCGTGGGCGGAGCCGCGGGCGCCGTATCCGCACGCCCGGGTGGTGGCGGCGCTCCGCTCGGCGCGGCAGAAGTGCGGACTGCTGTACCTGAGCTACGCCCGCAGCACCGAGACTCAGGCGATGGCCGGCCGGGGTTGGCTGACGTCGCTGGAACTGCCGGCGGCGACCCGCCGGGAGGCCTGTGCTCTCGTCCGGGCCACCGACGACGGTACGGCGCTGGCCGGACGTGACCCGGCGGCGCATTCCCGCTTGCCGCACGAGGTTTTCAGCACCATCCGGGCCGGGTTGGCGTCCGGACCGGTGTTGGTGCAGGTGCCGCGGGCCGGCTACCTGGCGGGGCTGTCCTGCGGACGCTGCCGCACCGTGGCCCGCTGCGTCGCGTGCGGTCACCCGTTGGCGGGGGAGCGCTCCGAGCGCGGCCCGGCGCCGGTGTGCCGGGTGTGCGGCGTCCGACCCGATTGGCGGTGCGCGGAGTGCGGCAGCACCGAGTTGCGGGCGCCGCGGGTGGGCGTGGTGCGGACCGCCGAGGAACTCGGACGGGCGTTCCCACAGACCCCGGTGGTGCAGTCCAGCGGCGATCATCCGGTTGCCGTAGTCGGGGCCGAGCCGGCACTGGTGCTGGCGACGCCAGGTGTGGAACCGGTCGCGGCCGGCGGGTACGCGGCGGCGGTATTGCTGGACGCCGAGTTGTTGCTGGCGCGGGCCGACCTGCGCGCCGGGGAGGAGGCGCTGCGGCGCTGGCTGGCGGCGGTGGCACTGGTGCGCGGGGCGTCCGACGACGGCAGCGTGGTGGTCGCTGGGCCTGGGTCCGCGCGGGCGATCCAGGCGTTGGTGCGGCTCGACCCGGCCGGTTTCGCGGAGCGTGAGCTGGCCGATCGGGCGCAGGCCGGTTTCCCGCCGGTCACCCGGCTGGTCAGCGTCGAGGGCGGCAGCCAGGTGGTGGAGGACGCGGTGCGCGCGATCCAGGCCGAGACCGGGGCGGCGCCGCTCGGCCCGGTGCCGATCGCCGACGACGAGGTGCGGACGATGCTGCGGGTTCCGCTGGCGACGGGCCGCGGGCTGGTGGCTGCGGCGAAGGCGGTGCAGGTGCGGCGGACGGCGCACAAGGAGGAAGGGCTGCTGCGGGTGCGGGTCGACCCGGCCGTGTTGTGAGCGACTCGACCTTGTGGACGTGCCGACGCGTTCGACGAATCTGCCGACCAAATTCGCCTCAGCCTGTGGATAACCCTCCACGGGTCTTTCGTTCGTGCGAGACTCGGCGCACCGATCTTTGGGAGGAGACCGGATGAGGTACCTGATCGTCCTGTTGGTGGTGCTCGCGGGGTGCACCCAGCCGGTAGCGCCGTCGAGCAGTCCATCGGTGGTGGTGAGCGGTCCTCCATCGGTGCCGTCGGCCACGCCGAGCCCGACCTGTTCACCGATGGGCGGGACGCCGACCCCGTGCTCGCAGGCCGAATACGAGAAGACGCAGGAGCAGAACCGGCTCACCGAGGAAGCCATTGCGCTCTACCGCAGGTGGACGAAGGAGAGCACCCGGCTCTATCGGGCAGGTGGGACGAACAAGGTGACGCCCGAGATGAAGGCGACGACTGCGGGAGACTTCCAGAAGAGTGCACTGGGAGTCTTCCAAGATCTGAGGGCGGCAGGCGCGAAGGCCGTATCGGGCGCGATTGAGATCGTTACGATCGGACCCAATCTGGGAGCTTCGGCCCCACTAGGGAGTGTTGCCATCACTGCCTGCATGGACGCTCGATCGCTCAAGTTTGAAAACAACGGTAAGCACATTCGTGACGGTATCGCGTTCATTGAGTATGTTGTGGCGAAGCCTATCAAAGGCGAACTGATGCTCTGGGAAGCTTCCTCGGAGGTCGTGGAAGGATGTTAGACAGACTGGCGCGCACTTTGATCATTGCTTTGGTCTCCATCGGACTGTCGTGTGTCGGTCCGACTTCTGGCGCTCAAGTAGCCCATTCCGTTTCGAGTTCGGTTGTGCCGGCAGCGAAACCTGTAAAGAAGAAGAAGCCGAAGATCAAAGTGACGCCACAGAAGGGTGTCGTTAAGGGTACCATGAGCGTTTTCAAGCGCGAATCTCGAAACGAGGACCCTGCTCAACATTGGAGTGGTTCTCCCGATGTCGATAAGAAAATCTCCGCGGAGGAGATCCGGAAGGCTATGCGCGACTGCTTCGCTCGCACCAACGACGTCAACTGTTTTTCCAGCGATCATCAGATGAATGAGATGATGCAGATGACTGGCCCGGTAGCCCGAGCTATGGCGGTCAACCTGGTCACCCAACTACGTCTCCCGGCACCGACCCCGATCTTCGGCCCGGACCCGAATGTCAACGAGTGGAAGATGCTTGCCGTCGGGTTCCCGATCTGGCTGTGGACCGACGGTCCGACATCGGTCTCCACCACCGCGAGTTCCAGTGGTTTCACCTTCCGGCTGGCGGCGCAGTGGCGCTCCACCACCTTCCACATGGGTGACGGCAGGACGGTGACCTGCACGTCCATGGCGAAGTACTCGACGTCCGTCACACCGGGAGCACCATCGCCGAACTGCGGTCACGTCTATACCCAACCGTCCCTGCCGAAGGGGAAGTACCAGGTTCGGGCGGTCGCGGACTGGGAGGTGACCTGGTCGGTCGCCGGCTTCTCCGGTGTGCTGCCCGCCTACAACGAGGCGTCCGCGAGCATTCCGATCGGCGAGCTGGTCGCGCTCAACCGCTAGCCGGTCGCTCCGGGCTGCGGTCTCACGGGGCGTCCCGCGGCGGACCGCTAGGCTGACGCGGTGCGTCTTGTATTCGCCGGAACTCCCCAGGTTGCCCTGCCCGCCCTGGACGCCATCGCCGCCTCGCGACATCAGCTGGTCGGCGTGGTCACCCGTCCGGACGCCGCGCAGGGCCGCAGCAAACGACTGGTGCCCAGCCCGGTCGCCGCCTGGGCGGCCGAGCGTGGCATCGAGGCTCTGAAGCCGGCCAGCCCGCGCGACCCGGAGTTCATCGCCCGGCTGCGCGAACTGGCGCCCGATTGCTGCCCGGTGGTCGCCTACGGTGCGCTGATCCCCGCCGACGTCCTTTCGATCCCGAAGCACGGCTGGGTGAATATGCACTTCTCCCTGCTGCCGGCCTGGCGGGGAGCGGCTCCGGTGCAGCGCGGCATCCTGGCCGGTGACCGCGAGACCGGCATCACCATCTTCGACCTGGTGCCCGCGCTGGACGCCGGCCCGGTGTACCTGAAGGAACTGTCCCCGATCGCCGACACCGACACCTCCGGTGAGGTGCTCACCCGGCTCGCCGAACGCGGTGCGGCGCTGCTCGTCCAGGTGCTCGACGCCCTGGAGGACGGCGCCGCGACCGCCACGCCGCAGCCGGACGACGGCATCAGCCTGGCGCCCAAGCTGACCGTCGCCGACGCCCGGATCGACTGGGCCCGACCGGCGATCGAGATCGACCGGCAGATCCGGGCCTGCAACCCGAACCCGGTCGCCTGGACCACTCACCGCGGCGAGCGGTTCAAGGTGTGGCTGGGCCACGCGCAGGCCGGCACCGTGCTCGCACCCGGCGCCATCGATGCCGGACGCCGCACGGTGAACGTCGGCACCGGACGGGGAGTCCTGGAGCTGCTCCAGGTCCAGCCCGCCGGGAAACGACCGATGGCTGCCGCGGACTGGGGACGTGGTCTGGGTAGTGACCCGGGGTCGTTCGAGTGAGCGGCAACAAGCATCGGGATCGAGCACGGACTGAGGTGCCTAATCCCGATCGTTCTCGCAGGTCGGGCAGCAGGGGCCGCAGAACCACCTCTGACCCGGCCCGGGTCGCCGCCTACCGCACGCTGCGGGCGATCACCGCCGACGACGCCTACGCGAACCTGGCGCTCGCCGAGCACACCACCGAACTCTCGGCCCGGGACGCCGCCTTCGCTACCCAGCTGGTCTCCGGAACCTGCCGCGGACTCGGCCTGTACGACGCGATCATCGCTTCCGCCGGCGGACGCCCGCTGCGCAGCCTGCAACCGGCCGTGGTCGACCTGCTCCGCCTCGGCGCGCACCAGCTGTTGGAGTTGCGGGTGCCCAGCCACGCCGCCGTCGCGGCGACCGTCGAGCTGGCCCGCCAGGTGCTCTCGCCGCGTGTCACCGGGGTGGTCAATGCGATCCTGCGCAAGGTCGCGGCCCTGGACGCCGACGGTTGGGCCACTCGGCTACGTAAGGAACGAACCGACGCCGAGGCGCTGCTGGCCCGGCATCCGCAGTGGATCATCGAGGCATACGCGGACCTGCTGCCGGCGGCCGAACTGCCCGCGATGCTGGCGGCGAACAACGAGCCGCCGGTGCCGCATCTGGTGGTCCGCCCGCGACTGGCCGAGGTCGCCGAACTGGGCGGACGGCCGCTGCGCTGGTCACCGTTCGGTGTCGAGGCGTCCGGCAACCCCGGCGACGTGCCCGCGGTGGCGCAGGGCCGGGCCGGGGTGCAGGACGAGGGTTCGCAGCTGGTGGCCTGGGCGCTGGCCCGGGTGGCGGCGCCGCAGGGACCCTGGCTCGACCTGTGCGCCGGACCGGGTGGCAAAGCGGCGCTGCTCGCCGGACTGGCCCGTGACCAGGGGGAACGGCTGCTGGCCAGCGAACTGCAGCCGCACCGCGCCGCCCTGGTGGCCAAAGCGCTGGTCTCCTACCCCGACTCCAAACCGATGGTGATCGCCGCCGACGGCACCCGTCCGGCCTGGCCGGCGAACAGCTTCTCCCGGGTGCTGCTGGACGCTCCCTGCACCGGCCTGGGTGCGCTGCGCCGGCGTCCGGAAGCCCGTTGGCGGCGCAAGCCCGCCGACCTGGACGCCCTGGTGCCGTTGCAGCACGAACTGCTCGCCTCCGCGATCGCGGCCACCGCGCCGGGTGGGGTGATCGCCTACGCCACCTGCTCGCCGCATCGCCGCGAGACCAGCGAGGTCGTCGAGGCTGCCGAGGGGATCGAGATCATCGACGCGTCCGCCGTCCTGCCCGAGATCCCGGACGCCGCACGCGGCCTCTACCTGCAGCTGTGGCCACATCGGCACGGCACCGACGCCATGTTCCTTGCGCTGCTACGCAAGCCCGCCGCAACCCAATAGGGTCAGAGCCATGACGATGCGGATCACGCCCAGCATCCTGAACGCCGACCTGGCCGACCTCAGCGGTGAGATTGCCCGGATCCCCAGTGCCGACGGGGTGCACGTCGACGTGATGGACAACCACTTCGTGCCCAACATGACCTTCGGTCTTCCGGTTGTGGAGTGCATCCGGGCCAACACGACGGCCTTTCTCGACATCCACCTGATGATCGCCGAGGTCGATCGGTGGGCTCCGGCGTTCGCGGACGCCGGCTGCGAGTCGGTCACCTTCCACGTGGAGTCGTCCCATGCCCCGATCAAGCTGGCGCGCGAGTTGCGCTCGCTGGGCGCCCGGGCGGCGATGGCGTTGAAGCCGGCCACCCCGATCGAGCCGTACGCGGACATGCTGGGCGAGCTGGACATGGTGCTGCTGATGACTGTCGAGCCCGGTTTCGGCGGCCAGAAGTTCCTCGACCTGGTGCTGCCGAAGATTCGCCGGACGCGTGCGCTGATCGAGGCCACGGGTGGCGAGATCTGGTTGCAGGTGGACGGCGGCGTCTCGGTGGAGACCATCGAACGCTGCGCCGAGGCGGGGGCCGACACGTTCGTGGCCGGCTCCGCGGTGTACAGCGCGGCGGATCCCGATGCCATGGTGATCGCGCTGCGCGAGCAGGCGATCGGGGCGTGCGCACATTGACCAGGCAGCTGGTCGCCGTCCTCGGCCGGGGCGTGGTGCCCACGGCCGACCCGATCGCGACCGCCGACGATGTCGGCCTGGTCAGGGGCGATGGCTGCTTCGACGCGATGCGGGTACTCGGCGGCGGCCCGGACGCCGTGGTCGAGAACCGGGACGCCCACCTGGACCGCTTCGCCGCCTCGGCGGCGACCCTCGATCTGCCCTTTGACACCGACGCCTGGCGGACCCTGATCGGCGACGCCGTGGCGGCCTGGGCACCGGCACCCGAGGCGGTGTTGAAGCTGGTGCTGACTCGCGGTCCGGAGTCGACGCCCGGCGTCCCGACCGGTTTCCTCACCATCACCGAGCTCGACCTGGCGGCGATGGCGAAAGCCCGGGCGGGCATCGCGGTGCGCACCATGAACCGCGGCTACGCCAGCGGCGCGTTCGCGGACGCGCCCTGGCTGCTGGGTGGGGCGAAGCTGCTGTCCTACGCGGTGAACGCCGCGTCGAAACGGGCCGCTGCCCGGTTCGACGACGACGATGCGTTGTTCGTCAGCAGTGACGGCTACGCGCTGGAGGGGCCGACCTCCGCGGTGATCGTGCTGCGCCACGGCGTCCTGACCACCACGCCGCCGGGTGTCACCGGCATTCTCGATTCGGTCACCGCCCGGCAGATCCTTGCCGGCGCCGCCGCCGACGGGGTGCCCGCAAGTCACGAACTGATCCGCACCGAGGACCTGTTCACCGCGGACGGGGTGTGGCTGGCGTCCTCGATCCGCGGGGTCTGCCCGGTCGTCCGGCTCGACGGTCAGGAACTCGCCGTCGACGCCGACTGGAACCGCCGGATCACCGACTGGGGCGGCTTCGGAGGTCTCGCGGCTGCTCGTGACGAGCTGCGCTACGCCGTGTCGTTGCACACCGATTCACCGGACGCCGCCCGCAGGGTTCGCGGCCTGGTGGCGGCCCGCTGTCGCGCACACATCGATGCCGGTGGAACCGTGGACCAGCTCGCGGTCGACCTGGGTGTATCGCTCGCAGCGGCCAGTCAGTTGGCGAACGACGAGTGGCCGGACCTCGGTCGGTTCTGACCGTTGCAGGGGTCTGAACGTGTGCAACCACCGGAAAGGGTGCGACGTCGGGACGGCGGGCCAGTTCAGCGCGGCCGCGCAAACCTCGGGCACCGGGAGGCTCAGCGTGTGCCGCGCAGCGAGGGGGTCTCGATCTCGGCGACCCGGGCCGCGACAATGGCCCGAATGGTGTCGTCGGCCAGCGGGGCGTCCGGCTGGAACCGGATCGTGCCCTTGTCGTAGTCGAGATCCGGGACCGATTCCGCAACCACCGCGGGAACGCGTCCGCTGTAGGGGTATACGCCGATGTGCTTCTTGGTGCGCATCACCGAGATCAGCGCCTTGCCGCGGTGCAGCAGCGCTGGCATGCCGTAGCTGGTGCCCTGTTCGAGATCCGGAAGCGCCGCGCGCACCACGTCATACACATGCTCAACCACCGCACGATTGGCGGGGGCGAGTTGGTCCAGGTAGTCATCGACAGTGCCCATGCCGGCATCCTGCCGCTTCGGCTTCACCGACGCCAGGCTGCCGACAAGGCCAGCTCAGCGCATCCCGGACGCCGGGGGATTGCGCCGACGACGCAGGTAGCGCTGGATCTCGGCCGCGATCGCCTCACCCTGAGGTTCCGGCTGGGCCTCGTCGCGGCGCTCCTCCAGGGCACTGATGTAGGCCGAGATGTCGCTGTCCTCGGACGCCAGATCGTTCACCTGGCTCTCCCACTGCGCCGCCTGGTCGGGCAGGTCACCGGTGTCCAGCGGGGTGTCCAGCAGATCTTCCAGGCGATCCAGCAACGCCAGGGTTGCCTTCGGGTTCGGCGGCTCGGCGACATAGTGCGGCACGGACGCCCACAGCGACGCGGCGGGCAGCCCAATCACGGCGCAGTCGGCGGCCAGCACGCTGAGGATGCCGCTCGGGCCCTCGTAATCGGACAGCTCCAGCCCGAGCGCCGCCGCAGCCTCCGGGGTGGACGCGCTGGCGTTCACCGGCACCGGACGGGAGTGTGGGGCGTCGGTCAGCATGGCGCCGAGCAACACCACGATCTCGGGGTTCACCGTCCGGATCGCCGAGATCAGCGCGGCGCAGTAGCCGCGCCAGTGGAAGTTCGGTTCGGGCCCGCCGATCAGCACCAGGTCGCGTTCCGGCAGCGACGCCACCAGCACCTCGGTGGTGGGCCAGCGCAGCGTCCGCTCGCCGCCGGACGTGGTGGCGATGGTCGGCCGGTTGACCTGGAAGTCGTAGTAGTCGTCCGGATCGAGGGCGAAGGCCAGCTGTGCCGAGGTGAGTTCGGCCAGATGGTCGATCACCCCGCTGGCGGCGTCCCCGGCGTCGTTCCAGCCCCCGAAGGCGGCCACCACAGCCGGCCGTCGCAGGTTCTTCAGCGACTTCACCTGAGCCATAGCGGCCATGCTACTCAGCACCTCGGGCGACCTGGCGGAGAACTCAACGGCGTGGTCACAGCCCGGTTCGGCAGGCCGACACGCCGAGCCCTGGAATGCCGGCGATCCCGGCGGAGTTGTCGACCAACATGACGACGACAGTGGTTGCTGCGAACTACGGCGGCTCCGAGGCTCTGCAGGTGACGACCGGCCCGACCCCGGTGCCGGGTCCTGGCCAGGTGCGGGTGAAGGTTCGGGCCATCGGTGTGAACCCGGTGGATCACAAGATCTACAGCGGTGGGCCTGCGGCCGATCCGAGCCGGCTGCCGCTGCGGCTGGGTTCGGAGGCGTCCGGCGTGGTGGACGCCGTCGGCGACGGCGTGACCACGGTGGCGGTCGGTGACGAGGTGATCGCCTATCGGGCGCCCGGCGCCTACACCACCGACTTGGTGGTAGCCGAGTCGGTGCTCACCCCGAAGCCGGCGGAGCTGGGATGGGTCGAGGCCGCCGGGCTGATGCTGACCGGTGCCACCGCCTGGCATGCGCTGGTGGCGTCCGGCGCACAGGCCGGCGAAACGGTGCTGGTGCACGGCGGCGCCGGCGGGGTCGGGCAGATGGTGCTGCAGTCGGCGCGATTGTGGGGGATTGGCGTGGTGGCGACAGCCGGTCCAGCCAACCACGATCTGCTCCGCGAATTCGGGGCGACGCCGATCAGCTACGGCGAAGGCCTGTTGGAGCGGGCTCGGGATGCGGCACCCGGTGGCTACGCGGCCGCCCTCGACCTGGTCGGCACCGACGAGACCATCGACACCTCGCTCGCTCTGGTCACCGCCGACCGGGTGGTCAGCATCGCCGGCTTCGCTCGGGCCGGTGACGGCATCACCCTGATCGGCGGAGGTCCCGGTGCCGACCCCGGCACCGAACTGCGCAACGCGGCCCGTGCCGAACTGGCAGCGCTGGCCGGCCGCGGCAAGCTCGTCGTCACCATCGACTGCACCTATCCGCTGGCCGAGGCGGGCGCCGCCCACGACTACCTACGGGCCGGGCACGCCCACGGCAAGGTGATCCTGCTGCCCTGAGGAAGCGCTGATTCAAAGGCCCCTCGATCGTCATCCCGGACGTGATCCGGGATCTCTCTCGCTTGAGATCCCGGGTCGGAGCCCGGGCTGACGTGAGTGGATCAGCGCATCCCCACGTGACGCGTTGATTTCGTTGGTCGAGCTTGTCGAGACCTCGGCATGCGCCCTGGCAAGGGGTTTCGACAAGCTCAACCAGCGGTGGCTGGGTTGATCCGCCCCCTCACTGTCACCGCGACGATGAGGGCCGGGTCGACTCACTCCTCCGGGTCGTAGCCCAGGTTCGGCGCCAGCCACTTCTCGGCCTGCGCGAGCGTCCAGCCCTTGCGTTCGGCGTAGCTCTCCACCTGGTCGCGGGCCAGGCGTCCGACCACGAAGTAGCGGCTGTCGGGGTGGGAGAAGTACCAGCCGGAGACGGCGGCGCCGGGCCACATCGCCATCGACTCGGTGAGCTGGATGCCGGTGCGGCGCTCGACGTCCAGCAGGTTCCACAGGGTCTGCTTCTCGGTGTGGTCGGGGCAGGCGGGGTAGCCGGGTGCCGGACGGATGCCGCGGTATCGCTCGGCGATCAACGCGTCATTGTTCAACGCCTCGTCCGGAACATAGCCCCAGAACTCGCGCCGGACCCGCTCGTGCAGCCGCTCAGCGAACGCCTCGGCCAGCCGGTCGGCCAGTGACTCCAGCAGGATGCCGCTGTAGTCGTCCAGTGCTTCGCGGAACGCTGTGACCCGCTCGGGCGCGCCGAGCCCGCCGGTGACCGCGAATCCGCCCACCCAGTCGGCCAGCCCGGTCGACTTGGGTGCCACGTAGTCGGCCAGCGAACGGTTCGGGACGCCCTCGCGGTGATGGCCCTGCTGCCGCAGCTGATGCAGCCGCAACCGGACTTCACTACGGGTTTCGTCGGTGTACAGCTCCAGGTCGTCGTCCACCGCGGACGCCGGGAAGAACCCGATCACGCCGTTCGCCCGCAGCCAGCCCTCGGCGATCACCGTGTCCAGCATGGTCTGGGCGTCGCTCCACAGCTTGCGGGCCGCCTCGCCCGAGGCCGGGTTGTTCAAGATGTCGGGGTAGCGGCCCTTCAGCTCCCAGGCGTTGAAGAACGGCTGCCAGTCGATGTAGTCGCGCAGCTCGGCCAGCGGGTAGTCGATGAACTCCCGGATCGGTCCCTCGTCGAGCATCGCCGGACGCGGCGGCACGTACCCGCTCCAGTCGATCGGCGTCCGCTCGGTCAAGGCCTCGGCATAGGGGATCAGCGGCCGGTCGTTGCGCTTGGCGGCGTGCCGTTCCCGGATCGACTCGTAGTCGCGGAACACCTCGGCCATGAAGTCGGGACGCTTCTCGTCCGACAGCAGCGCGGCCGCGGTCGGCACCGAGCGGGAGGCGTCCTTCACCCACACCACCGGGCCCTCGTAGCGCGGTGCGATCTTCACCGCGGTGTGCGCGCGCGAGGTGGTGGCGCCACCGATCAGCAGCGGCAGCTTCAACCCGAGCCGCTGCAGTTCGGCGGCGAAGTTCGACATCTCGTCCAGCGACGGGGTGATCAGCCCGGACAGCCCGATCATGTCGGCGCCCTTCTCTTCGGCGGCGGCCAGGATCTTCTGCGCCGGCACCATCACGCCGAGGTCGATCACCTCGTAGTTGTTGCACTGCAGCACCACGCCGACGATGTTCTTGCCGATGTCGTGCACGTCGCCCTTGACCGTGGCCATCACGATCCGGCCCTTGGTGTACGCGGCGTCACCGGGCTTCTTCTCGGCCTCGATGAACGGGATCAGATGGGCCACGGCCTTCTTCATCACCCGCGCCGACTTCACCACCTGCGGCAGGAACATCCGTCCCGCCCCGAACAGGTCGCCGACCACGCCCATGCCGTCCATCAGCGGACCCTCGATGACGTCCAGCGGGCGCCCGCCCGAGCCGGCCAGCTCGACCCGCATCTCCTCGGTGTCGGCGACGATGTGCTCGTCGATGCCCTTCACCAGAGCGTGGGTGATCCGCTCCCGGGCCGGCAGGGTGCGCCACTCCTGCACCGCCTCCTCGACCTCGCCGGCGGCGACGTTGAACTCGGCGGCGATCTCCAGCAGCCGCTCGGTGGCGTCCGGACGCCGGTTCAGCACCACGTCCTCGATGCGTTCCCGCAGCCGCGGGTCGATCTGGTCGTAGACCACCAGGGCACCGGCGTTGACGATGCCCATGTCCATGCCGGCCGCGATCGCGTAGTAGAGGAACACCGCGTGGATCGCCTCGCGCACCGGGTTGTTGCCGCGGAACGAGAACGACACGTTCGACACGCCGCCCGAGATCAGCGCGCCGGGCAGGTTCTGTTTGATCCACCGGGTCGCCTCGATGAAGTCGACGCCGTAGTTGGCGTGCTCGTCGATGCCGGTGCCGATCGCGAAGACGTTCGGGTCGAAGATGATGTCGTGGGCCGGGAAGCCGACCTCGTCGACCAGAATCCGGTAGGCCTCGGCGCAGACGTCCTGGCGGCGCTGCAGGGTGTCGGCCTGGCCGTCGCTGTCGAAGGCCATCACCACGATCGCGGCGCCGTACTTGCGGCACAGCTTGGCGTGGGCGATGAACGGCTCGACGCCTTCTTTCATCGAGATCGAGTTGACGATCGGCTTGCCCTGCAGGCAGCGCAGCCCGGCCTCGATCACCTCCCACTTCGACGAGTCGACCATCACCGGCACCCGGCAGATGTCCGGCTCGGAGCTGATCAGCTTGCAGAACCGGTCCATCGCGGCGACGCCGTCGATCATCCCCTCGTCCATGTTGACGTCGATCACCTGGGCGCCGCTCTCGACCTGCTGCCGGGCCACCTCCAGCGCGGTGCCGTAGTCGCCCTCGCGGATCAGCCGGCGGAACCGGGCCGAGCCGGTGATGTTGGTGCGCTCGCCGACGTTCACGAACAGCGAATCGGGGGTGATCGCGAGCGGCTCCAGGCCGGCCAGCCGCATCGCCGGCCGTGGCTTGGCGGGCGTGCGCGGGGCGGCGTCCCGGGTGGCGCGGACGATGGCCTCGACGTGCTCGGGGGTGGTGCCGCAGCAGCCGCCGAGAATGTTCACCAGGCCGTCGGCGGCGAAACCGGCCACGATCGCCGCCATCTCGGCGGGGGTCTGGTCGTACTCGCCGAAGGCGTTCGGCAGCCCCGCGTTGGGGTAGCAGGAGACGAAGCAGTCGGCGATGCGGGCGAGCTCGGCCACGTAGGGACGCATCTCGGCCGCGCCGAGGGCGCAGTTCAATCCGACCGCCAGCGGACGGGCGTGCCGGATGCTGTTGAAGAACGCCTCGGTCACCTGCCCGGACAGGGTGCGGCCGGACGCGTCGGTGATGGTGCCGGAGACGATCACCGGCCAGCGGCGTCCGCGCTGTTCGAACAGCGTCTCCAGCGCGAAGATGGCTGCCTTGGCGTTGAGGGTGTCGAAGACGGTCTCGATCAGCAGGAGGTCGGCGCCGCCGTCGACCAGGCCGTCGGCCTGCTCCAGGTAGGCCTCGACCAGTTCGGTGTAGCTGACGTTGCGGGCGCCCGGATCGTTGACGTCGGGGGAGATGGACGCCGTCCGGTTGGTCGGGCCGAGCGCCCCCACCACGTAGCGCGGACGGCTCGGATCGGCGGCGTTGGCCTCGTCGCAGGCGGCCCGGGCCAGCCGCGCGGAAGCCAGGTTCAGCTCGTAGGCCAGTGCCTCCATGCCGTAGTCGGCCATCGAGATGCGCTGCGCGTTGAAGGTGTTGGTCTCGATGAAGTCGGCGCCGGCGTCCAGGTAGCCGCGGTGGATGGACGCGATGATCTCGGGCTGGGTCAGCGAGAGCAGGTCGTTGTTGCCCTTGACGTCGCTGGGCCAGTCGGCGAACCGCTCGCCCCGGTAGTCCGCCTCGTCCAACGAGAACCGCTGGATCACCGTGCCCATCGCGCCGTCCAGGAAGTGCATTCGGGTGGCCAGGGCGGCTCGCAGGGTCGCCGAGGCGTCCGGACGGAGTTCGCCGGAAGCCGGGCGCGCGGCGGTCAAGGTGTCGGAGCGGCTGCTCACTTCAGGCACGGTCCCTTTCGTCGATACAGCTACGCAACTGTACGCGACCGGGCCCGGATCGCCGCGTCGGTACCGGGGTCGCGGATTGGCCCGGCAGCAACCCCGCGGCGGGGCGATTCGGCGAGCCGGATCGGTGCCGCCGTCGGCGCCACCGGCGGAACCTCTACTCTTGGCCTGTGCCTGCGTTCGTCCGCCCCCTGTTGTCCCTGGTCACCGCGGGGTGCGTGGCGTTCGCCGCAGGCGGCTGCGTCCGTGCGCCCGACCCGCTGCCGAGCCCGTCGACCAGCAGCAGCGGGCCGCCGCGTCCGTTCACCGTGCTGACCGTGCAGAAGGCGACGACCGCCGATCCCGCCGCCGTCCGCAACGACTCCGACGCGATGGTCGCCCTCGACCTTTTCCAGCGGCTGATGCTGGTGCAGCCGAGCACCCAGCTGCTCAAACCCGACCTGGCCAAGGAATGCCTGTTCACCGCCGAGCGGATCTTCGAATGCACGCTGCCGAAGGAACTGACCTTTTCCAGCGGGCATTCGCTGACCAGTTCGGACGTGAAGTTCAGCATTCTGCGGGCGCTGCGGTTGGCGCCGCAACAGATGTCGATGCTGGGCGCGTTGCGCACCATCGAGACCCCCGATCCGTGGACGGTCCGGTTCCGGCTGAAGTACCCCGACAACCAGTTCGGCTACGGGCTGGCCGCGCCGGCGGCGTCCATCGTCGACGAGGAGAGCTACGACCCCGACCGGGCCAAACCGGTCGACCAGATGGCGATCGGCAGCGGCCCCTACCAATTGGAGAGTTGGGACAACAAAGGCCTGACCATCACCAAATTCACCCAGTACAAGGGCGCGCTGGGCACCGACATGCCCCGGATCCGGATCAGTTGGGCCGATTCGCCCACGGCGGAGAACGCGCTGGCGGACGGTGCGGCGGAGATCGTCTGGCGCACCCTCAGCCCGGCGGCGATCGACCGGTTGCAGGGCCGGATCCGGCAGGATCTGGACGATCACCAGCAGCCCGCCTTCTTCCGCTGGGGCCTGCCGCGGATGGTGCTGCAGCGCCTGGTCTGGCTGCCGCGCAGCAGCTACCGGGCCAACGCCACCCTGCGTCAGGCGGTGTCGCTGGCGCTGCAGGAGGACCGCACCGCCGGTTCGATCCTGCCGACCATGATGGAGGACCACACCGACGCCTTCGCCCTCGGCGGCAACCCCAAGGTGCCGTCGCTGGGCCGGCGGATCTCGCTCACCATGCGGTTCACCAACACCTCGCCGGCGATGGAAGACCTGGCGCAGCGGGTGCGCGGCCGGCTGGAGCAGAAGCTCGGCATTTCGGTGCAGCTGGTCACCGAGACCGAGCGGGCCGACCTGGAACTGCGGGACAGCGCACCGCTGGTGAACACGCCGCTGGGCTGGCTGCAGGACTACCTGAAGAACCCGCTGCCGGGCAGTGCCGACAAGCTGGCCGAACTGGAGGAGCGGGTGCGCTCGTCCAGCCGGCACGAGGTGCAAGGGCCGGCGTTGGGTGAGATCCAGAAGCAGGCCGCGGTGGATGCCACCGTGGTGCCGATCGCCGAGGCCGAGGGCGTGCTGTTCCTGCGGCAGCACGTCGACCTGGTCGGCGAGGCGCTCGGACCGGGATGGCAATTGGCGTTGTGGGGAGCACGATGGCGGAACTGAACGGGGTGCGCACCGGGCCGTTGCAGGCCGGGGAGCGGGTCACCTTGACCGATCCGAAGGGACGCCGGCATTCGGTGTTGCTGGCGATCGGCGGCACCTTCCACACCACCAAGGGCGGGATCAGTCACGACGCGCTGATCGGCGGCCCGGACGGCAACGTGGTGAGGTCGGCCGGCGGGGTCGCCTACGTGGCGTTCCGGCCGCTGCTGGAGGAGTTCACCGTCACCATGCCGCGCGGGGCGGCGGTGATCTATCCCAAGGACGCCGCCCAGATCCTGATGCAGACCGACATCTTCCCCGGCGCCCGGGTGCTGGAGGCCGGGGTGGGTTCCGGGTCGCTGTCGATGCATCTGCTGCGGACGATCGGATCGGCCGGACGGCTCTACTCCTACGAGCGCCGGGCAGACTTCGCCGCGATCGCGCAGCGCAACGTGGAGACCTTCTTTGGCGCCCCGCACCCGGCCTGGGAGGTGCGGGTCGGCGACCTGGTCGAGGCGATCGGCGAGGAGGAGATCGACCGGGCGATCCTCGACATGCTGGCGCCCTGGGAATGCATCGACGCCGTCGCGAACGTGCTGGTGCCCGGCGGCATGCTGTGCTGCTACGTCGCCACCGCCACCCAGCTGGGCCGCACCATGGACACCCTGCGCGCCCACGGCGGATTCACCGAACCGGCGGCGAGCGAGCTGTCGGTGCGGCAGTGGCATGCCGAAGGGCTGGCGATCCGGCCGGGGCATGCCACCACCGGCCACACCGGCTTCCTGATCTTCACCCGCCGGTTGGCGCCCGGGGTGACCGCCCCGCTGCGCCGGCGGCGTCCGGCACCGGGTGCGTACGGACCCGACTACAGCGGTCCGCGTCCGCCCGGAGTCGGGGTGGAAGAGGCGTCGGAGTGAGCGGGGCGGAGTCGCTCGACCAGCTCCGTGAGCTGGCCGAGGCCCGCGGACGGGCCGCCGAGCTGGCGGAGCGCCGGCTGGCCAACGCGCGTGCCGACGCCCGCTCGCTGGCGCAGACCAACGAGAAGCTGAACAGCACGCTGCGGGAGGCCCGCGAGACGCTGGTCGGGCTGCGTGCCCAGCTGGAGGCGCTGTCGAACCCGCCGCAGGCACACGGCGTCGTCGTCGGTCTCAGTGCCGACGCTCTGGCGGACGTGTCGGTCGGTGGCCGGGTGCTGCGGGTCGCGGTGGCGCCGAAGTTGGCGTCCGACGGGTTGGCGGCCGGCGTCCCGGTGCTGCTCAACGAGGCGATGATGCTGGTCGGTCTCGCCCCCGAGCCGGCCCAGTTCGACGTGGTCGTGGTCAAGGACGTGCTGGCCGACGGACGCCTGCTGGTCGGCGGCGGAGGCGACGACGAGCATGTGCTGACCGCCGCGCCCGCGGCGTCCGCGGCCCAGCCGGGACAGAGCGTGGCCGCCGACCGGCGCGCCGGGCTGGCGCTGTGGGTGGTGGAACGCACCGAGGTCAACGACCTGCTGCTGGACGAGGTGCCGGACGTCGACTACGCCGACATCGGCGGGCTGAGCGGCCAGATCGAGCAGATCCGGGACGCCGTGGAGCTGCCGTTCCTGCACCGCGACCTGTACGCCCGCTATCAGTTGCCGGCACCCAAGGGGGTGCTGCTGTACGGACCGCCCGGCTGCGGCAAGACGATGATCGCCAAAGCGGTGGCCAACTCGCTGGCCGAGCAGGTCGGCGGGGGCGTGGGCAGCCATTTCCTGAACATCAAGGGTCCCGAGCTGCTGAACAAGTACGTGGGGGAGACCGAGCGGCAGATCCGGGTGATCTTCGCCACCGCCCGCGAGCACGCCGCCGACGGGCGTCCGGTGATCGTGTTCTTCGACGAGATGGACTCGTTGTTCCGCACCCGCGGCAGTGGCGTCAGCTCCGACATGGAGTCGACGGTGGTGCCGCAGCTGCTCAGCGAGATCGACGGCGTCGAGGGACTGTCGAACGTGATCATCATCGGCGCCACCAACCGCGAGGACCTGATCGACCCGGCCATCCTGCGCCCGGGACGGCTGGACGTGAAGATCAAGCTCGATCGTCCGGACGCCGTCGCGGCGTCCGAGATTCTCGGCAAGTACCTCACCGACCAGGTCCCGCTGCGGGTCGGAGCGGGGGCGGACGCGGGGGAGTTCCGGCGACAGCTGATCGAGGCGACGGTCGGGGTGCTGTACGCCGAGACCGACGACAACCGCTTCCTGGAGGTCACCTACGCCTCCGGCGACCGGGAAGTGCTCTACGTGAAGGACTTCGTCTCCGGCGCGATGCTCGCCAACATCGTCGGACGCGCCAAGAAGGCCGCGATCAAGGACGTCCTGGCCGGCGGCCCGGACGGCGTCCGGCTAGAGCACCTGCTCGGTGCCTGTGCCGATGAGGTCACCGAGAACGAAGACCTGCCGAACACCACCAACCCCGACGACTGGGCACGCATCTCCGGCCGCAAGGGCGAGCGGATCACCTTCATGCGCACCCTGCGCGGTGCCCGCCAGGTGAACCCGTAGCGCCGAACGCCGCGGTGTGGGTCGGTGGGACGATGGGGACGGTTCTTTTCGTTCCACTCGTTAGGTGTGGAACGAAAATAACCGTCCCCATC
>NZ_JASGDE010000114.1:0-3614 GCF_047607385.1 Micropruina sp.
ACCGGGGCGCCGAGCGCGGCGCCGAGCACCCGCTCGGCCTCCAGCCGGCGCGGCAGCAGCCGCGGCCGGTTGCCGATCACCTGGACCGCGGCGTTGCCGATCGCGTAGCCGGCGCCGCGCACCATGCCGGCCACCTCGTCCAGCAGCCGCACTCCGGACGCCCCGGCCCACTCCGGACGGTCCACGCCGATGTTGCTGCCCAGATCGCCCAGGCCAGCCGCCGACAACAGCGCATCGCACAGCGCATGGCAGGCCACGTCGCCGTCGGAGTGCCCGGCAAGGCCGCGCGGCTCGTCCGGGAAATGCAGGCCGGCCACCCACATCGGCACGCCGTCGGCCAGCGCGTGGACGTCGCTGCCGATGCCCACCCGGGGCAGCGGGAAGCTCACCGCGGGCTCCGGATCACGTCCGGGACGACCTCGTTCCGCTTCACGAACCAGGCGAAGGGACGGTGCCGCAGCACCCGGCGGAACGAATGCCGGCCCACCCCGGCGCGCAGCTTCAGGAAGGCGTGGGCCAGGTCGAGGTCGGTCGCCGAGGTGATCTTCAGCGCCGTCATCGCACCCTTGACCAGGCTGACCGGGTGGCCGGCGGCCTCGCACACCGACAGGTCGTCGGTGCATTCGATGCCCTGCTCGGCGGTGTAGGCGTGGCTGGCCTCCAGCACGTCCAGATCGAAGGCCTGCGGGGTCTGGATGGCGCGCAACCGGTCCCGGTCGACGATCGTCAGCCGGCCGTCCGGTGCCTCCTCGCGGATCGAATCGGCCACCGGGATCGCCGGCGCCACCGCCACCTGGCCCTCCCGGATGCTGCGGATCACCCGGGTCACCACGGTCGCCGGCACCAGCGGACGGACGGCGTCGTGCACCAGCACCACCCTCGCCCCGGCCAGTCCGGCCAGCCCACGGATCGCCGCAATGCCGCGCCGCACCGACGCCTGCCGGGTCTCGTCTCCCTCGACCAGGGTGACCGGGATCGGGGACGCCGCCAGCGCCGGCTGGAAGTGGTGTTCCGCGTTGCGCGGGATCACCACCACGGCGTGGGTGCAGCCACCGGCCGCCATCGCCTCCACCGACATCGCCACCACCGCCTTGCCGGCCAGCGTGGTGACGGGTTTGGGCACCGGACCGCCGAAGCGGACTCCACGTCCGGCGGCGACGATGACGACGGGCACGGGCTCAGGCACAAGCGGCAGTATAGGACCGCGGTCGCGGGCTTCGAGGCAAAGCAAAACCGGCCGTCGCTTTGTGCGACGACCGGTTTCGAATGGACTCGATCAGGACGCCAGAACCTCGTCCAACAGGACCTCGGCCCGGTCTTCCTCGACCTTCTCGGCCAGCGCCAACTCGGAGACCAGGATCTGCCGGGCCTTGGCGAGCATTCGCTTCTCACCGGCCGACAGGCCCCGCTCGCGCTCCCGCCGCCACAGGTCGCGGACGACCTCCGCCACCTTCATGACGTTGCCGGAGTGCAGCTTCTCGAGGTTGGCCTTGTAACGCCGCGACCAGTTGGTCGGCTCCTCGGTGTGCGGCGCCCGGAGCACGGAGAACACTCGCTCGAGACCGTCCGCGTCCACCACGTTGCGGACACCGATCTCTTCCAGGTTCTGTGCCGGGACCCGAACCACCAGGTCGTTCTGGCCGACGATGCGCAGCACGAGGTAAAGCTTGTCCTCGCCTTTGATCGTCCGGGTTTCAATGTCTTCGATGACGGCTGCCCCATGATTGGGGTAGACCACCGTCTCACCGACTTCAAAAGTCATCTAGCAGACCCCTTTCCCAGATACCCATGGTAGCACGCACCGGCCCACTATTCGAAACGTTCGTCCTAGCCAGAGGCACTTTAGGGGGTTGACAAGAGCCTGGCCGCTATGCCGCCGAGGGTTTCCGGACGCCGAAAATTCATCGGCAAAGCTGCTCTGACAACACCAAACGACACCGATCCGGGAGACATCGCCGGATCGCCGGGTGAGGGCGTCCGGACGGCAGCGAGCCCGCCGAAGCGAGGCTTCGACGGGCTCGACAGCGGTTGGGATCAGGCCACCGCGGCGGGAGCCTTGGCCGGCCAGAACTGCTTCATCGCGATCACCGCGAAGCCGGAGATCACCGCACCGACCGCGATCGACACGATGAACCACAGGATCGGGTTGATCGCGAAGAACACGAAGATGCCGCCGTGCGGCGCCCGGGAACCAACCCCGAAGGCCATCGTCATCGCACCGGTCACCGCGCCGCCGACCATCATCGACGGGATCACCCGCAGCGGGTCGGCAGCGGCGAACGGAATCGCGCCCTCGGAGATGAAGGACGCCCCGAGCAGCCAGGCCGCCCGGCCGTTCTCCTGCTCGACCTCGGTGAACAGCGACTTGCGCAGCGTGGTGGCCAGGGCCAGCGCCAGCGGCGGCACCATGCCGGCCGCCATCACCGCGGCCATCACCTGGAACGACGCCGGGGTCTGCGCGGACAGTCCGGCGGTGGCGAACAGGTAGGCCGCCTTGTTCACCGGACCGCCGAGGTCGAAGCACATCATCAGGCCGAGGATGATGCCCAGCACGATCGCCGAACCGCCGGTCATGCCACCCAGGCCGTCCTGCAGCGCCTGGGTCAGGGCGGCCAGCGGCTTGCCGAGGACCAGGTACATGGCCAGGCCGACGATCGTGGTGACCGACAGCGGGATGATCACCACCGGCATCAGGCCGGCCAGCCAGCGCGGCGCCTTCATTCCGGCGATCCACGAGGCGACCGCTCCGGCCAGCAGGCCGGTGACCAGAGCGCCGAGGAAGCCGGCGCCGACCGAGCCGGCGATCACGCCGCCGACGAAGCCCGGCACGATGCCCGGGCGTCCGGCCAGCGCGTAGGCGGTGTAGCCCGACAGCGCGGGCAGCAGGAAGCCGAACGCCGCCCCGCCGATGGTGAACAGCAGCGCGCCGAGGTACATCGCGAAGCCGGCTCCCCAGCCCGCGTTGATGGCCAGGGCTGCGATCGAATCGCCCTTGGCACAGGTCTCCGCGCTCACCCAGGCCAGGTCGGCACAGGTGCGGGCACCGGCCGCTCCGGGCACCAGCGACACGTCGAAGCCGCCGAACAGGAAGCCCAGGGCGATCAGCAGACCGCCGGCGGCGACGAACGGCACCATGTAGGAGACGCCGGTCATCAACGCCTGCTGGATCCGCTTGCCGACGCTCAGCTGGCTGCCACCGCCGTCGCTGGCGGCGGCGGACGAGGCGTCGCCGCTGACCTTGCGGGCGTTGGGATCCTTGGACGCCGCGATGGCCTCCTCGATCATCTTGGCCGGCTCGTTGATGGCCCGCTTCACGCCGGACTCGATCACCGGAAGGCCGGCGAAGCGTCCGCGCTCCTTGACGCCGACGTCGGTGGCGAAGATCGCCGCCTGGGCGCTGGCGATCACCGCCGGATCGAGCGGGACGACCTTGCCCGAACCCTGCGGCTCGACGTGCAGCTCGACCCCGGCCGCCTTGGCGGCCTGCTCCAGGGCGTCCGCGGACATGAAGGTGTGCGCGATGCCGGTCGGGCAGGCGGTGACCGCCACCAGCACGACCTTCTCGGCGGCCCCGGACGCCTCCGCCGGCGCGGCGGCGGGAGCGGCGGCGGCCG
>NZ_JASGDE010000115.1:0-5938 GCF_047607385.1 Micropruina sp.
AACCAGAGCAGGCTCCACACGAGCATCGGTCTGGTCCCGCCAACCGAGTTCGAACAGAGTCACTACGCTGCCCTCAACCCCGAGCTGCAGCCCGCATAAGGAGCGGCAGAAAACCTGGGGTGGTTCAGATCACCACCTGCTCGGCGAGGTTGAGGGTGGGGTTGGGCATAGCGCTTCTCCTTCGGATCGAGGTTCCGGGGTCGGTGGCGTCGACTCCCAGCAACAAGGGTGACAGTAGCACTGCACCCTCGCTCATGCGGTCAAATGGTGGACCCACGGCGACGCCCCGCCAAACCACCCGACGCACTCTCACCGCGCCGACGCCGCGCCGGATTCACGAACTCCCCGCCCCGTGGTGATGCGGGCAGCAAGTCGGTCACAGCGTGCACGCCGGCATCCAACGCGCCCGGTGACCACGTCGATCCGGGCTCCCACATCGTGAACTCCGTCTTCAACTGCTTGAGGTCCGCGCCGGCGGCGAACTTGACGCGGCCAGTGATGATCGCTTGGGCGACGGGTTCGGCGCGCAGCACTTTGGAGCGTCGGGCGACGACTTCGACGACCAGCGGGCACAACCCCGACACCGCGCCTTCGCGGACGAGGAGCTCCCACGCTTGGGCGATCAACTGCTTGCCCATGTCGCCGCCGAAGTTCTTCTCCACCACGATGCGGTCCGCGTCCAGCTCATGCGCGACCAGACACACGGTGCGCGGCCAGTCCGCCGCCGACAGTCTCGCGGTGCGGTCATCGAGGAACCACGCGTGACGCTCGCCGTCGAGGCCGACGGCGACGATGCCGACGGTGTCGCGAGACGCACCACCAGCAGGGTCCACACCGACAGCGATCCGCTTGAACGATGCAGGTGCCGGCGCGGTCGCGGCACGCACCTGCGCATCGTCGAGCAGGGAACCCTCAGCGTCGTACGGGACACCCATGTACAGGGCGTTCCAGTCTCTTGCCGTCGACTGGCGGCGCGCACGCTCCCAGTGCGCCCGCGCACCGTCGACGTCGTCCGGAGCGATCTTCGGATGAGTCAGCGGCTCCCCCGGTGCCCGGCCGAGCGGATCAGCGTAGATGTGCCGCTCCGGGTTCTCTGGGAGCGCGAGCGCGGGCAGGTGAACGACACGCCACACGCCGCCTTCCTCGATGCGGCCTTCCGATTCGAGGATGCGGCCGGCGAGATCATCCTGGTGCCAGCGAGTCATGACGACCAGTCGGCAGGTCTTGGGTTCGACGCGAGACAGGAACGTCGAGGAGTACCAGTCCCATGCGCCGTCGCGGATGGTGACTGATTCGGCTGCTGCGCGGTCCTTGACGGGGTCGTCGATGATGCCGAGGTGCATGTCTTCGCCGGTGAGTCCTCCGCCGATGCCGCGGGCGATCATGCCGCCGCCGGTGGTGAGGTTCCAATCGGATTTGGCGGCCTGCTCCCGGGACAGGGTGAGACCGTACTGGGCGCCGTAGTCGGTGAAGAATCCGCGGACGGCGAGGGCGTGTCGCATGGCGAGGCGTTCAGCGTATGCGGATCCGACGACGCGCGCGTGCGGGTCCATGGTGAGCCACCACTTCGGGAACCACTGTGATGCGAGAGCTGATTTGCCGATGCGCGGCGGGGTGAAGATCATCAGTGATCCGCCGGGTTCGATCAGTAGTCGGGCGAGGGCGGCGTTCATCAGTTCGGTGTGCGGGCCGATGACGTAGCGGCGATCGAACTGGGCGGCCATGTGCGCGGGCCCGATGCCGTCGTATTGGCCGGCGCGCAGCAGTGTTTCGGTCGCTTCGCGGCGTAGACGGATGCGGGCGAGGGCGTCAGTGGTCACGGGCTTCGATCTGGTCGAGCTGCAGGGCCATCTTGGTGGTGAGGTCGCGGATGTCGCGGTCGATGGCGGATTCGCCGGTGACGGTGATGGTGGTGCCCTTGTCGTAGCCGAGGACTTTGGTGAGGGAGTCGAGAATGCTGCGGGCCGAGGCGATGAGTTGCGCTTTGCCGACTTCGCGGCCGTCGTCGGCGGAGTCGAGTTCGTCGATGCAGCGTCGGTAGAGGTCGGTGTAGCGGCTGATCTGCAGTTCGAGGAGGAGGTCGCCGAGGTCGTTGCGGCGGTCGCGGGCTTCTTGGAGGCGTCGGTGGATTGCTTCGTGGACGGTGGATTTGGCGACGTCGTGGCGGTCGGCGATGGCGGCCATGGTGGAGCCGTTGATGTATTCGTCGAGCCATGCGGCGTGAGAGAGTGCTTTCTCGGCGAGTCGTCGCGGGTTCTTGTGCATGTCTCCCATGCTCTTGGATTCTAGGTGTCGAGGCTGGTGGGTGGTGTGCGCCAGCAGTTGCAGCGGAGGACGAGGCAGCCGTCGAGGTGGTGGTGGAGTCGCCAGTCGTGGGGGCAGTGGTCGCAGCGGGTGTTGGGTGGGCAGTCAGGCATCGGTGTGGCCTGCCGCGGTCAGCGCTTTGGCGATGAGGGTCCATGCGCCGTCGCCGTATCGGTGCATGACGGGCCCGGCCCACAGGGTGGAGGGTGTGCCGTTGTCGGCCCGGGTGAGGAGTTCGACGTCGTAGGTGTTGAGGCTGTCGGGGAGGTTGCTGCCTGAGCGTCGGCGGGCGTAGAAGTGGCCGATCGTGTCGGCGTTGACCTTGAGGTCGAAGTGCAGGGCCATGGGGTCTATTCCTGGTTGATGTCGTCGGCGAGGCCGGGGCGGATCGAGCACCAGCACGCGTGGTGCGCGCGGTGTCGGCAGGGTGTGCAGAGGCCGTAGCGGTCGGCGATCCCGCCGCAGTGGCAGCGGGGCGGGAACATGGTGCGGGTGAGGAGTTCGCGGGCTTGGTCGGCGAGCCACGCGGTCAGGGATCTCATGGTCGGGTCCTGAGTCGTTTCGGTTGGGTGACGATGCCGCCGCAGTCGAGGCACCAGCGTGCGGGTTCGGTGCCGACATGGCGGCCGTTCGTTTCGATGTGGGTGGGCTGCACAGCGGTCTTGACGCTCCCGCAGTGCGGGCACGGCAACCGGCCGGTGGGCGTGGTCATCGGCGGCGTCGGCCGGTACGGGTGAAGCCGGCGGCCCGGCGGTTGGCCCGCCATTTGCGGTGCGGGTGCTGGCGTCGCCAGGCGTCGCGGGCGGCGACGTACCGGGTGTGCTCGAGCATCCAGCCGGAGCAGTCGAACACGTCCCCGCCGAAGCCTCCGAACGTGTACGGCACCTGCTGGAACAGGCCGCGGCCGTCGCCGAACACGTACGGCCTGTCGGGCAGCAGCCCGACACAACTCCGGTAGTTGAGGACCGACAGGACGGGTCGCGGCCGGGTGCGGCGATGCCGACGGTGGCTGGTCATCAGCCGCGGTCCGCGTCGGCGCCCATCATGCGTGCGCGGCGTTCGGGGTCGACGACAGCGACGTACGGCGTCGCACGCTGGTCGTCGTTGATGCCGAGCTGGTCGGCCAAGTCCTGCGCGACGTCGCGGGCCACGTCTCCGACGGTCTCGGCGAACGTCTTCGGTCCGGCCGGTTCGTCGCTCAGCGGATCTTGGCCGTCGAGGATCCACGTGGCTACGTCGATCAGGCCGTAGGGCTCGGCGGCCGCGGCTCCGAACCCGCCGGTCTGCTTGGTGGCTTGGCGGGCGCGGTCGAGGGCTTCGGCGCGTGCCAGCTGGGCGTCGTCGAGGTGCCCGGCCCGCAGCTCTTGCGTCTCGAATGCGCGCGGCTTCCCGGTGATGGTGGTGCTGTCGTGAGTCTTCTTCGGCATGGTCAGTCCTTCGGGTAGCGGTGGGAGTAGGCGGGGCGGCCGTTGGGGCCGTACAGCGTCCAGGGGCGTCCGGCCCACAGCGGGTAGCGGGTGCGGGCGACGGCCTCGCCGAGGGTGCGGAAACTCTCGGGGTCGAGGACGTCTTCGTCGTCGCGGAGCGTGAACATCAGCTGGCCTTCCGGGCTTCGTCGAGGGCCTGGTCGCGGAGGCTGTTGAACACGGACTTGAGGAGCTTCCGTTCGGCGGGGTCGGTGCTGAGTTCGTGGAGTTCGCGGATGTGATCCGCTTCGCGCTTGAGTTGCTCGGCACGTTTCCGGTGCTGGTCCCGGCGGGTGTCGACGGGGTGCATGTACCGGGCGATGCGGCCGCTGCTGGTGCCGTCGACCAGCCACCAGCCGGTGAGGTAGAGCAGGACGATGGGGCCGGCGACGCCTGCGCAGGCGCCGACGAATCGGCGGCGGATCCTGCGGTCGGTGTCGTACTGGCGGCCGACGAGGTCGGCGAGGCGTATGCAGGTGGCCCAGCACCACCCCCATGCGGCGACTCCCGTGATGGCGGCCAGCACGACGTAGACGGCGGTCATGGCTGCACCGTCCAGGGCAGTGCGAGGCCGTCGCCGTCGCGGCGAGGCACGTAGTGGATGTGCAGGTGCTCGAGAGTCTGGGTCGCCGAGGGGCCGGCGTTCACGATCAGGTTGAAGTCCGTGCCGTACTGGTCGCCGGTGGTCGCGTACAGGTAGGCGGACCGCCAGGCTGCGGAAGCGAGCACGTCGGCGCCGTGCGCGGCGTGCTCGGTGGGCACGAACAGCATGTGGCCGGGTGTCACGGGGTTGAGCGGCTCGAACCACATGACTGGTCGGGCGCGGTCGAACGTGACGGTGCGGCCGTCCACATCGACGGCGACGCTGTACGCGTCGCCGGGGTGCACCTGGTGGGCGGCGTACTCGCAGAACGGGCAGTCGGGCGTGCTCATGGCTGCACCGGCATGGCTGCGGTGGTGAGGCGGCGTGTCTCGCACGGTGCCGGGCATCGGCAGGTCGGGCACCACGGGACGATGCCCTCCGGGTTCGGCGCGTGCAGGGCGTGGATCTCCCCGAGCGTCTTCCACGCGGCGCCATGCTCACGGAGGTGGACGTACGCGACCAGGTGGCCGCGTTCGTCGCGGCAGCCGTTGATGTCGGTGGTGAGAGTGGTACCGCAGACCCGATACGGGTCGACAGCGGCTGACGAGAAGTAATTCACTGGGCACTCACCTCCCCGGCGAGTTCGGGCCAGGGTGCGGCCGCGAGCTGCTGCCAGTTGTGGTCGTAGATCGTGGCCGCAGTGTTCGGTTCGGCCATCACTGGGTGTCACCTCGGCTGGCGAGGATCTGGTGGGCGTGCATGTTCAGTTCGCCCTGGTTGCGGCGGATCCCGGCGGCGTTTTCCATCGAGGATGGCGGCGACTTCGAGGCGATGGCTCCAACTGCTTCGAGGGTGGCGCGCTGGGTGTCGTCGAGGTCACCGGTGGTGGGCGGCATGGACGAGAGGTCGTCGGGGATGTGGGTCACGGTGGTTCTCCTTCGGGGTGGCGTGTCAGCCAGGGTACCGGTGTGGTTGCACCCCGGCTGGTCGGTTCGCGACTAGGGGCGTTCGAGGGTGTGCACATTGATCGCGCAGCCTGGTGTTTCGTCGGGTTCGGCGGTGCGCTTCGTGGCCGCTAGCCGGGTGACGTGCGCGTCGTCGGCGATCCACACGCCGGTGATGGCATCGAGGACGGCGCGTACGAGCTTGTCGAGGTCCCCCACTCGCTTGATCGCGGGCGGTGTCGGGCGCGGGCAGCGTTGCGGTCTCGGGAGCAGGAAGTCGAGTTCGACGGCGACAGGGCCGGCGGGGAGCATCCCGCCGTGCCGTGCGGCGGCGAGCTTGATGGTTTCCCGCCAGGGTGCGACGTACTTCGACGACTCGGTGAGGATCGGTTTGCCGCCGCGGTGGCCGCGGTACGCGTGGCTGCCTTGGGGTGCTGGGCGGCCTTCGACGAACGCGAATCGTTTCGTCACAGGAACCCGCAGCGGGGTCGTCCCCTGAGGGCGGTGACTGCCTTTCGGGCACTGACCCTCGACGGGCTGCTGTTTGTTCGTCTCTGTGGACGCCAGGGGGTCGGACGGGCTTCCGGAATTTCGGTTCGGCTGGTGTGTGTTCGGTGTCATCGGGGTCCGTTCGGGTCGGG
>NZ_JASGDE010000116.1:0-6548 GCF_047607385.1 Micropruina sp.
GCTCGTCCTTCACGAGCTCCCAGGACGACGGGGTGCGCCGCTCGTCGGACGCCGGCGGCGCCGCCGCACCGGAGGCGACCTGCTCGGCGATCTCGACGGCGCGCTGCAACGCCTGCTGGACGCCGCTCGCCGTGCCGTGCGGCCAGGACGGTGCCGGCTCGCCGGGCAGGTTCGGCTGGGCGACCCGGGCCGCGACGCCGGACAGCCGCTCGGCCGCCACCGCACGCCAGGCCTCGGCGTCCGAGCCGGGACGATTCTCCAGCGCCAGCAGCAACTGGGCGATCTCTTCACCACGCTCGACCAGCTGGACGAACCGGGTGAGCTGATCGTTGCCGTCGGCGCGCAGCAGCGCGAGGCTGCGGTCCGCCGCCAGCAGCGCGGCTCCGACCGGGCCGGCGCCGGCGAGCGAGCGGTAGAACCCGCTGACCGCCTTGCGTTGCGACGCGTAGCGCGGCTCATAAGGCGGGAACAGCTGGATGGCGAGCATGATCGCGGCACCGGCCAGGAACCCCAGCGCGACGCTCAGCGGCGGAGCGTTCAGGCCACGGCCCATCTCGGCGAAGGCCAGGAACAGGATCGTCATCAGCATCACCCGCATGCTGATCCCGACCGCCACCGCCCGGAGCAGGCCGGACGCCAGGAAGCCGAGGAAGGCCAGGGCCAGCGCCACCCACCACTGGCCGGACAGCGTGACGCCGAGGTAGAGCCCGAGCGCCTGCGCCAACGAGCCGAGCGCGGCCGCGACCAGCCGCGACCGGTTGTGCGGCAGGGTGAGCGAGACCCCGGCCAGCAGCGCCCCGACGGTGAGGATCACCTGGGTCTGCGGGCTGTTGGTCGCGTAGCCGACGACCGACGCCAACACCATCCCGATCACCAGCCGGAGGATCATCGGAGGGTCCTGGAACGGCCGGCCCGGGGTGAGTCCGCGGACGGCGGCCTTCTTGATACTGGTCAGGTCCATGCTTCTCCGCTCCGCTGCCGACAGTCGGGCCGATCGTAGAGTCCGGAGGGCGCCGGTCTCGGGAGGGTCAGTCCGTGACCCGCCGGGTGTTGGTCGACCGGCCGGGCTCCGGTCCGCGACACGCGCGGCGAAGCAGCGCTTGCTACCCGACCAGGACGGCCACCGGGACGGCACGGTCGCCGTCCTGGCGGTAGAGCGCCAGCAGTTCCCCGTCGTGCAGCAGGGCGGCCGGCTCGCCGGGCAGGCTGCGGTGCAGCGGGCGTCCGTAGCCGACCGCGCGGGCCTCGTCGGCGTCCAGTTCGACCCAGGGGAAGTTCTGCCGGGCGACGGCGTCCAGGGCGATCAGGTCCGGACGCCGCGGCGGGTCCGCGGTGAGTTGCTCGGGGCTCAGCGCGCCGTCCAGCCCGAACGATCCAACCCGGGTGCGGCGCAGCGCGGTCAGGTGTCCCCCGGTGCCGAGGGCGACGCCCAGGTCGCGGGCCAGCGCCCGGATGTAGGTGCCGGACGAGCAGTCCACGACCACGTCCAGATCGGTGACGGTGATGCCGTCGACCTGTGCGTCACGCCGCTCCAGGACGTCGAAGCGGGAGACGGTGACCGGACGGCCCTGCAGCACGACGTCCTCGCCGCGCCGGGCCCGGGCGTACGACCGCTCGCCGTTGATCTTGATCGCCGAGACGGTGGACGGCACCTGGACGATGTCGCCGCGCAGGGGCGCGATCGCGGCTTCGATGGCGGCATCGGCGAGGCCGGATGCACCGGCGGAGGAGGTGACCTCGCCCTCGGCGTCGTCGGTGATGGTCGCCTGCCCGAGCCGGATGGTGGCCGTGTAGCTCTTGGTGGTCAGCGCCAGATGCCCGAGCAACCGGGTGGCCCGGCCCACCCCGACGACCAGGACGCCGGTGGCCATCGGATCCAGGGTGCCGGCGTGGCCGACCTTGCGGGTGCCGAGCAGCCGGCGGCAGCGTCCGACCACCTGGTGCGACGTCCAACCGGACGGCTTGTCGACGACGAGGATTCCGGACGCGCTCACCGGCTCAGGCTAGTGGCCCGGGGGTGGTCGCCGCTCACCCCGACCGCGGCCCGGTGACATGCCGCTCGATGAACCGGTTGCCGAACTTGCCCTCCGGGTCGTACGCCCGCTGCAGGTCGCGCCAGTCGTCCATCCGGGGGTAGAGCGGGCCGAGCGCGTCGGCGCCGGCGTCGAACAGCTTGCCCCAGTGCGGACGGGCGCCCAGCGGCAGCAGCCGCGCCTCGATCACCGGCAGCACCTGCGCCACCCCGTCCGGATCGCGCCGGAAGGTGAAGTGGATGGCCAGGCTGTCCCGTCCGAACGCCGGCGACAGCCACAACCCGTCCGCGGCCACGGTGCGCAGTTCGGAGATCTCCAGCACCGGGTCGATCAGGCGTCCGATCTCGCGCAGCGTGCCGAGCGCCTCGACCGCACGGTCGCGCGGCAGCAGGTATTCGGTCTGGATCTCCGCGCCCAGGCTCGGCACCCGGTCCAGCCGGAAGTGCGGCAGGCAGGCGCACCACGGCCCCTCGACGCCGAACGGGTTCATATTGTCCGGTGTCTCACGCAGCGCCGGTGCGGCGCCGAGTTGCTCGGCGGTGACGATCGGCTGGTCGAGCAGCGACTTCACCCAGACATGCTGGATCGCCGGCGCCGTCCACGTGGTCAGCAGGCTGACGCTGTAGGCCGCCCCGGTGACGCCGTCGAGATCGTCCATCAGCCGTTGCCAGGGCAGGTTCAGGTAGGCGTCCTGGCGCATCCGGTAGGAGGGCTGGACAGCCAGCGTCACCCGGGTGATCGGGCCGAACGCGCCGAGCCCGACCACCATGCCCTCGAACCCGGGATCGCCGGCCCGGACGTCGACCAGATCGCCGGACGGCCCGATGAACTGCAGCCCGCGCACCGCCGACGACAGGCTGCCGAGCCGGTCGCCGGAGCCGTGGGTGCCGGTCGAGATGGCGCCGGCGACGCTGATGTGCGGCAGCGATCCCAGATTGTGCAGGGCCAGGCCGCGCTCCTCCAGGTGCCGGGCCAGGACGCCGTAGCGGGTGCCGCCGCCGACGGTGACCGTCATCGCGCCGGTGTCGATCACCGGGTCCGCCGGGAGTTCGCCCAGGTGAAGCAGCACGCCCTCGGTGTCGGGCAGCCGGTTGAAGGAGTGCCGGGTACCCAGGGCGCGCACCTTGCTGCTGGACGCCACCAGCCGCTGGGCCTCGGCGAGCGTGCCGGGGGCGACGATCCGCGGCGCCCGGTAGCGGACCGTGCCGGCCCAGTTGTCCCGGTCGACGCTCATCGCGGGACGCCCTCGCCGCGGTGCCCTGAACCCATTCGTCCTCCTCGGCTGTTGTCGGCTCAACCGGCCGCGGGCTCGACCTTACGCCGCATGATGCACCGGAATCTGCCCAGGTCGGGACCGCGGGTGAAGCCGGCACCGGCGAACATGCCGACCGAGCCGCTGAACAGGAAGGACGCCGACAGCTTCTTCTGGCCGACGTCCACCCGCGGGTAGCCCTCGACGGTGCCGCCGCCGGCGTCCGCGATCAGGTCGAGAGCGCCGCGCAGGGCCAGCGTGGCGACGCCCCGGCGGCGATGGTTCCGGTCGACGAAGAAGCACGGCATCCGGTAGCCGGTGGGTTCGATGCCGCTGGCCTGGTACTCCTTGCGGTGGTAGATCCGCGGCAGTTCGTCGGGTGTGCCGTACTCGCACCACCCGACCGCGGCGTCGCCGTCCATCACCAGCGCGTGATGGGTGCGGCCCTGGACCACCAGCCGATGCTTGGCCGGCTGTCCCCCGCCCTGGCCCTGGCGGTCGGCGTCCGGCTGGAACCACATGCACCAGCAGCCGCCGAAGATCCCGTTGTGCTTGATGACCAGCGCCTCGAACGCCGGCCAGGTGGCTTCGCTCAGCGCTTCGACCCGGTACTGCGCCATGTCACCCTCCTGAGCCTCGCCCGATGGTGAGAGTCAGCCTAGGCCGGGTTCCGGACGGACCACGTCCGGGAACGGTGGGCGTCACACCGGCACCCACGAGAGAACCGACCGGTAAACCCCTGCCTAATCAGTTCAGCCCTCCCGTATACGGGAGGGCTGAACTGATTAGGGAGGGCCTAGCGGGGCGGAAGGGACGCCGCGCGAGGGTGGGGACCGGCCTACTCGGCCGCGTCCTCGTCCTCGTCGGGCTTCTTGTACGGGTCGGCGTCACCGGCGTACGTGGCACCGGCGGCCTGGGCCGCAACCGCCTCGTCGGCGGCGCGGGCCCGGGCCAGGACGTCCTCGATCTGGGCGGCGGATTCCGGCACGGCGTCCAGCACGAAGGCGATCGTCGGGGTGAACTTCATCCCCAATTGCTTGCCCACCGTGGAGCGGATCAGCCCGCGGGCGGACTCCAGCGCATGCGCGGTGTCCACCCGGGACTGCTCGTCACCGAGCACCGTGTAGAAGATCGTCGCCTCGCGGCCGTCGCCGGTGAGCCGGACGTCGGTGACGGTGACGAAGCCCAGCCGCGGATCCTTGATCCGCCGTTCCAGGAGTTCCGCCACGATCACCTTGATCTGCTCGGCGACCTTGATGTAGCGCGGGTTGCCCATCAATCCCTCGGCTTCTCGACCATCTCGAAGGTCTCGATGATGTCGTCGATCTTGATGTCGGAGTAGTTCGCCAGCGTCATGCCGCACTCGTAGCCCTCGCGGACCTCGGTGGCGTCGTCCTTCTCACGCCGCAGCGAGGCGATGGAGGTCTCGGCGACCACCACACCGTCACGCAGCAACCGCGCCTTGGAGTTCCGCTTCACCGAGCCGTCGATCACCATGCAGCCCGCGATCGTGCCGAACTTGGACGACCGGAAGATCTCGCGGATCTCGGCCTGGCCGGTGACCTTCTCCTCGAAGATCGGCTTCAGCATGCCCTTCAGGGCGGCCTCCACCTCGTCGATCGCGGCGTAGATCACCGAGTAGTACCGGATGTCGACACCGGCGGCGTCCGCCTGCTGCGTGGCCTTGCCCTGCGGCCGGACGTTGAAGCCGATGATCACCGCGTCGGACGCCTCGGCGAGCGACACGTTGGTCTCGGTGATCGCACCGACACCGCGGTCGATGACCCGCAGGCTGACCTCGTCGCCGACGTCGATCTGCGACAGCGCGTCCTCCAGGGCCTCGACCGAACCGGCCGAATCGCCCTTGAGGATGAGCTTGAGCTCCTGGGTCTCGCCCTTCTCCAACTGCTCGAACAGCTGGTCGAGGGTCTTGCGCCGGGTGGTCTTGGCATGCATGGCCGCCCGCTGCCGGGCCTCCCGCTTGTCGGCGATCTGGCGAGCCATCCGGTCGTCCTCGACGACCAGGAAGTTGTCGCCGGCACCCGGCACCGAGGTCAGGCCGAGCACCTGCACCGGCATGGACGGCGGCGCCTCGCTGACCTGTTCGCCCTGGTCGTTGATCATCGCGCGAACCCGGCCGTGAGCCGAGCCGGCCACGATCGAGTCGCCGGTGTGCAGCGTTCCACGGTGCACCAGCACGGTGGCGACCGGGCCACGGCCCTTGTCCAGATGCGCCTCGATGGCGACACCCTGGGCGGGCATGTCCGGGTTGGCGCGCAGGTCGAGCGCCGCGTCGGCGGTCAGCACGATCGCCTCCAGCAGGTCGTCCAGGCCGAGCCGGGCGGTGGCCGAGACGTCGACGAACATGGTGTCGCCGCCGTACTCCTCGGGCACCAGGCCGAACTCGGTGAGCTGGCCGCGCACCTTCGCCGGATCGGCGGTCTCCTTGTCGATCTTGTTCACCGCGACCACGATCGGCACGTCGGCCGCCCTGGCGTGGTTCAGCGCCTCGATCGTCTGCGGCATCACACCGTCGTCGGCAGCGACCACCAGCACGGCGATGTCGGTCGACTTGGCACCGCGGGCACGCATGGCGGTGAACGCCTCGTGACCCGGGGTGTCGATGAAGGTGATCTTGCGCTCGATGCCGTCGACCTCGGTGGCCACCTGGTAGGCGCCGATCGCCTGGGTGATGCCACCGGCCTCGCCGGCGACCACGTTGGTGTTGCGGATCGCGTCCAGCAGCTTGGTCTTGCCGTGGTCGACGTGGCCCATCACGGTGACGGCCGGCGGACGCGGCGCGAGGTCCTCCTCGCCGCCCTCGTTCTCACCGAACTCGATGTCGAAGCTCTCCAGCAGCTCGCGGTCCTCGTCCTCGGGCGAGACGACCTCGATGTTGTAGTTGAGCTCGGCACCCAGCACCTGCAGCGTGTCGTCGGCCACCGACTGGGTGGCGTTGACCATCTCGCCCAGGTTGAACAGCACCTGCACCAGCGACGCGGGATCGACGCCGATCTTCTCGGCGAGGTCGGTCAGCGAGGCACCGCGACGCAGCCGGACGGTGGATCCGTCACCGGAACGGATCCGGACGCCACCAATGGTCGGCGCCTCCATCTGGTCGAATTCTTGCCTGCGCTGCTTCTTCGACTTGCGTCCGCGCTTGGCCGGGCCACCGGCGCGACCGAAAGCACCCTGGGTGCCGGAGCCGCCGCGGCCACCACGACCGCGACCGCCGCCACCGCCGGCCGGACCGCCGCCGGGAC
>NZ_JASGDE010000117.1:0-36142 GCF_047607385.1 Micropruina sp.
GAGACCCCGCCGGCCGGGTTCACCCGGCATTCAGCCATGTCGCATGATCGATCCCTGGGCGAGCCGCCGGGGACCTCGGTGCCGGCGTGCGGCTCGGCTCAGGCGCGGGGCAGAGCCGGCGGGGTGCCGCCGTTGCGCTCCAGGTCGCGGGCCGCGCGCTTGCGGTCGCGGTCGGTGGGCTTGCGGACGTACACCGAGCCGTTGGTCTGGCCGCGGACGATGATCCGGGGCAGGCCCGGCCTGGGCCGGGTCCGGATGCCGTTCAGCTGGAGGGTGGAGACGTCGGTCTGCCAGGACGCCACGTCCACGCCCCAGCCTTCGGGCACGATCAGCTGGGTGGTGCCCCAGTTGCCGACGATGATCACCAGATCGATGATCTTGGCCCGCGGGATCGCGTCGGTGAAGTCGAGCCGGACGCCGCCGATCGAGGCGTGCACCTCCAGGAACGGCGGCACCTCCCAGGCGTGCGCGATGTACAGCTCACGCCAGCCCTCGCGCTCCAGCACCAGCGGGTTGTCCCAGCTGTAGCCGGCGCCGGTTCCGACCGGGGGATCGCCGCCGACCACACCGTCGATCTCGGTCGCCGGCAGCAGGTCGTCCAGCACGGCGGCCAGGTCGCGTCGGGTGACGGCGTGCAGCACCTGCGGCACCCGGGCCTCCAACTCGGCGAAGGTGATCCGCTCGTCGGCCGCCGCGTTCCGCAGCACCTCGAGGGCACCCTCACGCTGCGCGGTGCCGACCCGAAGGTGCAGGTCGCGCCGATCGTCGTCCGGACGGGAAGGGAGGCTCACGCGTCCACCTTAGGGAAGCACTGATGATCGACGTCGTCCCTGGCTCCGACCCGGGATCTCAGGCGGGAGAGATCCCGGATCGAGTCCGGGAGCCACGCCTGCGAAGCAGCCTCCCTCCTCATTGTCGCTCTGTCAGTCGTAGATGTTGCTTCGGTGGCCGACGTCGATGGCGATGACGGTCAGCTCGGAGTTCTGAACGCTCACGATCACCCGGTAGTCGCCGACACGGAGCCGCCACAGACCGGCCTTCGAGTGCCGCAGCGGTTTCAGCCGCGCGGTGGGGTCGGGGAGCTGGACAAGCTCGTACAGCGCCACGAGCACCCGACGCTGAACCTGCCGGTCAAGCTGGCGGATCCTCTTGTCGAACGTCGTCGAACGGACCAGCTCGAACCTGCTCATAGCCGGATGCGTGGCCTTCGGCTACGCATCGACGCCTGAGCGTGCCTCGCCGCGCAGCTCTTCAGGATCGAACCCGAGTTCGCGAGTGAGCTCATCCATCGGACGAGTAGGCGCACCACCGCGGCGGATCGCTTCGGCCTCGGCGTCGAGACCGGCTACGTACTCAAGCTCCGAAAGGTGATCTTCGAGCAGAGCGCGGACGTAGAACGACTTGGGGCGACTGGTCGATTCGGCAAGCCGGTTCAACCGGGCGCCCAGGTCATCCGGCAACCGAAGCGTCAGCGTGTGAGACATGTAACACAGTCTACGCCCCATGCGCCCTTCGCGGGCGGCCCACTCGAGGACGGCCGGCACCCGTGACGGAACCGCCACGCCCTACTCAGCACCGAGACGACGGCTCAGATGTTGGCGTTCAGCCGCCACTGGCCGGAGTCGCCGTTGCTGTTCATGTACCGGACGCCGGACAGCTTCGCGCTGGTCGGGACGTCGAACACGATCCAGCCCTTGGCGCACTGGCCGGGCTTGTACAGCCGTCCGCTGCCGTTGGGGTAGACCGGCACCGGCTCGGAATTGCCGCGGGTCGTGCTGGCCGGGTACTCCTCGCTGTCCGGGCCGAGCAGCACCCAGCTGTCCCAGGTGAGTTCGATGCCGGCGGCCGCCGTCACGTTGCAGCTCTTCGCCATCACCAGCACCTGGTTGGAGCGGTGCCCGGACACCTTGGCCCGCTTGCTGTCCAGCACCGTCACGGTAACTTCGCCGCCGAGGTCGAGCACCTCGCCGGGGGCCCGGAAGCTGCCGGCGGAGCCGGCGGGCGAGGTCGACGGGTCGGGCGAGGTCGAGGTGGACGTGCTGGGCGAGGGGGAACCGCTCGGCTGCTCCGACGGCGACTCCTCCGGGTCGGTGCTCGGATCCGGGGACGGCGAGCCGCTGGGGGAGTCCTCCGAGGGGCTGGGGGAGGGCGAGCCCGAATCGCTGACGCTCGGCGTCTCCAGCGGCGTCGGTGCTGGCGGCACCGTGTTGGCAGCCGGTTGCCCGATCGTGCAGGCACTCAGGACCATCAGCGACAGCAGCGTCAGCAGGCGTTTCATGGCCGAACCCTACGGCCCGGCGAGCACTGTGCGGTAGCCCCGGCGCCAGTTCAGCAGCGCACCGTCCAGGACCGCACCGGGGTGGTGCCGCCGAAATTGCGGCAGACCTGGAGCCCGCGCTTGGCCAGGCCGGCCTGCATCTGGGTCAGCGCGTCCACCGAGAACCCGTTCCACTGCATGTGCATCAGGACGGTGTCGCCGGCCCGCGACGTCTGGGTGACGGTCTTCACCACGGCCGCCTCGGTGTGCCCGCGCCAATCGTCGGTGTCGATCGTCCACAGCCAGATCCGCATCCCCTTGGCCGCGTAGGCCCGGGCCACGGTGGCGTTCCAATCGCCGAACGGCGGACGCCCGTAGCGGGACTGGATCCCGGGTGGGGCGAGCTGGGCCAGGACGCCGGCATAGCTCAGCTTGGTCAGCTGGGGGTGCGTGATCGAGTGGTTGAACACGTAGTGGCCCTGGGACCGGGCGTACCCGGCGTCGAAATGCCCGCTGCGAATGCAGTTCCCGGTCGGGAAGAGCATCAGCCCGATGCCGAGCTGGGCGGCCCCGGCCAGCACCGTGTGCTCCTCGGCCAGGCTGCGCGGGCAGTCGTCGAAGCTGAGCACCACCCGGGTGGTGTGGTTCGGGCCGTAGCGGAACCGGTAGCCCTTGCGCGGCAGCGTGCCGCCGTCGTTGCCGCTCGGCGACCCCTTGGTCGAGCCGGGGACCGACTCGCCCTTGCCCTGGCCCTGGGGCTGACCGACGTGGACGCCGCGGCTGCCCACCGCACCGCCGCGCGCGGTCGGTGTGGACGGGGTGGCGTAGTGGACGCCGGCCAGCGCCAGGCCGACGACGACCAGGACGCCGGCCAGGCGCACCGCCCACGGCACCCGCGGCCGCGGAGCCCGGTCGTGGTTCAAGAAAGCGCCGCCTTCACCAAAGCCGCGGCCGTCTTGCCGTCGCCACGTCCCGCGATCCGCGGGGTGACGCCCTTCATCACCTGGCCCATCTGGCGCATGGTGGGCGGGGCGCCCAGTGCGGCGGTCACCGCGGCCACCTCCTCGGCGACGATCGCGGCCAGTTCGGCCTCGGTCAGCTGCTGTGGCAGGAACTCGGCCAGGATCGCCGCCTCGGCCAGCTCCTTCGCGGCGAGTTCGGGACGGTTGCCGGCGGTGTAGGCCTCGGCGGAGTCCTTGCGCTTGGCCGACTCGCGGGCCAGCACCGTCTGCTCCTCGGCGTCGGTGAGCTCCTTCGCGGCCTTGCCGGCCACCTCTTCGTTGGCGATCGCCGCCAGCGCCATCCGGACGGTCGACTTGCGGGCCTCGTCGTGGGACTTCAACGCCGCCACCAACTCCTGCTTGAGGCGGTCCTTGATCGCTGCCATGACTTCGTGTCCTTCCACCCGGTGCGTGCCGGCTTCATTGTGTCACTCGGACCAAGGCCGACCGACCGCGCAACGGCCGGGGAAACCTAGAATCGTCCCGATGACGATGCGACTGTTTGCCGCCGCGGTCCCGCCCGCACCGGTGCTCGACGCGCTGGAGGTGTTCGTGGAGCCCCGCCGATCCGCCGATCCCGATCTGCGCTGGGCCGCCCGGGACAACTGGCACCTCACCCTGGCCTTCTTCGGCGACGTCCCCGACGGCCGCGTCGAAGCCCTGCACCGTGCCCTCGGCGACGTCCGCCGCGACCCGTTCCGGCTGGTGCTGGACGGGGCGGGCGCGTTCCCCAACCCGGCCGCCGGCCGGGTGCTGTACTGGGCGGTGGCCGCCGGATCGGACGAGTTCAGCGCGCTCAGCCGACGGGTCCGGACGGCTGCCGGCCGTGTCGGCGTCCCCTCCGACAACGCCAAACACCGTCCGCACCTGACCCTGGCGCGGCGCCGCCGGCCGGGCGAGCTGACCCGCTGGTTGCGGATCGTGGAGAGCTTCCCGCCCGCGGCGTTCCAGGCCGGCGCGTTCGCACTGATCCGCTCCGAGCTGCGTCCCTCCGGCGCGCGCTACGAGGTGCTGGAGGAGTTCCGCGCCGCACCCGTCCGGACTCCGAGTGAGGAAGGTCGCCCGGCGGCGGATGGCTAGGCTGGGCGGGCTGTCCACTGAAGGGTGAGCCCGACGATGACCTACCAGCCCGAAACCCTCGCCGTCCATGCCGGCCAGGAGAAGGCCGACCCGGCGACCAACGCTCGCGCGGTGCCGATCTACCAGACCACGTCGTACGTCTTCGACGACACCGAGCACGCCGCCGACCTGTTCGCGCTGAAGGTGCCGGGCAACATCTACACCCGGATCATGAACCCCACCCAGAACGTCTTCGAAGAGCGGATGACGGCGCTGGAGGGCGGGGTCGGGGCGCTGGCCACGGCGTCCGGGGCGTCCGCGATCACCTACGCGGTGCTGAACCTCACCTACGCCGGCGACAACATCGTCGCGCTGTCCACCCTCTACGGCGGCACCTACGCGCTGTTCGCGCACACCCTGCCGCAGTTCGGCATCGAGGTCCGCTTCGTCGACCCGGAGAAGCCGGACGAACTGGCCCAGCACGTCGACGAGCGGACCAAGCTGGTCTTCGGCGAGACGGTCGGCAACCCGCAGGTCAACGTGGTCGACCTGGACGCCTGGTCGGCCGCCGCCCATGCGCTCGGGCTGCCGTTCATCGTCGACAACACGGTGCCGACGCCCTACCTGTGCCGGGTGTTCGACCACGGCGTCGACATCGCGGTGCATGCCGCCACCAAGTACATCGGCGGCCACGGCACCTCGCTGGGCGGGGTGATCGTCGACTCCGGAAACTTCGACTGGGCGGCGCACGCCGAGCGGTTCCCCGGCCTGACCCGGCCCGACCACGCCTACCACGAGGTGGTCTGGACCGAGGCGGCCGGCAACCTGGCCTACATCATCCGGGCCCGCACCGTGCTGCTGCGCAACACCGGCGCGGCGGTGGCACCGCTGAACTCGTGGCTGTTCCTGCAGGGGCTGGAGACGCTGCACCTGCGGATGGAGCGGCACAGCAGCAACGCGCTGGCGGTGGCCCGGCATCTCGAGGCGCATCCGGCGGTGGCCTGGGTGAACTACCCCGGCCTGGAGTCCTCGCCCTGGTACGAGACCAGCCGGCGGCTGCTGCCGCGCGGCGCGTCCGGCATCGTATCGTTCGGGCTCAAGGCCGGCCGTGAAGGCGGATCGACGTTCGTCGAGTCGCTGCAGCTGTTCAGCCATCTGGCCAACATCGGCGACGCCAAGTCGCTGGTCATCCACAGCGCCTCGACCACCCACTCGCAGCTGACCGAGGACGAGTTGGTGGCGGCCGGCGTGGCGCCCGAGATGGTCCGGCTCTCGATCGGCATCGAGAACGTCGACGACCTGATCGCCGACCTCGATCAGGCCCTCGCCCAGTTCTGAACGGCAACGGTCTGCTTGCATGCCCGACAACGGTTCGCTCGGCATCGTCGAGACCCACGTCGCCCGGCTGTTCACCGCCGATGACCCGCTGGTCCTGGCCGGCGGGTCCACACTGGGGCCGGTCGACGTGGCGTACGAGACCTACGGCACCCTCTCGGACGCCCGGGACAACGCCGTCGTCATCTGTCACGCCCTGACCGGGGACGCCCACGCCGCCGGATTCCACGCCGGGGCCAAGCGACCCGGCTGGTGGGACAACCTGATCGGACCCGGCAAGCCGCTGGACACCGACCGGTTCTTCGTGATCTGCGCCAACCTGCTCGGCGGCTGCCAGGGCACCACCGGCCCGGCTTCGATCGACCCGGCCACCGGACGCGCCTACGGCCTCGACTTCCCGCTGCTCGACATGGCCGACTTCGTCACCGTGCACCGGGCGCTGCTGGCCCACCTGGGCATCGAACGGCTGCTGGCCGCGCTGGGTGGTTCGCTGGGCGGCATGCAGGTGCTGGAGTGGGCGCTGCGCTACCCCGAGCAGCTCAGCAACGCGGCGATCGTCGCGGCCTCGTCCCGGCTGACCGCGCAGAACATCGCCTTCTCGGCGGTGGCCCGGCGGGCGATCATGGACGACCCCGACTTCAACGACGGCCGTTACGCCGAGCACGGCGTGGTGCCCCGGCTCGGGCTGCGCACCGCCCGGATGATGGCGCACATCACCTACCTCAGCGAGGACGCGTTCAGCGAGAAATTCGGCCGCACTCCGCATCCGGCCCGGGACAAGCCCGGCTTCGGCATCGACTTCGCGGTGGAGAGCTACCTGGACCACCAGGGCCGGGTCTTCCTGGAGCGCTTCGACGCGCTGTCCTACCTGTACCTGTCGCGGGTGATGGACTACTTCGACCCGTTCAGCAGGCCGCACGCCACCGCGGCGGTGGCGTCCTGTCCGGTGCAATTCCTGGTGATGTCGTTCGACACCGACTGGCGGTTCAGCACCGACCACTCGCGCCGCATCGTCAAGCACCTGGAGAACGCCCGGCAGCCGGTCAGCTTCCGGGAGATCCCGGCCAGCTGGGGGCACGACTCGTTCCTGCTGCCGGTGCCGCGCTACCACGACACGCTGCGCGGCTGGTTCGACCGGGCCAGCCGGGAGGGTCTGCGATGAACCTGCGTCCCGACCTCGACCTGATCGCGCACCTGGTGCCGAACGCGTCCCGGGTGCTCGACCTGGGCTGCGGCGACGGCGCGCTGCTGCACCACCTGATGACCGAGCACGGCTGCACCGGGACCGGCGTCGAGATCGACCCGGACAAGGTGCTGGCCGCCATTGTCGCCGGCGTCCCGGTGATGGAACTCGACCTGGACGAGGACCTGTCGCTGTTCGCCTCGGCGTCCTACGACACGGTGGTGCTGTCCCGCACCATCCAGACCATCCGGCGTCCCGAGGTGGTGCTGCGCGAGATGGCCCGGATCGCCGGCCGGCTGATCGTCTCGGTGCCGAACTTCGGCCTGCTGCAGCACCGGCTGATGCTGCTGCGCGGCCGGATGCCGATGTCACGCGAGCTGCCGTACTCCTGGTACGACACGCCGAACCTGCGGTTCACCACCCTGGTCGACCTGGAGGACCTGTTCGCCAAGCTGGGCCTGGTGATCGATCAGCGGATCAACCTGACCCTGGCCGGGGAGCGGCTCGGCAAGCACCTGCGCGCCGCGAACCTGCGCGCCGGTGCCGCGGTCTACGTGCTGAGCCGGGGCTGAGCCGACTCAGGCAACCATCAGTTGCGAGCGGGTGGGCGCGTAGGCCTCGGTCCGCAGCGGCATCCCGGCCTCGCCCGGCGTCCGGTTCGCCTTCCGTGAATTGCAGCTGTGGCAAGCCGCGACGGTGTTCGACCAGGTGTTCCTGCCGCCGCGCGAGATGGGCAGGATGTGGTCGACGGTGGTGGCCCGCTCACCGCAGTAGCCGCAACTGTGGCCGTCCCGCTTCAACACCCCGCGCTTGGTCCAGCCGGGGGCCCGTCCGTACAGGAAGGTGGTCTTCACGTAGCGGACCAGACGTAGCACCTCGGGCTGCGGATACGGCCCGAAGACCAGTTCGGGATGGGCGGATTCCACCACCGCGACCTTGCGCAGCAGCATGCCGATGGCGTGCTGCAACGACACGGTGTGCAGCGCGGTGTTGTCGGTGTTGATGATCAGGACGGCCATGCGCGAACTCCCTCCCGGAGGCGGCCGGTCGGTGGGCAATAAAAAACCGTCCCGCGCGAGCGCGGAACGGTGGCAGCACCAGCAGGGACTGGTAGCAGACTCTCCTCAGGGGCTATCCGGACGCCGGCGAGCGGCTCAATGCGGAGACGCAGGCTGCTCATACCGAACTCCATCGACTGACACTGCATCGACTAAGGACGGGGCCCAGCCTAACCCGACGACAGGACGAAGCCGAAAACGACACGGGAGGTGTCTCGTGCCCACCCCGTCCCCACCCTGCTCAGCGCTCGCCTAACTATTTCGGGCTCGCCGAGTTCAGCGAGCCCTAAATAGTTAGGCGAGCGCTGAGGAAGGAGCGAGCGGGACAGGCGGGGATCGGGTCGCCGGGGGGCTGAGGAGGGAGGGGTCAGGCGTTCAAGGCCAGCGCGGTGACGATCCGGTCGGCGGCACCGCCCAGGTTGAGCAGTTCGGCGAGTTCGGCGAAGACCTCCGGCCTGGCCGGTTTGGTGGGCAGCCGCAGGTCGTCCAGGCTGACCCCAAGGTCGATGTCGCGGCACACCCGGACCACCTCGCGAGCCCCGGCCAGATAGTCGATGCCGGCGGCCAGCCGCGCGGTGAGCGCGGGGGAGAGCCGGCCCGCGGAGGCGGCGGCCAGCACACCGTCCAGGTCGCCGTAGTCGGCGATCAGCCGGGCCGCGGTCTTCTCGCCCACCCCGGACACCCCGGGCAGCCCGTCCGAGGCATCCCCGCGCAGCGTCGCGAAGTCGGCGTAGCCGGCGCCGGTGATCCCGTAGCGCTCCCGCAGCACAGCGTCGGTGACCCGCTCGTGGTTGCGCACCCCCTTGACCACCGACAGCACCCGGATCTGCCGGTCGTCGTCGACCAGCTGGAACAGGTCCCGGTCGCCGGTGACGACGTCCACCGGTCCGGACGCCGTGCTGGCCAGGGTGCCGATCACGTCGTCCGCCTCGTAGCCGTCCGCTCCGACCACCGCGATGCCGAGGGCGTCCAGTACCCCGAGGATCAGCGGCACCTGGCTGTTCAGCTCGTCCGGAACCACCTCGACGTCGCCGGCCAGCACCCGGTGCGCCTTGTAGCTGGGCACCAGCTCGACCCGCCAGGCCGGACGCCAGGAGTTGTCCCAGCAGGCCGCGGCGTGGGTCGGCCGGTACTCGGTGATGAACCGCGCCATGAAGTCCAACAGACCCCGGACGGCGTTCACCGGCTGGCCGTCAGCGGCCCGCAGCGAGCCCGGCAGACCGAAAAAAGCCCGGAAATACAGCGATGCCGTGTCATAAAGCTGAAGAAATGCCGGTTCCACCCGCACATGGTGACACGATTGGGCCATGGAGAGCACGGACCGCCAGATCCTCACCCTGCTGTCTAGGGACGGCCGGATGTCGTACACCGACATCGGACGCGAGACCGGGTTGTCGACCTCGGCGGCCCAGCAACGGGTCCGCAGGCTGGAGCAGCGCGGCCTGATCACCGGCTACCGCGCCGACATCAGCGCCGAGGCGCTGGGGCTGGGGCTGACCGCCTTCATCGCGTTGAACGGCTCCGACCCGGCCGCCGACGAGCAGATTCCGGAACGGCTGCAGCACCTGAGCAACGTGGTGTCCTGCTACTCCGTCGCCGGGGACGCCAGCTACATCCTGATCGTGCAGGTGGAGACCCCGGCCCAGCTGGAGGCGCTGCTCACCCAGATCCGCACCACCGCCGGGGCGTCCACCCACACCACCCTGGTGCTGTCGGTGCCGTTCAAGGACCGCCCGGTGCTGTGACCTCACGGCGCCACCGATCAATGCGGCGCCTCGCTGGCTGAGCTTGTCGAAACCCGTTGCGAGCAGGGTCTCGACAAGCTCGACCAGCGGAGATCAGCGGTTCTCTGGGTAGCATTCCCGGGTGACCGACCGTCTGCGCGCCCTGCCGTGGTGGGTACGCAGTTCCTTGGCGGCGCTGACCGGCGCCGCCGCGACGCTCGGCTTCGCACCCACGCTCTGGTGGCCGGTGCTGATCGTGGCGGTCAGCTGCCTGACCCTGCTCGCCCTGCCGGCGCCGACCTGGCGGCAGGCGGCCGGCACCGGCTTCCTGTTCGGCTTCGCCTGGTACCTGACCGGGGTCACCTGGATGAGCGTCATCTTCGTCCAGGCCATGATCGCCCTGGCGGCCCTGGAGGCTTGCTATCTGGCGGTGCTCGGCGTGCTGCTGCGGCTGGCCGGCCGGTCCCGGGCCTGGCCGCTGATCGCGGCCGGCTGCTGGTTGCTGACCGAGTACCTGATCGGCAACGTTCCCTTCGGCGGCTTCCCCTGGTTGCGGCTCGGCTACACCACGATCGACTCGCCGCTGGCCGGGCTGCTGCCGCTGGTCGGCGTCCCGGGGGCCGGGTTCGCACTGGCGCTGATCGCCCAGCTGCTGGCCTGGGTGCTGCTGGCCGCCGGTGCGCGCCGGCGTCTGGCCGGTGCTCTGGCCGCCGTCGCGGTGCTGTTCAGCGGACTGCTCGGCGCCCTGGTGCCGGCCGGTGCCGAGCAGGGCAGCGTCCGGGTCGGCTATGTGCAGGGCAACGCGCCCGGCGGCGGCATCTACGGACTGGGCGAGCCGCGCACCATCACCCGCAACCACCTGGACGAGACCCGGCGGCTGGCCGCGCGGGTGGCGTCCGGAGAGCTGCCCCAGCCCGACCTGGTGGTGTGGCCGGAGAACGGCACCGACATGGACCCGTTTCGGGACGCCCAGACCGGGCAGGCCGTCCGGGCCGCGGTGGACGCGGTCGGCGTCCCGATCCTGGTCGGCGGGATCACCGAGAATCCGGACGCCTACGAACGGCAGACCGCTGCGATCGTCTGGTATCCGAACACCGGGCCCGCCGCCCAGTACGACAAGCGGAACCTGGTGCCGTTCGGCGAGTGGGTGCCGCTGCGCAGCCTGCTCGAACCGCTCTTCCCGGTGGTCCGCTACGTCGGCGCCCAGTCGATTCCCGGCGTCGGGCCGGGCGTGCTGCCGGTCGACCTGCCCGGACGCACGCTGCAGCTCGGCGATGTGATCTGCTACGAGGTGGCCTACGACGGCACCGTCCACGACACGGTGCGGGCCGGCGCCCAGGTCAACGTGGTGCAGAGCAGCAACGCCATGTACGTCGGCACCCGCCAGGTGCCGCAGCAGTTCGCCATCACCCGGGCGCGGGCGGCGGAATTGCGGCGCGAGGTGCTGGTGGTGACCACCACCGGCACCTCCGGCCTGATCCGCCCGGACGGCAGCGTCGCCTTCACCCTGCCCGAGTTCCAGTCCGCGTCCGGAGTGGTGGAGTTGCCGCTGCGCAGCGGCCTGACGCCGGCCGCGTCGTACTCCCAGGGTCTGGAACTCGCCGGCCTGGCTCTGACCGTGGTCGCGCTCGCCTGGACGGGGTGGCGGTCCCGGCGGCGCAAGGGGTCGGTGCGGCAGAATGGAAGCTCTGAAACGACCCAGGAGACGCAGTGACCGAAACCACGAGCAACGCCGCCAGCGCCCCGGAATGGGCTGAGTTGGGCAAGGTGCTCGTCATCATCCCCACCTACAACGAGGCCGAGAACATCGTCCCGATCGTGCAGCGGCTGCGTCGCGCCGTCCCGGACGCCGACATCCTGATCGCCGACGACAACTCGCCCGACGGCACCGGCCGGATCGCCGACGAGTTGGCGGCGGCCGACGATCAGGTGCACGTGCTGCACCGGCAGGCCAAGGAGGGCCTGGGGGCGACCTACATCGCCGGGTTCGGCTGGGGACTGGAGCGCGGCTACGGCGTCCTGGTGGAGCACGACGCGGACGGCTCGCACCAGCCCGAGCAATTGCCCAGCATGCTGCGGGCGCTGAAGCGCGCCGACATGGTGAAGGGGTCGCGCTGGGTGCCGGGCGGCTCGATCAAGAACTGGCCCTGGCATCGCAAGGCGATCTCGCTGGGCGGCTCGCTGTGGTCGCGGATCATGCTCGGCATCCCGCTGCGGGACATCACCGGCGGGTTCAGCGCGTTCCGGGCCGACACGCTGCGCGGCATCGGTCTGGACACCATCGAATCGGCCGGCTACGCGTTCCAGATCGACCTGGCCCGCCGCGCCGTCGAACGCGGCTACCGGGTGGTCGAGGTGCCGATCGAGTTCATCGAGCGGGAACGCGGCGACTCCAAGATGAGCAGCGGAATCGCGATCGAAGCGGCCCTGCTGACCACCCGGTGGGGCATCGTCAAGCGCGGCGGGCAGGCCAAGCGCTACCTGGGCTTCGCCACGCAGCAGGCGCCCAAGGTGGCCGGCGAGGTCAGCGACAAGGTGGTCGCCGAGGCGCAGCGGCTGACCCACGAGGTGAGCAAGCTGGCCGCGGACGCCGCCGAACGGCTCGGTCCCGAGGTCGAGAAGTACGCCCAGCGGGCCAGCGAGGCCGTCGCCGAACTGAACAGCACCATCCGTCGCGAGGCAGCCAGGCGGAGCGGCGATCGACGGGACGCCGACAAGTGACCTCGCCGCGGCCGCCCGCCCGCGGACGCCGGCCCTGGCTGGCGCCGCTGGTGCTGCTCTTCTTCATCACCGTGCCAGTGATCGAGGTGTGGCTGCTGGTCAGCGTCGGACAGACGATCGGCGCGCTGCCCACCATCGCCATTCTGATCGCCGAAGCGTTCCTGGGCGGGTGGCTGATGCGGCGGGAGGGCGCGAAGGCCTGGCGGTCGCTGACCAACGCGATCAGTTCCGGCAAGCTGCCCGGCGGCGAACTGCTCGACCCGGTGCTGGTCATGGTCGGCGGCGTGCTGGTGATGCTGCCCGGCTTCTTCACCGACGTCTTCGGGCTGATCTTCCTGCTGCCGTTCACCCGTCCGCTGGCCCGCAACCTGCTGCAGCTGTTCATCGCCCGCCGGGCCGCCCGCTCCGGGATCAACATCGACGTGATGCGGGCCCGCGTCGAGCGCGACACGGTGATCGAGGGAGAGACGGTGCCGGACGCGCCCGCACCGGAGCCTCCCCGGCCCGGGCCGGCGTCCGACCCCACGGTGATCAAGGGCGAGATCGAACCCTGAGTGGGACGCCGGGGACGGTTCCTATCGTCCCACTGGTAGTACCTGTGGGACGTCGGGGACGGTTCCTTCCGTCCCACGCCAGGCACGCTCCGCGGGGACGGACGGTTCCGAGCGGCGTCCGGGCTCAGTTGCCCCGGATCTCGTCCAGCCGCTCGGCGAGCAGCTCCTCCAGCTCTTCGATCGATCGGCGCTCCCGCAGCATGTCCCAGTGGGTGCGCGGCGGTTTGACGGCCTTCACCTCCGGCTCGACACCGTCGGAGCGCCGGGCGATGGCGCCGCAGCGGGGGCACTCCCACTCGGTGGGCAGCTCAGCCTCCTCGGCGAAGGTGATGCTGAAGTGGTGATCCTTCGGGCAGTCGAAGCCGATCTCCTGCCGCGCCGCGAACTCGACGCCGGCGCCGTCGGCGAAGCTCTTCGATCCCAGACCGGAACCCCGCAATGAACGCTCAGCCATTACTTCTCCCTCCGGCGGCCGCACCTGCGGTGCGACTCGGCCGATTCCACGCTACCGGGTGAGGCCAAGGGCCTCACAAGACCTTGGGTAACGCATTTCCCGCGGCGATGATTCCCTCGCGCATCCGCACCCGGCTCAGCAATACCCCTCCGACAAGGAAGAAGAGCACCAGAGTGAGGATCGCCAGGCGGTAGGAGTGGCTGAACTGGAAGACCAGCGCGAAGCTCAGCGTGCCCAGCCAGCTGGTTCCGCGCTCCATCGCCTGATAGAAGCTGAAGTACTCCGACTCGCGTCCCTTCGGCACCAGCTGGGAGTACATCGAGCGGCTCAGCGCCTGGGTGCCGCCCATCACCAGGCCGATCGCGGCACCGAGCGCGAGCAGCGCGCCGAACACCCCGCCGGGCAGGAAGTAGGCCACCGACACCACCCCGAACCAGATCGCGATACCGGCCAACACCGTCCGCTTGGCGCCCCACCGGGCGGCCACCCGTCCGAACAGCAGCGCGCCCCCGAAGGCGACGAACTGGGTGAGCAGGAAGGTGATCATCACGTTCGAGGTGGACATGCCGAGCTCCAGCTGCGCGTACAGGCTGGACTGTCCGATCACGGTCTGGATGCCGTCGTTGTAGAACAGGTAGGCGAGCAGGAACAGCAGGGTCTGCGGGTAGTGCCGCAGGTCGGCGAAGGTCGCCGCCAGCTGCCGCAACGGGTTGGGACGCGCGGACGGGGTGTGGCCGAGCTGTTCCAGGGCGCGAGGTGGCAGCGACCGCAGGCCGAGCACCGGGATGATCGTGAACAGCCCCCACCACAGCCCGGCGGACAGCAGGCTGAGCCGGATCGCCAGCCCGTAGCTGATCCCCAGCGCCTCGTAGCCGGTCATCAGCCCCAGGTTCACCGCCAGCAGCAGGCCGCCGCCCAGGTAGCCGAGCGCCCAGCCGCGACTGGACACCCGGTCCCGGTCGTCCGGGGACGCGATCCGGACCAGGATGCCGTCGTAGATCACCTGGGACGCCCCGATGCACAGATTGGCCACGATCATCAGCGCCGCGCCGAGCTCCCAGTTGTCGCCGGCCAGCCAGAACATCGCGGACGCCGCGACCGCGCCGACCCAGGCCAGCCCGCCCAGCCACCACTGCGGATGCGGTGAGCGGTCGGCGATGACGCCGACCAGCAACAGCGCCAGGGTGGTCAGGATGGTCGAGATGGTGACCAGGAACGGATGCACGGCGCCCGGCAGCACGCCGAAGCCGAGCAGCGACACCGGCGTGCTGCACACCGCGCCCTCGGCCAGCTCGGGGCAGGCCGCGTTGGTGGCCAGGCTTGTCAGGTAGGGCCCCAGAATGACCGTCGCCGTCGTGGTGACGTAGGCGGAGTTCGCCCAGTCGTACCAGTACCAGGCCCGCTGCTGCCGGGTGCTGCGCTGCTTCCTGCCGTCCATCAACCGCCTTCCCACAGCCCGCGTTCGGCGAGCACGTCCGCGAGCACGTCGATCCGGTCGCTGACCAGGCCGTCCACGCCCAGGTCGATCAGCCGCTCCATCTCGGTGCGGTCGTTGACCGTCCAGACGTGCACCGCTCGCCCGGCGGCGTGCGCCGTGCGGAGCAGCCCCCGGGTGAGCACCGGAACCCGATCGTGCCAGGCGCGGGCCGGGATCTGCAGCACCACACCGGGGGAGTGGACGATCCGGCGTCCGAGGGCGGCGTAGGCCTGCCAGGCCACCCCGACCGGCCCGGCTGCGGTGGCCACCCGTCCACCGGTCAGGGCGCGGAAGGCGCGGATCCGGGCCGAGGAGAAGGAACCCACGCAGACCCGGTCGTGGGCACGGTGCGCGTCGATCGTCCGGACCAGCGGCTCGATCGCGCCGGGCACCTTCAGGTCGATGTTGAACCGGGCCTCGGGCAGGGCTTCGAAGAGTTCGTCGAAGCTGGGGATCGGGTCGCGTCCGGCCACCCGCACCGTGCGCAGCACGCTCCACGGCAGCCGCTCCGGGACGCCGCCGGCGTCCGTCACCCGGTCCAGGGTGTCGTCGTGGAAGGAGAACAGCACGCCGTCGGCGGAGACGTGGGCGTCGGTCTCCAGATAGCGATAGCCGTGTTCGACGGCGCGGCGGAAGGCGTAGAGGGTGTTCTCCCGGGGTCGGTCGGCGTCGGTGAGGAAGCCGCCTCGATGGGCCATCGCGGCGAACCGGGTGTCGAAGAAGCGGTAGTCGCCGGCCTTCACGGGCTCAGTATGGGTGAGGGACGCCGATCGGGGCCATAATCGGGGCATGTCAGAGAGCACCGCACCCATCCGCCAGGCTCTGCGGGACGCCCTGCCGGGGGCGATGAAGGCGCGTGACACACCCGCCCGCAACGCCATCCGGTCGGCCCTGGCGGCGATCGAGAACGCCGAAGCGGTCGGCGTCGAACCCACGGACGACGCCACCGCCGGCAGCGAGCACGTCGCCGGCAGCGCGGTCGGCGTCGGCGCCGCGGAGGCCCAGCGCCGAGAACTCGACGAGGACCACACCCTGGAGATCGTCAGTGCCGAACGGGACGAGCGCCTGGCGGCCGCGGCCGACTATCGAGCCCGCGGCCAGGAGGCCAGGGCCGCCGAGCTGGAGGCCGAGGCAGCCGCGCTGGACGCCTTCCTGTGCTGATCGGGCGTCGTCCGGCGACCAGCCGCGATCACGGCGATCTGGAAGCGTTTCCACCGAGCCGCGGACTGGGACACAATAGGGCCTCGTGACAACCATCCTGTCGATCCAGTCCTCGGTCGCCTACGGCCATGTCGGCAACAGCGCGGCCACCTTCCCGCTGATGCGTTCGGGTGTCGAGGTCTGGCCGGTGCTGACCGTGCACTTCTCCAACCACACCGGGTACGGCGAGTGGCGGGGGCCGCTACTGGCCGCCGCCGACGTCGCCGAGGTGATTCGGGGCATCGACGACCGGGGTGTGCTGCCCCGGGTGGACGCCGTGCTGTCCGGCTACCAGGGTGCCGAGGAGGTCGGCGCGGTCGTGCTGGACGCCGTCGAGCTGGTCAAGGAGCGCAGCCCGCGGGCGATCTACTGCTGCGATCCGGTGATGGGCGATGTCGGCCGCGGCTTCTTCGTCCGCCCCGGGATCCCCGAGTTCATGCGCGACCAGGTGGTGCCGAAGGCGCAGATCGTGACGCCGAACCACTTCGAGCTCGACTTCCTCACCGGTCGGGAGACCCACACCCTGGACGAGGTGATCGAGGCGGCGCACGCGCTGCGTGCGGTCGGCCCGGAGACGGTGCTGGTGACCTCGGTGGTGACCGACACCACCGAGAACGATTCGCTGACCATGCTGGCGGTGACCGGCGAGGGCGCCTGGCAGGTGACCACGCCCCGGCTGGACCGCACCTTCACCGGCTCCGGCGATCTGACCGCGGCGATGTTCCTGGCGCACTGGCTGCGCACCCAGTCCGCCGCCCAGGCCGTGGGCGCGACCGCCGATGTCGTCTACTCCGTGCTCAAGCAGACCGCCGATTCCGGCCTGCCCGAGTTGCAACTGGTGGCCGCGCAGGACGAGATCGTCGCGCCGACCTACCACTTCGACGTCCACCAGGTCCGCTGACCCCGATCGGCCAGGGCGCCCGGGGCTGACTGACGGCTTCGAGAGTCACTCCCGCTGCAAAGCACCACTGGCCCCCAAAGCTGTCAGTCACCGCAGCCACCCCGGACATCGCAATACCGGTGGGACGCTGGGGACGGTTCTTTTCGTCCCACACGTAGTACCAGTGGGACGAAAAGAACCGTCCCCAGCGTCCCACTGGTACTACCACCCTGAGGTCTCAGCGATCTCGACATCGCCGTCCGATGGAGGGAACCCTGACCGATCTCGTGTCATGACTCGAAATCGAGCCGCCATCCCAGCAGCGGGTGGCGATGTCGAGATCGCCGCGATCCCGGCGCCGCGGAGGTCGTGCGGCACCTCGTGGGTAAACTCCGACCGCGTCAGTCGCGGAAGACCTCGATCTGGGCGCCCAGGGCGTTCAACCGCTTGGGCAGGTCCTCGTAGCCGCGGTTGATCACGTAGACGTCGCGCAGCACGCTGGTGCCGCGGGCGGCGAGGGCGGCCAGCAGCAGGCAGACCGCGGGACGCAGGGCCGGGGGAGAGATGATCTCCTGGCTGCGCCAGCGGGTGGGGCCGGTGACGATGATTCGGTGCGGGTCGAGCAGCTGGACGTTGGCGCCCAGCTTGGTCAGCTCCACCAGGTGGATCGCCCGGTTCTCGTAGACCCAGTCGTGGATCATGGTGCGGCCCTGCGCCACCGCGGCGATCACCGCGAAGAACGGCAGGTTGTCGATGTTCAGGCCCGGGAACGGCATCGGGTGGATCTTGTCCGAGCTGGCCCGCAACTCCGACGGACGAACCGTGATGTCGACCAGCCGGGTGCGTCCGTTCTCGGCCGGGTACTCCGGGGAGAGATCGAAGGACAGCCCCATCTCGGCCAGGATGGCCAACTCGATCTCCAGGAACTCGATCGGGCAGCGCTGCACGGTCAGCTCCGAGCCGGTGACGATGGCGGCGGTGAGCAGGCTCATCGCCTCGATCGGGTCCTCGGAGGGTGCGAACGCCACATCGGTGTCGATCACGCTCAACCCCCGCACCCGCAGCGTGGTGGAGCCGATCCCGTCGATCTGGACGCCGAGCTGCTGCAGGAAGAAGCAGACGTCCTGAACCATGTAGTTGCTGCTGGCATTGCGGATCACGGTCTCGCCCGGATGCCGGGCGGCGGCCATCAGCACGTTCTCGGTGACCGTGTCGCCACGCTCGGTGAGCGTGATGGAACGGTGCGAATGCGGGTCGACCGGGCTCACCGACGCGTGATACGAGCCCTCGGTGGCCTTGATGTCGAGCCCGAAGTGCCGCAACGCCTGCAGGTGTGGGGTGACCGTCCGGGTGCCCAGGTTGCAGCCGCCGGCGTAGGGGAGTTCGAAGGACTCCTCGTCGTGCAGCAGCGGGCCCAGGAACATGATGATGGAGCGGGTCCGGCGGGCCGCCTCCGCGTCCATGCTGTTCAGATCGAGGCGTTCGGGACGGACCAGTTCCAGCTCGGTGCGGTCCGGCGACCAGGTGGCCCGGACGCCGATGCTGGTGAGCACCTCGAGGATCCGGTTCACCTCTTCGATCTGCGCGATGCCGCGCAACACGGTGCGTCCCCGGTTGAGCAGCGAGGCGCAGAGCAGCGCGACCGCGGCGTTCTTCGACGAGCGGACGTCGATCGACCCGCTCAGCTTGGTCTCGCCGCGAATCCGCAGATGCAGCGCTCCGCCGACCGGTTCGGGCTTGTCCAGGGCTTCGGCGATCCGGTTCACCAGATCCACCGAGAGTTCGCGTTGGCCCGCCTCGAGATCGTTGACGACCTCCGGCGAGGTGCCCAGCCCGTCGGCCAGCTCCTGTTGGGAGAGTCCGCGTTGCCGGCGGGCGTCCCGGATCAGGAACCCGATGCTGGTCGGTGAGAGCTCTGCCACCCGGGCAGCATAAGCCATGCGGTCGGGCCTCTCCTCTCGCCGCCGAAGGGCGATGTGTGTTCGCGGTGGCGGTGGGTGGGCTGAAAACTGTCGAAGGCGTCCACTAGGGTGCTGCCCATGAGCGCACACTTCGACGTCGTTGTCCTGGGAGCGGGGCCCGGTGGCTATGTGGCCGCCATCCGCGCCGCACAGCTTGGCCAGAAGGTGGCCATCATCGAAAAGCAGTGGTGGGGCGGCGTCTGCCTCAACGTCGGCTGCATCCCGACCAAGTCCCTGCTCCGCAACGCGGAACTGGCCCACATCTTCACCCACGAGAAGGACTTCTTCGGCATCGAGGGCGAGGTCAGCTTCAACTTCGGCAAGGCCTTCTCGCGCAGCCGCGAGGTATCGAACCGGATGGTCGGCGGCATCCATTACCTGATGAAGAAGAACAAGATCACCGAGTACAACGGTTGGGGCACCTTCGTCGACGCCAAGTCGATCGAGGTCGCCACCGATTCCGGCACCGAGGTGATCACCTTCGACAACTGCATCATCGCCGCCGGTTCCACCACCCGGATGATCCCGGGCACGACGCGCAGCGCTCGCGTGTTCACCTACGAGGAGCAGATCCTCTCCGACAACCTGCCGGCCTCGATCATCATCTGCGGCTCCGGCGCGATCGGCACCGAGTTCGCCTACGTGCTGTCCAACTACGGCGTGAAGGTCACCATCGTCGAGTTCCTCGACCGGATGGTGCCGCTGGAAGACCCGGAGATCTCCCGCGAACTGGCCAAGGCCTACAAGAAGCTCGGCATCGAGGTGCTCACCTCCACCAAGGTCGAGGCTATCGAGGACACCGGCTCCAACGTGAAGGTCACGGTCAGCCCGGCCAACGGCGGCGCCAGCAAGGTGCTGGAGGCCGACCGGGTGCTGCAGTCCATCGGGTTCGCGCCGCGCACCCAGGGCTACGGGCTGGAGAAGCTCGGCGTCGAGCTCACCGAGCGGGGCGCGATCAAGATCGACGACTACATGCGCACCAACGTGCCCGGCATCTACGCCATCGGCGACGTGACCATGAAGCTGGCGCTGGCGCACACCGCCGAGGCTCAGGGTGTGGTCGCGGCCGAGACGATCGTCGGCGCCGAGACCATGCCGATCAACTACGACATGATCCCGCGGGCCACCTACTGCCAGCCGCAGATCGGCTCTTTCGGCTACACCGAGCAGCAGGCCAAGGACCGCGGCTACGACGTCAAGGTCGCCAAATTCCCGTTCAGCGCGAACGGCAAGGCGCACGGCCTGGGCGACGCCACCGGCTTCGTCAAGGTGATCGCCGACGCCGAGCACAACGAGATCCTCGGCGCCCACATGATCGGCCCCGACGTCACCGAGCTGCTGCCCGAGCTGACCCTGGCCCAGCAGTGGGACCTGACCGCCGACGAGGTGGGCCGCAACATCCACGCGCACCCGACCCTGTCGGAGGCGCTGAAGGAAGCCGTCGAGGGCATCGCCGGCCACATGATCAACTTCTGATTCCGTACCACCCGCGTCCGACCGGGTCCGGTTCTCCGGGCCCGGTCTGGCGCGTCCGGGCCGTTCTGCTTCGGACGGCCCGCCATCCTGACAGGATCGTTGTCGTGCATCGCTTTACCCGTGTCCTGCTGGGGGCCTCGCTGGCCTCAGCGCTGTTGCTGCTCACCGCCTGCACGCCAGGCCCGTCCGAGTCGGCCCCACCCGGGTCGACGGCCGGCGGTGCGGTGCCGCCCGGGGTGACCGTCTCGTCCGATCCAGCCCCCTCGGCGAGCGGCCAGCCGGTGTCGATGCGGGTGGACGCCGTCCGGCGGCTGGGTCAGCAGATCCGGCTGGGTCTGACCATGGCCGTCGGCGACTCCTCCTGGCCGGTCCGGGTGGCATGGCCGAAGTTCAACATCACCACCAACGACGGCGTGTCCCTGCAGGTGAAGGATCGTGCGGACCGGACGATCGCGCCGAACTCGACCGCGACGATGGCCGTCGAGGGACGCCTTCCCGAGACGTCCCCCACGTCAGTGACGGTGAAGTGGGAGGACGTGTCGATGACCGTGCCGCTGCCCAGTGCCGACGGCACCACGGTGTGGCGGCCGGCGGCGCTGCGCCAGGTGGGCCTGGCCGCGCCGGTGCTGTCCAACGGGCTCCACGGCGCCGTCCTCGACACCATCAGAACCGCCGGCATGGTGACCGAGGTCACCTTCCACGGCTGGAACGGTGCGCTGTATCGGACGGGAATCTGCGGCTTTGGCTTCAACCGCAGCAGCTGCAAGCTGGTCGAGCCGGACGGCACCGTGCACCAGCTTCTCGCCGGCGCCTCCGAGGAACACCCCGCCTACGGCCGGATCGCAGGCACACTGCGCTTCCTCGGCGAGCTGAAGCCGGACACCAAGACGCTCCAGGTCTATCTGGCCGGCCACAACAATTTCGACCCGGTCGAGGTCGAGCTGCCGACGCATCAGGATTCGCCCGCCGAAGCGATCGCGGGCAGCCTGGTCCGCGATCCGGTGATCCTGAACCCGGCCCGCAAACTCACCCACAAGCGGAGCGGCGCCAAGCTGACCATCGACCGGGTGGACGTCCTGGACGACCGGGTGCAGGTGCACGCCAAGCTCAAGGGCGGGAAGTCCGCCTTCGAGCTGCGCTACCCGAAACTGGTCGATCCGTCCGCGCGCGAGTACCCGAGTGTGGAGTCGGCCGCGGGACTCCTCACGCTGAAGGCGAAAGGGACGATGGACGTCACCTTCGTCTTCCTCGGAGCGGTCCCGGCCGACGTCACCTCGCTGGAGTTCAGCGTCGGGGCGTCCTGGGACTCGCCGCTGCGGACCAAGCTGGCCATCCCGGCAGCGGACCCCAACCCGCCCGCCCCGGAAGCGACGCTGGGCCAGCTCGAGCAGCCCGCTCCCGAGCCGATCGCCGTGCCCGAACTGGCTCCCGAGTCGCCCGTCCCGTCCGGGTCGCCGACACCGTCTCCCGCGGCCAGCGTCGGCGCCCTCGACGTGGTCACCGGTCCGCTGTCCACCGATGTGGAGCTCGGCCCGGTGCGCACCTTCGTGAAGGGCGCCTCTACTGGTGCCAACACCGCCGAGGATCCGACGGCGGCGGAGAAGGCCGAGCGGACGCTGGAGGAGATGGGTGCCAAGCGGACGCCCGACGGCTGGACCCTGACGCTGCCGGAGACCGTGCTGTTCGACTACAACTCCGCCGACCTGCGTCCGGACGCGAACGCCACCCTGACCCGGGTCGCGGAACTGCTGAACCACTTCAACAAGGCCAAGATCGGGGTCAACGGCCACACCGACAACAGCGGCGCGGCCGACTACAACAAGGACCTGTCGACACGGCGGGCGAACGCGGTCGCCGATGCTCTGGCCGGCGGGGGTGTCGCGAAGGGCCGGATGACCATCACCGGCCTCGGCGAGACCAAGCCGATCGCGTCCAACGGCTCCGATGCGGGCAAGCAGAAGAACCGCCGGGTCGAGATCGTGCTGCGCCAGGCGAACTGAGCCCGCCGAGAGACGGTTGATCGGCGGCGCGGCCGGCACCGGTGCTCCGGCACGCCCGCATCGGTTGGGACACTGGACCGATGTCCACCCACCGCTTCGTCAGGTCCGCCCTCGGCGCCCTCGCCGCGGGCATGCTGCTGACCGGCTGCAGCCTGGTTCCGCCCACGGCGCTGACCTCGTCCGGCCCGCCCTCCGCGTCCAGCACGCCACCGGCACGGCCGGGGAGTGCCACGACCGTGCCGCCGTCCGGAACACCCAGCCCGGCGACGGCGCCCGCCGCGTCCGAGCTGCCCCGAGGCGGCCGGGAGCTGTTCCCGCGGTACCGGCTGTTCGGCTATGCCGGCTATCCGGGCGCGCCGGGCCAGGGCCGGCTGGGAACCGGCGACCTGGAAGCCAGGATGAACGAGATCGAGCAACGCGGCCGGGCCTGGCGGGGCGGCCGCGAGCTGTTGCCGGTGATGGAGCTGATCGCGGTCACGGTGCATGGCTCGCCGGGCGCCGACGGCATGTACCGGACGCGTGCGCCGGAGTCGGTGATCAAGCGCTGGCATGACGTCGCGACCGAGCACCGGGCGTTGTTGCTGCTCAACATCCAGCCGGGCCGGGCCCGGTTCATCGACGAGGTGAAGCACTTCGAGAAGTGGCTGAAGTACCCCGACGTCGGTGTGGCGCTCGACCCGGAATGGGCGGTCGGCAAGGGTCAGGTGCCGGGCCGGGTCTTCGGCAGCACCGCAGGCAAGGATCTGAACGATGTCGCGACGTATCTCTCCGGGTTGACCACGGCCAACAACCTGCCGGAGAAGGTGATGCTGTTCCACCAGCTGCACGTCAGCATCGTGAAGCAGCCCAAGGATCTGAAGCAGCAGCCAGGCCTGGTCTACATCAACGCGGTGGACGGCATCGGCTCGCCCGGCGCGAAGGTGGCGACCTTCCGCGCAGTGATGCGTACCCGGCCCTCGTTCGTGCATGCCGGCTTCAAGCTGTTCTTCACCGAGGACGTCGCCACCGGCAAGCGGTTGATGACGGCCGCCGAGGTGCTGGGGTTGAAGCCTCAGCCGGAGTACATCCTGTTCGAGTAGCGGGGCGTGCAGGCGGCCGCGGGCGCTGGCGGCGGACGGGGCGTTGCGAGATCGTTGGCTGGACGCCACCGGCGGGCCGGCCGCGACCGAACCGGCCACGCCGGCGCGAATCATCGAACGGATAGGGGATCAGTGAGCATGGAGCGCAACGAACCGGGATGGGTGCAGTACGCGATCTGGTGGCGGCTGTACCCGCTGGGGTTCGTCGGCGCCTTCCCTCCCGGCGAGCATCCGGCCCGGCCGGATGAGCATCGGCTGCGCAGGATCATCGGCTGGCTCGACCATGTCGCCGAACTCGGCGCGTCCGGGATCGCGCTCGGCCCGATCTTCGCCGCGGAAGGGCACGGCTACGACACCCTCGACCACTTCCGGCTGGACCCGCGGCTGGGGGAGCAGGCCGATTTCGACGACCTGGTCGCCGAGGCGCACCGGCGCGGGCTGCGGGTCCAGCTGGACGGGGTGTTCAACCACGTCGGCCGGAACCATCCGCTCGTCCAGGCGGCGCTGCGCGAGGGACGCGACGGCGAGGCGTCCCGCTGGTTCCGGGTGGTCGGCGACGCCGCGGACCGGGTCGAGTTGGCGACCTTCGAAGGGCACGAGCAGCTGGTGGCGCTCAATCACGACAACCCCGACGTGCAGGCCTGGGTCGTCGACATCATGAGGCACTGGCTGGACCGGGGCGCGGACGCCTGGCGACTGGACGCCGCCTATGCGGTGCCCCGGAGCTTCTGGGCCAGCGTGCTGCCGCAGGTCCGGGCCACCCATCCGGCGGTCTGGTTCGAGGCCGAGGTGCTGCACGGCGACTACGCGGGGTTCGTCCGGGACAGCACCGTCGACACGACCACCCAGTACGAGCTGTGGAAGGCGATCTGGTCGTCGATCGACGACCGCAACTTCTACGAACTGGACTGGGCGCTGCGCCGGCACAACGCCATGCTCGCCGACTTCGTCCCGGCGACCTTCATCGGCAATCACGACGTGACCCGGATCGCCAGCCGGATCGCCGATCCCCGGCACCTGCCGCACGCGGTGCTGCTGCTCGCCATGCTCGGCGGAACCCCCACCGTCTACGCCGGCGACGAGTACGCCTTCCGTGCCGTCAAGGAGGAACGGGTCGGCGGTGACGACGCGATCCGGCCGGAGTTCCCGCCCGGCGGACCCGCCGATCTGAGCGCCGCCGACCCCGCGATCTACCGGCTGCACCAGCAGCTGATCGGGCTGCGCCGTCGCCACCCGTGGCTGCATCGGGCGGTGAGCAGCACCCTGCAGCTGGCCAACGAGCAGTACCTGCTCCGGGTCGAGCACGGCGCGGATCATCTGGACCTGGCGCTGAATCTCGCCGATCGGCCGCTCCCGATCGACCAGCAGGCACCGATCGTGGCCGCCGATCCCGAGACCGGCCGGGGCGGCGGACGCGTCGCGCCGCACGGCTGGGCGGTTCTCGCCGGTCAGCGGTGAGCCGGCGACCGATCATCGGTTTCCCGAGAAAGAACGCCCGAGCCCTGGCGATAATCGAAACTGTGTTCTAGTATCGGCGAATGAGTCTTGAGTTCCAGGTCACCGTCGATTGTCACGATCCCCGGGCGCTGTCGATCTTCTGGCGCGACACCCTCGGCTACGTCCATCCCAGCCCACCCGGCGTGGAACTGCCCGCGGGCGCCGACCCGCTGGCCGCCTGGGACGACTTCCTGGAGCGGGCCCAGGTGCCGCCGGAACAGCGCAATTCCAGTTCCGCGCTGGTCGACCCGGACGGACGCGGTCCGCGGATCTTCTTCCAGCAGGTGCCGGAGGACAAGCAGGCGAAGAACCGCGTGCACCTCGACGTCCGGGCGGCGCCGGGGCTGGTGGGGGAGGAGCGGCTGGCCGCGCTGGAGCAGGAGTGCGATCGGCTGGTCGAGCTGGGCGCCACCCGGGTGCAGCGTTTCGAGCCGGTGCCGTTCCTGAGCGGCGGCTTCATCGTGATGCGCGATCCGGAGGGCAACGAGTTCTGCCTCGATTGAGTCGGACGCGGCTCAATCGGCGCGGCGCCGGCGTCCGGCGGTGCTGACGAAGGCCGCCACCGCGATCACCGCCAGCAACCCGAAGACCGCCTGCAGGGCAAGGGCGGGAGCCCAGCCCAGGCCGTGCAGCGCCGAGTAGGCGCCACCGGCCAGCAGGGCGACCCAGGCTGTCGCAGCGGTCTCGGCGAACGCGATCAGGGTTCCGACGGTGCCCGCCGGTGCCCCGGTGTCGAACGGTTCGGAGCTGAGCAGGGGATAGGCGGCACCCATGCCCAGTCCGGCGAGCACCGCTCCGGCGATCACCAGCACCACGCCGGTGCCGCCGCCCAGCCAGAGCCCGCCGATCAGCCCGGCGAAGGCCACGACCACCAGGGCGGTGCCGACCGCGGCGCGGTCGGGGCGGGCGTCCGGACGCGGGCGCAGCCCGACCAGCGACCAGCTCACCAGGCCGCCGGTGAGTGCGGCGGACGCCACCAGCACCGTCGAGCCCAGACCCTCGATCAGGGCCAGCGACAGCAGCTCGTAGACGCCGAAGAAGGCCGCGCAGAGCAACCCGAAGGACACCAGCCCACGCGCCCGACCGGGCAGTCCGCGAACCAGGAATACGGCGATGGCTACGGCGGTCGCGATCACGCCGAGCACCAGGGCGAGCACCCCCCAGCCCTGTGGCTGGGCCGATCCGATGGCGCCGAGGACGAGACCGGCGGCGACCGCGACGCCGACGCCGGCGCTGACCGGCGTCCGGGACGCGTCCGGCTCCCAGGGCACCGCCGCGATGGTGGCGCCCATCAGCAGCCGGGCCAGCACCACCAGGACGGCCGGCCAGCCGAGCGCCCAGCGCCAGTCCACCCAGTCGGTGATCACCGCGTTGAGCGGTGGGCCGATCACCGAGGGCAGCAACCAGATCAGTGCGAACAGGCCGAACACCCGGGGCCGTTCGCGCTCGTCGAACAGGGTGCCGATGGCGCCCATTCCGAACCCGCCGAACAGCCCGGCGGCGATGCCGCGGACGGCCGCTCCGGCGAGCACCCAGCTCATCGCCGGGGCGAGCACCGCCAGCGCGGCGCCGGCCACGTACAGGGCGGTCGCCACCAGCAGGATCCGCAGCGGCCGCACCCGCTGCAGGATCGGCGCCGCGAACGACAGCATCAGCACCGCCGCCACCTGGCCGGCCGCCAGGGTGGCGCCGAACAGGGCGAAGCCGTCCAGGTCGCGGGCGATCACCGGCAACACGGTGCTGTAGGCGATGCCCTGCATGGCGGCGGCGAACTCGGCCAGCATCAGTGCGGCCAGGAAGCGCCCGCGGCGTCCGCGCAGGATGTCCGCCAGGGTGACCGGGGTGGACGGTGAACTCATCGGCCGGTGTCGCGCGGACGGATGCGGACCATTCTCCGAGCCTATGCGAGGCGGCGGGGGCGGCGTTGGCCGCGCCGGCTTCTCGATGCGGCGGCGCCCTCAGGTAAACTGTGCGGTCCAGGGGGAGTACTCCGGCACGGTCGGCTCGTCACTACGGATGCTCGATGCATCCCGGGCCACCGGTCCTCGATGCGGGGATGGGGAAGACCTTGGTGTCGATTCGATCACGCCAGGTTTGGAGCATCCCTTGCACGTCACCCCGTCCGCATGGATCGTGACCATCGCGGTCACCGCCGCCCTTTTCGTCTACGAGTTCGTGGTTCACGTCCGCAAGCCGCACGCGCCGTCGATCGGCGAGTCGGCCCGCTGGTCGGTCTTCTACATCGGCCTCGCGCTGTTGTTCGGCGTGGGGATCGGAGTGGTGTCGGGGTGGACCTACGGCGGAGAATATTTCGCCGGCTATCTCACCGAGAAGGCGCTCTCGGTCGACAATCTGTTCGTCTTCCTCATCGTGATGAGCGGCTTCGCCGTGCCCAGGATCTACCAGCAGAAGGTGCTGATGATCGGCATCGTGATCGCGCTCATCCTGCGCGGCGGCTTCATCGCGGTGGGCGCCACGCTGATCGATAACTTCTCCTGGATCTTCTACCTGTTCGGCGCCTTCCTGCTGGTGCTCGCCTATCAGCAGGCGCGTGGCGGACACGAGGGCAATCCGGCGGACAGTCGTTTCATGCGGCTGGTCGGGCGTCTGCTGCCGGTCACGGACGAATATCACGAGGACCGGTTGACGGTGCGCAAGGACGGACGGCGCTGGGTGACCCCGATGTTGCTGACGATCATCGCGATCGGATTCATCGACGTGGTTTTCGCCCTCGATTCGATCCCGGCCATCTACGGGTTGACCGAGGAGGCCTACATCGTGTTCACCGCCAACGCGTTCGCGCTGATGGGGCTGCGGCAGCTGTACTTCCTGATCGGCGGCCTGCTGGAACGACTGGTCTACCTGGCTCAGGGCCTGGCCGTCATCCTTGCCTTCATCGGGGTGAAGCTGGTGCTGCATGCACTGCACGTCAACGAGCTCGCCTTCGTCAACGGCGGCCTGCCGGTGGCCTGGGCGCCGGAGATTCCGATCTGGTTCTCGTTGCTGTTCATCGCCGTGACGATCGCCGTCGCCACGACGGCGAGCCTGATCAAGACCCGGCGCGCGGACGCCGAACCAGATCTCGCTGTGCTGGGCCGGGAGGGCACCGAAGGCCCCTGACCGTGGCTCGGACGCGCCTCAGGAGATTGTCCGATAAGCAGCATTATGTCAGTAGTGGATCGACAGGAGCCCCGCCCGGTCATCCAGACCTGCCCTACTCCGGGCGGCATCGAACCGGCCCCGATCGGCACCTCAGCGCAGGATCAGCTCCTTCAGGTCGGCCAGCCTCGCGATCCGGTGCCGAGCTTGCGTGAAGTCCTGGGACTTTGTGAACTCGTTGTAGACAATCGCACAGTCGATGCCGGCGGCCACTGCGGACTGCAAGCCCCTGGACGAGTCTTCGACGATGAGAGCTTCGTCCTTCTCGGCTCCGAACCGCTCGAGCGCGGTCAGGTAGGGCTCCGGGTGCGGCTTGGCGTGCAGGTAGTCGTCGCGGACGAGCACGAAGTCCATGTATTGCACGATCTGACGTCCCTCGTGGATGATCTCGAAGTCATCCCGTTTTGACGTCGTCACGATCGCCATACGTGCCAACTGCGACAGTTCGGCGAGGGCATCGACAACGCCGTCGACCTCGATCGACTCGGTCCGCAGGTACTCCTGGTAATAGGCATCCCGAACCCGGCGAACGCCGTCGATGGTGCGGTCGTCGACGCCGGCCCTCTTGGCCTGAGCCCAGGTCGCTGCGCCCTGGCCCATGTCCAGCAGGTATTGCTCCTTGTCAAGCACGAGTCCGATCTCGGCCAGCGCGCGCTCCCCTGCCTTGAAGTACCACTGTTCGGTGTCGACCAATACACCGTCGTGGTCGAACAAGATGTACTTCTTCACTTTCGTCACCGACTGCCCTTCCATGGCTATCGAAGTCGCAAGTCAAGTAGGTGGCCAGCGTCTTGGGAAGCTGCTGATCAACCAGAAACCGAGTCACGCCACCACGCGTTGACGACGGGTGATGGCGTCAAGAGCAGCGAACTCCAGTACGGCGAGGATGTCGTCGCGGTCAAGCTCGTCGTAGTCGGCGAGGATCTCCTCATAGGTCATGCCGGACGCGAGCAGCCCCAAGACGTCCTGCACGCGAAGACGCATACCGCGGATAGTGGGTGCGCCGTGGCAGACCAGCGGGTCGACCGTTATCCGGTCCAAGCGGCTGCCAGGCTCGTTCATGCTTGAAGCCTACGCCAAGGCGTCGCGCGAAGTGGCCCCCATCAACGTTGCCGACCGTCCCGCACCGCACCAGCCTGATAGGTCTGCGCGCCGACGATAGGTTGCCGGTTATGGACGGAACGGCGGGAGGTGAGCACGAACAACGCCCCGACGCCAGGTTGGTGGCGCGGCTCCTCCGAGAGCAGGTTCCGGAACTGGCGGCGGAGGGAGTTCGCCCGAGTCCGACCACCGGTAGCAGCAACTGGGTCTTTCGCGTCGGTGACCACTACGCGGCGCGGCTGCCTCGGGCGGACTCCTACGCCGACGACTTGGCGAAGGAAGCGCGGTGGGTGCCCCGGCTTGCGCGGGAACTGCCGGTTTCGGTCCCTGACATCGTCCACCAAGGCGTGCCCTCCGGACTGTTCCCGCGGCCTTGGACGGTCGTCACCTGGGTTCCCGGCGACCTGCCGGGAGATCTCGGCCCGGACGAACAGACCGCGCTGGCGGAGAATCTCGGCCGGTTCCTGCGCGGGCTGCACACGGTGGACACGCAGGGGCAGCGGCCCGGAGCGGAGCGTTGGGGATACCGCTGCGGCGAGCCGGTGACCGACACGATCGACACCTGGGCCGAGACCGCGGCCGCGGAGCTGTCCGAGCTGTCCGACCTGTTCGACCCCCGCCGGGTCCGACGGGCATGGCAGAAGCTCCGTGACGTACCGCCGGCGTCGACGCCGCCGTGCTGGGTGCACACGGATCTGTCCGCCGAGAATCTCCTGGTCGGGCCCGATGGGCAGCTGGTCGGTGTCATCGACTTCGGAGGTCTGGGCGTCGGTGATCGTTCGGTCGACCTGCTGTACGCCTGGAGCCTGTTCGATCAGCCGGCACGCGAGGCGCTTCGCCGCGCATCGGGAGCGGACGAAGCGACCTGGCTGCGCGCCCGCGCGTGGGCCTTCGCCGGCCCGGGACTGACGACGATCCTGAGCTACCGACACTCGATGCCGACCCGCACGGCCCGGCTCACCAGAATGGTCGAGGCGGTCGCCGACGAGGTCGGAATCTCCCTTCGATGACGTACCTGGATACCGGGTATGAAAAGTTATACCGTTGCCCTATGAAGACAGCGATCAGCCTCCCGGACCACGCCGCAGAGCGTTTCGACCACATCGCACAGCAGCACGGAATGACCCGGTCGGAATTCTACCGGCGCGCCGCCGAGCAGTATGCGGACGAGTTGGCCGGTGCGGAGCTGACGGCGCAGATCGACGACGCGATCGACGCGGTCGGGCAACCTGGCGAGGAGTCCGCGGAGTGGCGTCGCATCGCGAACGCCCGTCTGGGCGAGGTGTCGGACGAGTGGTGATCCGGCGCGCTGAGGTGTGCTGGGTTGACTTCGGCGAACCCATGGGCAGCGCCCCGGCCAAGCGGCGACCGGCTGTCATCGTGCAGTCCGACCGATACAACGCTTCGCGGATCTCGACGGCCGTCGTTCTGCCGATCACCTCCAACACGGCGCTTGCGCGACACCCGGGCAACGTGTTCGTCCCGGCGCTAGCGTCCGGCTTGCCGAAGGACTCGGTGGTCAACGTCTCACAGCCGATGACCGTCGACCGTGCCGCCCTTGATGTCACCGGCGTGGAACTGCCCAACAGCCTGATGGACGCCATTGACTCGGGTCTTCGGCGGGTACTGGACCTATGACGCTCGTGCCTTGCCCTGGGTTCGGCGGCGACCCGGTCTGACGCATCGAACGTCTTCTCGATGGCCAGTCCGATCGACCGAAGCTCTCGGAGGCTTCAGGTCAGCCGACCCGGTGTCGCGACCACGATGCCCGCCGCTGTCGCTGCAGCGGCCAGTTCGTGATCGTAGGTGAGCATCTCGTCCACTCCGAGCCGAAGTGCGGTCGCGAGGTGGATGGCGTCGTTGGACCGCAATGGGGCGTGCGTTCCCGCGGCGACCAGGGTCACCAGGCTCAGCACGGCATTGACCGCCGCCGAGCTGATCTGGCCCCGCCTCCGTCCCGCCGCACAATGCAGCTCGGTGTGCAGCAGCATCGATGCCGCCAGCCGGCGCGGCGACGAGGTGAGTTCCGATCGAAGGGCTGCCGATTCGGGCTCGGTGACCAACAGCTTGATCGCGGCCGACGTATCGAGATAGGTGGTCACCACTGTCCACGGCTGTCGTCGAGAAGCTCGCGAGTGCTGATCGGCAATACCACCGACGGAATGGCTTCCAGCGCACCAATGCCGGAGGCCGCCGGACGGGCCTCCCCGCGACGGACCAGCTCATCCAGAACTTCGCCCGCCGGTGGCGGGCCGATCACCGCTACCGGACGGCCATTATTGCTCACCGTGAAGCTCTCCCCCGCCTCTACCCGGCGAAGGATCTCGCCACTTCGGTTGCGCATCTCGCGATGGGTGATCGTCTCCACGTAGCACACTGTGGCACGCGTCCGGAAACACTACTCACGCACGGTCAGCAGACTCCGCCCGTGCACCGTCTCCGGCTCCGTGCGGCCCGTCTCGCAGAAGCCGAGCGTGGCGAGCAGTCGGCGCGATGCGACGTTCCAGTCCCACACGGTGGCCCAGAGCCGGCGACAGCCCAGCTGCTCCGCCCAGGCGATGACGGCCTGGCCGGCCTCGGTCGCATAGCCGTGATTGTGAACCGCCTGGAGCAGTTCGAACGCCAACTCCGGTTCGCCGGGCGGCCCCTTCTCGGTGAACACCAGGCCGCAGTATCCGATCACGTCGGCGGCACTGGTGCGCTGCACGGTCAGCAACCCGGTTCGGGGGATTTCCGGGCTTGGCGAATACGCGCGGTGATGTCGGCCAGCGTCGGGCGTCCGTCCTGATCGATCCTGCGATGCGGGGGTACCCGACGTCGCGCTCGGTCCACAGTCGCCGGAAGACGGCAGCGTCGCTCACTTCCTGCGGTCGCAGGATCAGGCGCTCGGTCTCCAGCGTCGGCTGCATCTGCATGGTCGCATTGTCCCCGCTCCGACCGCCCTCGGGGCCACGCTCCCCTGTCCGCTATCCCTGTCCGCACACCGTGACGCCGGGCCGCCGGCGGCTCAGAGGGTTCCGGAGCAGGGTCACCTGCGCGCAGGATGTCGCTATGGACGCCACACAGCGACCGGACCCGGCCGACCCGACACCCGACGAGCCCGCGGTGCGATTCGCGTCCGCGGAGCGACTGAAAGCGTTCACCGACGCGGTGGTGGCGATCGCCATGACGTTGTTGATCCTGCCGCTGATGGAGAGCGTCAGCGAACTGGCGAAGAAAGGGGGCGACGCCGGCGACTGGGTCGCCGAGAACGCCGCCCAGCTGCTCAGCTTCGCCCTGAGTTTCGTGTTGATCGCGGCCTTCTGGCTGAGTCACCACCGGCTCTTCGACCGCGTTCGCCGGGTCAACGGCCGGCTGCTGGTGCTCACCATCGTGTGGATGTTCACCATCGTGTGGCTGCCGGTGGCCACCGCGATCGTCGGGCAGATGCACAACGATCCGGTGCAGAAGACCCTATATATCGGTTCGCTGTTCGCGACCAGCATCACCATGACCGGGATCGGCTGGTACGCGCTGCGGCATCCGGAGCTGCACGACATGCCTGCCGAGAACCTGCGCAGCGGAATCCTCGCCGACGCCATCGCCACGGTGCTGTTCGCCATGGCCTATCTGCTGACCATCGCCGCACCCGCGCTCGGCTACTACCCGATGTTCCTGCTGGTCCTCACCGGGCCGCTGCACGGCTGGCTCCGGCGGTACCTGCGGCACTGAGCCGGGCGTCCGGGTTTCCACCGGCCGGTGCCGGCGGTGGAGGATGGACGACGTGACCAAGAAGATCGGCTTCCTGTCCTTCGGGCATCACCGGGACGTCCCCGGGTCGCGGGTGCGCACCGCCGGTGACGCGCTGCGCGATCACATCGAACTGGCCGTCGCCGCCGAGGCCGCCGGTCTGGACGGTGCCTGGCTGCGCGTCCATCACTTCGACCACAGCCTGGCCTCCCCCTTTCCGCTGCTGGCCGCGATGGCGGCTCGGACGTCCACCATCGACGTGGGCACCGGGGTGATCGATCTGCGTTACGAGAACCCGCTGTACCTGGCCGAGGAGGCGGCGGCGACCGACCTGATCGGCGCCGGCCGGCTGCAGCTCGGGATCAGCCGGGGCTCCCCCGAATCTGCCGCGGACGGCCAGGCGGCCTTCGGTTACCGGCTGGCCGACGGCGAGGACTGGGCCCGTGTCACCCGGCAGCGAGCCGACCTGTTCCGGCGGGCGATCGCCGGCGAACCGGTGGCTCATTCGCATCGCGCCGCCGCTGCCGGACGCGGTCCCGATCTGCCGATCCAGCCCCTCTCCCCCGGTCTCAACGCCCGGATCTGGTGGGGTTCCGGCAGCCACGCCACGGGTGTGTGGGCCGGCGAGCAGGGCTACAACCTGCTCTCCTCGACGCTGCTGCTGGCCGACGACGGACGTCCGTTCCACCGTCAGCAGGCCGACCAGGTGCGCGACTACCGGACGGCGTTCGCCGCTGCCGGGCACACGGCGGGCGGCCGGACGGCGGTGACCCGCAGCGTGTTCCCGATCACCACCGCCGAGGACCACTCCTACTTCGGACTGGAGGGCGGCGGTGGCGACGGCGTCGGCTTCCTGGACGGCACAACCGCCCGCTCCGGTCCGACCTTCGCCGGCTCCCCCGACCGGGTGGCCGAGGATCTGCGGGCCGACGAGGCGGTGAGCGAGGCCGACTACGTGTTGTTCGCGCTGCCGTCGATGCTCGGCGTGGAGTACAACGCGCACCTGTTCGAGAATCTGGTCGCGGTCGCCCGCGAGCTGGGCTGGAAGGACTGACCCGCAGCCCCCGGACGTGACGAGGGGCCGGCAACCGTGTGGTTGCCGGCCCCTGCTCAGGCCCGGTGCGAGAGGATCAGCGCCGGCGTCCGGTGACCAGGCCGACCAGCCACAACAGCACCACCGAGCCGCCGATGGCGGTCAGCATGCTGAAGATCAGGCCGCCGCTGCCCTGCACGCCGAAGAGTCCGAGAATCCAGCCGCCCAGCATGCCGCCGACGACTCCGACGATGATGTTCAGGAAGATGCCCATCTGGGCGTCCGTCTTCATGATCTTGCTGGCGATCCACCCGGCGATGCCGCCGAGGATGATCCACCCGATGAAACCCATGGTGTCGCTCCTTGTCCTAGGGCAGTTCTAACCCCTTCCACTGTAGGCGCGGGTTGTCCGGCAGCGGCCCCCGGCGTCCCCTGATCCGAGGAGTCAACCCTTTTGGGTGAGGATTCAGGGGACCCTGGACGCCGAGCAGATTCAGGCTGCACACTGAATCCGTGCAGATGAAGTTTGACGGCTTAACTCGCTGGGCGGTGGTCACCGCCGACCAGCGCAACAGCAGGCGTTCCGCCGATCAGGTGCCCGCGGCGCTCGATGTTCTCGCCGCCGCGATCGGAGACCGGCTGGTGCTCCCCTTCGAGCGGACCGCCGGCGACGAGGTGCAGGCGCTCACCGCCGACCCGGCCGCCGTCGTGGGTGCGGTGCTGGCCCTCACCCGGCTCTCCGACTGGCACATCGGCATCGGCCTGGGCGCGGTCGACCTGCCGCTGCCCGGGTCCACCCGGGAGGCCCGTGGGCCGGCCTACCTGGCCGCCCGGACCGCGGTCGAGGAGGCCCGGAACGCGCCGGCCAACCTGCGGCTGGTCGGATCCGAAACTGTCGGTGCCGGTCCCTATGGTGAAACCGTCACGCAGCGAGCCGAGGCGGCTCTGGTGATGCTGCGGGCACTGGTCAGCCGCCGCACCCAGGAGGGATGGGAGATCGTGGACGTTCTGGACGAGACCGGCAGCGGCAAGAGCGCCGCCCGCCTCCTGGGCATCAGCCCGTCCGCGGTCTCCCAGCGGGCCGCCCGGGCCGCCCGGGCCGAGTCGGAACTGGGTGCGGCGCTGGCCGAATCGCTGCTGGCCGAGGCGATGGGGGTGGCTCGGTGATGGTCTGGTTGACGGTCGCGAAGGCGGCGATCGTGGTCGTGCTGGCGGCGATCGGCGTACTCGCCGGGGGCCGGGTGGTGCTCGCCGTGTTCCGGCTGGCCGAGCGATCGCCGGCCCGCGAGCTGGAAGGCGACCCGGAGGCGGCACAGCAGAGCATCGGCCAACTGACCCGGGCGGCGGCCACGCTGCGGGGCGGCCAGTGGATCGGCATGCTGGAACGGCTGGCGGTCTTCGCCACGCTGTTGGCCGGTTTCGGCGAGGGGCTGGCGGTGGCGATGGTGCTCAAGGGCTTCGCCCGCTACCCCGAACTCAAGGCGAGCAGTACCGGCGCTGCCGAACGGTTCATCATCGGAACCTTCGTCAGCGTGCTGTTCGCGAGCGGATGCGCCGGGCTGGCGATATGGCTGACCAGCCTCTTCTGAGCCGCTGGCCGCTGCCCGGGCTGGACGCGGCCGCAACGGCGGTACTGGCCGCCTGGGCCGAGCCGCACCGGCGCTACCACGACACGCGGCACCTGACCGAATGCCTGGACGCCGCCAGCGACCTGGGCGGCGGCGTCCCGGAGTTGCTGGCGCTGTGGTTCCACGACGCCGTGCACACCGGGACGCCCGGGCACGACGAGGCCGCCTCGGCGGCTTTCGCGCACACCCTGCTCGCCGGTTCGGTCGAGGCCGGGCTGGTCGAGGAGGTGTCCCGGCTGGTCCTGCTCACCCGGGCACACCGTCCGGAGCCCGGTGACGTCGCCGGCGCGGTGGTCTGCGATGCCGACCTGTGGGTGCTGGGCGCGACCCCGTCGCGCTATCGGGAGTCGGTGCGCGACCTGCGCGCCGAAAGCGGGCTGGACCTGGACGCCTGGGTCGCGCAGCGCCGTCGGCGAGTCGCCGACCGGTTGGCCGCGCCGATCTACCACACCGCCGCCGGCACCCGCCGGGAAGCTCGGGCCCGGGCCAACCTGGCCGCCGAGCTGCACGGACTCTCCCGGTAGCCACCCAGCGCTCGCCTAACTATTTGCCGCTCGCTGAACTCAGCGAGCGGCA
>NZ_JASGDE010000118.1:0-27243 GCF_047607385.1 Micropruina sp.
CCGCTGCCGCCGCGGCCGCTGCCGCCGCGGCCGCTGCCGCCTCGGCGGGGGACGGCCCCGGCTGGGACGGGGCAGGGCTGTCCGAAGGATCGGGTTTCGATTCCTCAGTCATTCTCTGCTCCGTTCCCACCCGGGGCCGTCCGGCCGCGGCCTCACTTGGCGGTGGCGACCTTCTCGGCGATCTTCTGCATCGGCTGCTGCAGGGCGAGCACGGCCTGGCTCAGGGCCTTGCGGTGCTTGTCCCGGTTGGCGGGCGTCCAGGCCAGGTAGCCGGTCGCCGAGTCCTTGGTCCGCAGCTCGCCGAGCGCGGCGTCCACGTTGCCGAACTGGGTGACGACCTGCTTGACCAGATCGGGATCGATCTTCTCCAGGCCGGGCTGCAAGTAGGCGAAGGCCTGCCGGGCACCTTCGAGGTTGGCGTGGAAGTCGGCCAGGTCGGTGTGGCTGAACTCCTCTTCCTCACCGGTGATCTTGCCCGACTGCACCTCCTCCAGCAGCGCGGCGGCACCGTTGGCCAGATCCTCCGGCTTGAATTCGAGGGTCTTCACCACGTCGACCAGCTTGCCGACGTTGGCGTCCAGGTCGGTGGCGTACTTCTTGGTCGAATCGGTGATCTTGCCGGCCTTCCACAGGTCGCGCTCGACGGCGTGGAAGCCAGACCAGCCGACCTTCTCGTCAAGATTGGACGCCCGCATGTCGATCAGGTAGTCGAGGTTGCCCTTGTTGTCGTCGACCTTGAAGCCGGGCATCACGAAGCCCTCGACGTCGGATTCGATCTTCTCGTAGAACGGACGGGCCTGGATGTAGGCGGCCTTGGCGGTGTCCACGTTGCCGGAGTCGACGGCCTTCTTCAGCTCGGCGACGGCCGACTTGAGCCCGTCTGCCTGGGTGCCCACCCAGGTGGCGTAGTCCTTGACGCCCTGGTTCAGCAGCGTCGCTGTGCTGCCGGTCGGTGCCGCGGCAGCCTGCCCGGTGACGGTGAACGGCTGGGTCTGCGGCGTGGCGCCCAGGCAGTACAGGGTGTACTGGCCGCCGTCGATGGTGACGGTGAAGCTCGACGCCGGCAGGCCGGGCGCCAGGTTCTCCTTCTCGCCGAGGATCTTCAGCTCGCTCTGCAGCTCCACCTCGGTGATCGCGGTGGAGCTCACGTTCTCCACCGTGAAGGTGATCGGGCCGGCCGGGGCGGTGGCGTAGTCGGCGGTGCATTTGTCGCCGCTGTCACCGCCGGTCAGGGTCACCTTGATCTGGGCGACGCCGTTGACCACCGGAGCCGTGCTGGCGGACGACCCGGACGGCGCGGCGCTGCTTGCCGGGCTGCTCGGCGAACTGCCGGACGCGCACCCGGTCAACCCGGTGGCCAGGGCGATGACGGCACCTAGGCCGGTCACCGCGTGGGACTTATGAGACATTGAGATTCCTCCTTGGTTCGGATTCGGACGCCACGACCACGGGGTCGGGCGGGGTCAGCCGGCGCTGGGCGCGCGCGGCGGTGAACAGGGTGGCGAAGCCCGCCAACAGCAGCAGGCCGGGCAGCGTCCGGCCCCAGAACTCGCGTTCCACCTGCTCGGTGCGGACCTGCAGGGCGGCGCCGGCGGCGGCCTGCACCCGGGTGTCGTCCACGGTCAGCGAGCCGGAGCCGAGCTGGGTTCCGTCGCTCAGCCGTCCGCTGAGGGTCAGCAGCCGCGGATGCTGCAGCCCGCCGCCGCTGATCGTCGCGGTGGTGGACTCGGTCTGGACGAAATCGAGCACCTCGCCGCCGATCAGCCACAGCCGGCGCTCCCCGGTGTGCGACCAATTCGCGGTGAACGGGCCCTTGGCCAGCTGCGGGTTGATGCCGACCGGCAACCGTCCGCCGTTGAGGGAGACCAGCTCCTCCAGGGTCAGGCTGGCCGGCAGCGCGGACGCGGCGGTCGGCTCCAGCGACTGCTGGTAGACCACCGCGTCCGGCACGGTGCGATGGGCCTCCGGGACGCCGCCGGTGAGCGGCATGGTGGATTCGGCGGCGCCGACTGTGATCACCGCGCGACCGGCATCCACCCGGACGCTGCCGGCCGGCTGGCCGGCCCGGTCGAGCAGGGCTGCCGGCCCCAGGGCCGGCAGCTGGGCCGGACCGAGGACGCCGAACAGCACCGCGGCGACCAGCACCAGGGCGCCGGCCAGGCCGTAGCGCAGCCGCACCGCGCCGCGGGCGCTGGGCCGCCACTTCTTCGGCCAGTAGACGTACAGGGCCATCGGGACGACGTAGGCGAACCAGGCCGCCACCTGGATCACCCGCGGATCCGGCGGGATCCCCAGGACGCCGGTGAACAGCGCGCCCTGCACCGACCCGGGTGGTGCCAGCCAGGACAGGTCGACGGTGGCGGCCTGCCCGGCGTTGAGCCAGCCGGCGCCGCGCATCTTGCCCAGCGCGTTCACCACCAGGCCGGCCGCCACCAGCAGCAGGAAGACGCTGGTGACCCGGAAGAATTTGCCCAGGTTGATCCGCATGCCGCCGGTGTAGAGGCCGTAGCCGATCACCGCGGCGGTCAGGATGCCGAGGGCGGCGCCGGTCGCGGCCAGCCCGGCGTTGGTAGACGCCGAGAAGGTGGCCAGCAGGAAGACCGCGCTCTCGAAGCCCTCCTTGAGCACCGCCAGGAACGCCATCACCACCAGCGCCCGGCCGGTGCCGGCGCCCAGGGCGTGGTCGGCGGAACTCTCCAGTTCGCGCTTCAATCCGCCGGCGTTGCTGTTCATCCACAGCAGCATCCCGGTCACGAAGACGATGGCGACGACGCCGATGATCGCCTCCATGCCTTCCTGCGCGGCCTGCGGCAGGCTGGTCTCGACCATCCGCAGTCCGACCCCGACGCCCAGGCTGAGCAGGATCGCGGCGCCCACGCCGATCAGCATCGGGGTCAGCGAACGCCCGTGCCGGCGCAGGAAGGCCGCGATGATGCCCACGATCAGGGCCGCTTCCAGCCCCTCACGCAGGCCGATGATGAAGGTTGCGAGCACGTCTGCCGTCCGCGTTGGGTGTCGGTGGTCCGCGCGGGCCTCAGCTCCGGTGGCCGCTGCGGTTGGTTAGCTTTGCCTAACCTTAGCCACTGTATTGCCCCGGCGGTGACGCTTTGGACGAGGTCCAGGATGAGACCCGTCCCCCGCCGCTCCGAAGATCTCTCCAGCCGGTGAATACCGATTTCCGCGCTCGAGGAGTCGCTGAAGCGTTTCAGCAACCCGGCCGCGGCCATCGAGCGCGGAAATCGGTATTCATCGCGCGATGGAATCGGGTCAGCGCCAGCGGCCGTCGGTGGGCACCACCATCGGCGTGCCCGACGCCGGGTCGTCGATCACCAGGCAGTTCAACTCGAACACCTCACGCACCAGGTCGACGGTCAGCACCTGCGCCGGCGGACCGGCCGCGATCAGCCGGCCGGCCTTCATCACCACCAGGTGACTGGCGTAGCGAGCGGCCTGGTTCAGGTCGTGCAGCACCGCCACGATGGTGGTGCCGTCGCGGTGCAGCCGGGCGAACAGGTCGAGCATCTCGATCTGGTGGGTGAGGTCGAGGTAGGTGGTCGGCTCGTCGAGCAGCAGCACCGGGGTCTGCTGGGCGATCGCCATCGCCGCCCAGACCCGCTGCCGCTGGCCGCCGGAGAGCTCGGCCACCTCGCGGGTGGCCAGTTCGGCCACGTTGGTGGCGGCCATCGCGCCGCGCACCGCGTCCTCGTCGGCCGGCGTCCACTGCCGGACCAGCTTCTGGTACGGGAACCGTCCCCGGCTGACCAGATCGACCACGGTGATCCCGTCCGGGGCGATGGACGACTGCGGCAGCAGCCCGACCTGGCGGGCGAACTCCTTGGGCTTGTAGGCGTCCAGCGAGCGGCCGTCCAGGGTGACCTGACCCTCCGCGGGACGCAGCAGCCGCGACAGCGACCGCAGCAGCGTGCTCTTGCCGCAGGCGTTCGGGCCGATGATCACGGTGAACTCCTGGTCGGGGATGTCGACGCTCAGACCGGTGCTCACCACCCGCTGGTCGTAGCGCAGCGTGACCCCCTCGGCACGCAACCGTGGGGCGCGCAGGGGTTCCTGGGCTGTCATCAGCGGCTCCTCGCTTCCTGAACCAACAGGGTGAGCAGATACACACCGCCGAGCACGACGGTGACGATTCCGACCGGCACGTCCACCGGCACGACGTGCTGGGCGATCAGGTCGGCGCCCAGCAGCAACAGCGCGCCGACGGCGGCGGACGAGGCCAGCGGGATGCCGGCGCTGCCGGTCAACCGGCGGGCCACCTGTGGGGCGGCCAGAGCGACGAAGGCGATCGGTCCGGTGCTGGCGGTGACGATCGCCACCAGGGCCACCGCGAACAGCACCAGCCCGATCCGGGATCGCTCCACCGAGACGCCGTGCGCGGCTGCGGCGTCGTCGCCCAGTTCCAGCTGGCGCAGGTTGGGCACCAGCAGCAGCCCGGGGGAGCACAGCACCAGCCCGACGATCGCCGGGACCAGGGTCGGCCAGCCGAGCAGCGAGATCGACCCGGCGCCCCAGATCGCCGCCGCCATCGCGACCTCCTCCTGGGCGCGGAGCAGCAGGAAGAGGTTCGCGGCGTGCAGCATGGCGGTGACCGCGATGCCGACGATGATCAGCCGGAAGCCCTGCATGCCGCGCCGGTAGGCGAGCAGGTAGACCACCAGAGCGGTGAGCAGGCCGCCGACCAGCGCCCCCACCGAGGCCGAGATCGCACCCGCGCCGATCACGGTGAGCGCCAGCAGCGCGCCGGTGTAGGCGCCGGTGGCGAAGCCGATCACGTCCGGCGAGCCCAGCGGGTTGCGGGTCAGCGACTGGAAGATGGCGCCGGAGAGGGCGAGCGCGGCGCCGAACACCAGGGCGCCGAGCACCCGGGGAAGTCGCCAGTCGCGCACCACCGTGGAGGTGAAGCCGCCGTCGGTGGCGAACATGGCCTGCAGCACCTCGCCGGGGCTCAGCGGCAGGTCGCCCAGGCCGAGCGCGAGCATGGCCAGCACCAGGGCGATCACCGTCACCACGGTGGCGACCAGCAGGCCGCGCACCGATGCCCAGCCGCCGACGACCGGGACCGGGAAGCTGCCCAGCCGCGGGTTGCCGGCATGGGCACTCTGCCGAACCTCGGCGCTCACAGTTCGCTCGCCTTCCGCTGCCGGACCAGGAAGATCAGCACCGGTGCGCCGATCAGGGCGGTGACGATGCCGGCCGGCAGTTCGGCCGGCGCGATCACCACGCGTCCGAGCACGTCGGCCAGCAACAACAGGGTCGGCGCCGCCACCACCGAATAGCCGATGATCCAGCGCTGGTCGGGCCCGACGATCCAGCGGACGGCGTGCGGCACCATCAGACCGACGAACGAGATCGGCCCGGCCAGCGCGGTGGCGGTGCCGGCCAGCAGCATCACCGCGGTCACTGCCAGCACCCGGGTGCGGAACACGTTCGCGCCCAGTGCGGAGGCCAGGTCGTCGCCCAGCGCGATCGCGTTCAGCGACGAGCCGATGGCCAGCGCGATGCCCAGCCCGAGCAGGGTCAGCGGTGCCGCCAGGGTGAGCAGCCCGGCGTCCCGGTCGAGCAACGATCCGGATTCCCAGGCGGTCATGCCGGCGAACCGCTCCCGGTCGGTCAGCACGATGGCGCGGGTCACGCCGGCCAGCACCGCGCCGAGCGCCACGCCGGCCAGGATCAGCCGCACCGGGCTGGCGCCGCCGCGTCCCAGCGAACCGATCGCGTAGACCAGCAGGGACGCCGCGAAGGCCCCGACGTAGGCCAGCGTCAGAGTGCCGAGGGTGCCGGAGATGCCGAGCAGACCAGTGCCCAGCGCCAAAGCGAACGCCGCGCCGGCGTTCACTCCGAGGATGCCCGGGTCGGCCAGCGGGTTGCGGGTGACGGCCTGGATCAGCGCGCCGGCGACCCCCAGCGCGGCGCCGGCGACGATCGCGATCAGGGTGCGCGGCACCCGGAGCTGGGCGACCACGACGGCGTTCTGCCCGCCGCGGTCGCCGAGCAGGATCTGCAGCACCTCCAGCGGTGGGATGGAGCGGGCGCCGACCGCCAGGCTGGCGATCACGGCGAGGCCGAGCGCCACCAGCAGCACCAGCAGTCCGACCGCGCGGGCGGCGGGGGAGCGCTGCTGCGTGATCGGTGCACTCGAGGCGTCGGGGCGCGGACGGACGGCGGTCACGCAGGAGATCATAGGCTAGCCTTACCTAACCCCATACCAGGCGCGATCCGTGGGATCGCGTCGTCATTCCCATCAGATCGAGCGAAGGAATCCGATGCGTCTACGAGTACTCGCGACGGCCGTGGTGGCCACCTTGTTGGCCGGCCTGTCGGCCTGCTCCTCCGGCACCCAGGCCAGCACCGGGGCGCCGTCCGCCGCCCCGTCGGAGTCGGCCTCCGGCGCGGGCGCGTTCCCGGCGACCATTTCCACCAAATTCGGTGACGTGACCGTGGCCGCCAAGCCAACCACGGTGGTCGCCCTGGGCTGGGGCGACGCCGAGACCGCGCTGGCGCTCGGCGTCCAGCCGGTGGGCGCGTCCGACTGGCTCGGCTTCGGCGGCGAGGGGGTCGGGCCGTGGGCGAAGGGCCTCTACACCAAGGCGCCGGAGATCATCGGCACCATGGAGCCGTCGTACGAGAAGATCGCGGCGCTGAAGCCCGACCTGATCCTCGACGTGAAGAGCTCCGGCGACCAGGCCCGCTACGACCGGCTGAAGAGCATCGCCCCGACCATCGGCGTCCCGACCGGCGCGGACAGCTACCTGACCAGCCAGGAGCAGCAGGTCACCATGATCGCCACCGCCCTGGGTGAGAAGGAGAAGGGCGCCGCCCTGCTCAAGGAGGTCCAGGACGCCTTCACCGCGGCCGCCGCGGCCCACCCGGGCTGGAAGGGCAAGACCATGACCGCGGCCACCAAGACCGCCGACGGCTGGGGCGCCTACATCGAGGGCAGCGAGCGGGTCACCTTCATGCAGAACCTCGGCTTCGTACAGAACCCGAAGATCGCCGCCATGAAGCCGGACGCCACCGGCTTCTCGGTCAGCCTGTCCCCGGAGAAGCTGGACGACATCGACGCCGACGTGGTGGTCGCCTTCCCGATCTTCATCAAGACCGACCAGCTCACCGGTGACGCGGCCTGGAAGGCCGTGCCGGCGGTCAAGAGCGGCCATGCCGTGGTGATCGACGGCGACCTCTCCCAGGCCTACTCGCTGGGTACCACCATCGCCACCAAGTACGCGATCGAGAACCTGGTGCCGAAGCTGGAGTCCGCGCTGAAGTGACCCGGTCCGGCGTCCGCTGAACCCCACCCCGCGCTCGCCTAACTATTTCCCGCTCGCGAAGTTCGGCGAGCCCGAAGTAGTTGGGCGAGCGTTTCAGTTCGGACGCCGCCGCGTCCGCTTGCCCGGGGACGCCGGAGCGGGGAGAGTCCTGTCATGAGGTTCCTCTTCCTGGGCGCGGGCGCGATCGGCACCTACGTCGGCGGCAGCCTGGCCGCCGCCGGCGAGGACGTCAGCTTCATCGAGCGACCCGACACCGCCGCGGCGATCGCGTCGCGTGGGCTGACCGTGCGCACCGCCGACGCCACCCGGGTGGTGACCAATGTGACCATGCATGGCAGTGCCGCCGAGGCGTTGGCCGCCGGTCCGTACGACGTCGGGGTGTTCGCGTTGAAGTCGTTCGACACCCAGACGGCGCTGGACGAGCTGGTCGCCACCGGGCACGAGGTGCCCAGCATCCTGTCGCTGCAGAACGGCGTCGACAACGAGCCGACCATCGCCGAGACCCTGGGTGCGGACCGGGTGCTGGCCGGGACGGTGGCCACCGCGGTCAGCAAGCCGGGCGTCGGCGAGGTGGTGGAGGAGAAGCATCGCGGCATCGGGGTGGCGATGGGTCACCGGCTCAGCGAGCCGCTGGTCGCCGCGCTGGAGAAGGCCGGGCTTTCCGGACGCCTGTTCGCCGACGCCGGCTCGATGAAGTGGTCGAAGCTGCTGACCAACCTGACCGGCAACGCCACCTCCGCGATCCTCGACCGGACCGTTGCCGAATTGTTCTCCGACAAGCGCAGTTACAGCATCGAGGTGGCGGTGCTGCGGGAATGCCTGGCGGTGATGAAGGCGCTCGGCCACGGCGTCGTCGACCTGCCCGGGACGCCGGTGCGGGCTCTGGCGCTGGCCACCCGGCTGCCCCGGCTGATCGCCCAGCCGGCGCTGACCAAGGCGCTCGGCTCGGGCCGCGGCGACAAGATGCCCAGCTTCCACATCGACCTGCACGCCGGACGCGGCCGCACCGAGGTCTCCTTCCTCAACGGCGCCGTCGCCCGGCACGGCGCCCAGGTCGGCGTCCCCACCCCGGTGAACGCCCTGCTCACCTCGACCCTGGAAGCCCTCACCGCCGGTGAGTTGAGCCTCGACGCCTACCGGCACAACCCGGACGCCCTGCTCGCCCGCCTCCGCTGACCAGGGACGGTTCTCGCTGGTCGGGGACGGTTCTCAACGGTTGGGGACGGTTCTCGAGCGTCGAAAATCGACCACAGGGGACAGACCTACCCGGCGAGAACCGTCCCCGATTGACGAAAATCAACCGGCGAGAACCGTCCCCGACCGTTGAGAACCGTCCCGATCACCTGGCGGCGATGACGTCCGCCACCAGTTGATCGGTGCGGATGTCGTCGGCGGCGGGGGAGAAACCGAGCCGGACGACGACCAGCTTCTCCGACGGCACCACGTACAGCAATTGGCCGTCGTGGCCGGCTGCCCAGTAGGCGTCCCGCGGCAGCGATGGTGCGGCCAGCGAGCCGGTGGAGGTGAGGTTGGTCCACCAGCCGGCGGCGTAGTTCGGGTCTTCCGCGGCGGCCGGCGTGATCGCGGTCGTGGTCTGCCGCATCCAGCCCTCGGGCAGCAGACGGCGTCCGTTCCACACCCCGTCGGTGAGCGCGAACTGGCCGATCGCGGCCCAGTCGCGCGGGGTCGCCCACAGGTACGAACTGCACACCGGCGTGCCGGACGCGTCCGCCTCCCAGACCGCCGATGCCAGCCCGAGCGGCGCCAGCAGTTCGGCCCGCGGTAGATCGGCGCCCTGCCCGGTCTTCGTCCGCAGCACCCCGCAGAGCAGGGTGGTGGACCCGGACGAGTACTGCTGCGCGGCGCCCACCGGAGACGCCAGCGGCTGCGAGGCGACGAAGGAGGCCATGTCGGGCCGGTCGTAAAGCATGGTGGTGATCGTGGTGCCGAGATCGTAGGTCTCGTCCCAGTTCAAGCCGCTGCGCATCCGCAACAGGTCTTCGACGGTGATCCGGGCGCGCTCGTCGGTCCACTCCGGACGCAGCCGGTCGTCCGACAGCGACACCTTGCCCTGCGCCGCCAGCACTCCGGTCAGCAGACTGGTCACGCTCTTGGCCATCGACCAGCCCAGCTGCGGAGTCTCGGCGCTGAACCCGGGCGCGTAACGCTCGGCCACGATCCGTCCATCGCGGACGACGAGCACGGCCCGGGTGCCCAATCGCTCCCGTCCCGCCGGGTCGAGATCGTCGCCGAACGCTCGCGCCAGGGCGGCGTCCAACCCCGGATCGGCGGCAGGCAACGGCTGGCCGGCAATCGGATTGCCTCGCGCGGAGATCGGCGTCGCCGGGCCGAGGGACGGACGCTCATCGGCCAGCGTGCAGCCGAAGCCGTCGACCGGCCAGGCCCGCTGAGTGGCCAGCACGCCCAGCACCGAAACCGGATAGCCGTCGGACGCCGCACCGAACCGGAGGTAGGGCACCAGCGGGTTGGGCGGCAGGTCGGCATCGGCCGGACTCCGGGCGATCACGTCCAGCGCGCAGGCGTTGTGTGCGGCGTACCCGGTGCCGGTGCGCAGCAGCGGACGCTCGTACCAGTACCCGCCGACCGCGACGACCAGCGTCAGCACCACCAGGCCCAGCAGGATCCGCGGCCACAGCCGCCCGCGACGACGCATGGCCGGAGGCTACTCCAGCAGTTGCAGGATCGCGCCCGGCCTACACGATCAGGAGCCCTAGCATCGCCGACACAGCGACGCAGATTCCGCAGATTCCCAGCATCCATCGGGGCGGCGGCTGAAACGATGAGCGAACGCCCACCACCATCACGGCCAACCAGGATGCCCACAGGAAGATCAGCGACGATGCCACCACGAGGCGGTGTGGCTCGCCCGGCTGGGCTGCGTTCGATGAGAGCCACGAAACGAAGCAGAGATACGTGAACAATATGGCACCGAATATGGAGTAGGCAATCCTGCTGCCCATCCAGCGATGCTTACCCTGGACGCCTTCAGAACCTCTTGCAGCACGCATAAATATAACCTCCTGTGCAGTTCTGGCTCATGCACGCACTACACAATATGATGGCGCACGAAATTCCCCACCAGTAGCCCGCGGAGAAGGCCCACAGGCAGCCTCCACAGCAGGCCAGTATGCCCATGGTGTTATAGCTGGCATAGGTGCGACACACGTACTCATTTGCTCTGCAACTGAGTTTTTGCATTGCCGACGACACTCGTCTCTCGTCCTGAAGAGCGGCCAGGCCATTGACTCCTCGACCCAGCAACCTGACTTCCTGGTCCTTTTCGCTGGCCGAGTAGAGAGTGGTGGATGAGCGTCTGACAAGGCCCTTCTTGTCCAACTCGAGTTGGCGAACATAGATGCCCTGCTCTCCGACCGGCAGTGCGACTGCCACCATGGTCACTCCCGAAGCTCGACCAATCGACATCATCGGATCCAGGTCAGTGGAACGACGCCCAACTCGTCCCTCAATGCCGGCGAGATCTTCCTCGACATAGGGCATGTAGCGTGCAAGCTCGTCCCTAGTTGCTTTGCGTAGCCTGCTCACTTCACCCGGCTCCCACAAGGCCAACACGCCTGTTGCACCGCTGGAGGCTGCCGCGATCTCGGGGAAGAGGGCTGATACAATGCCCCCAATCCCGAGGGCGCTGGCGGCGGAAAGCAGACTTCGTCTATTTAGCCTCATTGGCTTGCCCTTCCTGTAATAGACTCATGGGGTAGATCATGCTTTGCCTTTGTCAATGCGAGTCGAGTCGATAGGCGGCGTTTGTGAGATACAATGCGGTCGCCGAAGTGATCACCAGCGCCCATCCGACCACCAGTCCAGGCAATGGAATGGAGATGGCAAGTTCGTGCCAGACGAGACTCGGGGCTAGTGCCGCGATCATGGTCGAGTTTCGGACGATCAATAGGCCGTTGGCCTCACTCTTGTGCAGGGTGCCAAAGCAGCCACATTCGGTTGTGATTCCTCGTGCCATGACTGAGATGATAGCTACTGTATAGGCGACGAGCATGCAGGTGGCCGCGAGCAACCACGGATGGCCCCCATTGACTGCGAGCCCAAGGCCGATGAACACCTCAGTTGCAGGAAGTAGCGCCGCGAGTGGTGAGACGATCGAAGGTGGGAACAAGTCGAAAAGCGCTGACCTTCTCCATGAGGCGCTGCATACCTATCGAAAACTTGAGAATACCGGCGAGGATCAGCATCCCTGCCACTGTCAACCGGAGCCCGAGCGACAACGCCTCCATGGTCACGCCACCCCTTCCTGCTTGATGCACTTCGCCGCAACGAACTCCACACTGTGCGACCGTGCCCCCGGGTGTGGCAGCGACGTTACCAGACGCATTGGTGCCTCCACAAGAGAAAGACCGGTTCAATTTCTGGCCAAGTCTGTACATGCGGCCCCGTTCTCGGTGATTTGGTTGCGTTCTTCCTTGTCAGAGTGCGTCTGGTAGAGGTGTTGGGGCTGTGCCGTCGGACGGCACGACAGGCTATTGGTCTCATCGGAATCGGAGGTGTAGGCGGGGCCTTAATCCGCCGACTTCGAGCAGGCTGCGTGCGACATAGTTGGTGAGGTTTCGGAAGCCGAGTGAAGCGTGCCAGGGTCGGCCCCGTATCCGTTCGAGTTGGAAGGATGTAGTCATGCCAAAGAAGATCGATCCGGGGTTGAGGGCTCGGGCGGTGCGTTTGGTGACAGAGCACCAGCAGGAGTATCCGTCGGTGACAGCGGCCGCGGTGGCCAAGCAGTTGGATCTGGGCCTGGAAACGGTCCGTCGCTGGGTGGTTCGGGCCGAGGTGGACATCGGTGCCGGGGAGGGATGACCGGGATCGAGGGGGAGGAGATCCGCCGGTTGAAGGCGGAGAACGCCCGGCTGAAGGAGGACGTGGCGGTGCTGAGAGGCGGCCGCGACCTTCTTCGTGGGGAGCTCGACCCCCGCAACCGTTGAGCCTGGCGTTCATCGATGAGTAGGACAGCCAGGGGTGGGCAGTCGAGTCGATCTGCCAGGCACTGCGTGAGCAGGGCTGCCAGATTGCTGCACGCACGTGGCGGACTTGGCGGACCCGCCCGCCGGCCGCGCGCACGATCAGTGACGCCCGGGTCGTCGACCAGGTGCGGAAGCTGGCCCGGACCACCGGCTGCGATGGCCGGCCGAAGCTGGCACCCGAGGGCCTGTACGGGCGATGCAGAATGGCTGCCCTGGTGCGCCGCACCCTGCCCAAGGCCACCCCCGGCGCAGTGAATCGGGCGATTGGGCTGCTCGGCCTGTCAGGAGTATGCCGCTCCAAGGGTGTTCGGGCCACGACCCAGGCCAAGGACGGAACCCGGCCCGGTGACCTGCTGAACCGCGACCTCACTGCGACCGCCCGAACCGGGTCTGGGTGACCGATTTCACCTACGTCAGGTGCTGGGCCGACTGGGTCTATGTCGCGTTCATCGTGGACGTGTTCTCTCAACGCATCGTGGCCTGGAACGCGATGACCGGCAAGGACGCCGACCTGGTCATGATCCCGCCGCGCATCGCGCTGCGGGAAGGCCACCCGAAGGATGCCGGCAGTTGATCCACCACTCCGACGCCAGTAGCCGATACACCTCTCTCCGGCTCACCGAGCACCTCGAGTTGGAGGGGATCGCCGCCAGCATCGGCAGCGTCAGAGACGCATACAACAACGCGTTGATGGAAACCATCAACGGACTGGGGTTGACCCCGTAGCCCGGACACCGTCTTGGCGGGTTCCCTTGTCAGGGACCGCTGGAGAGGATGTCCTTGATGGGATCAACGAAGAAGCGGAAGAGCTATACGCCGGAGTATCGGCGGGAGGCTGCGCACCTGGTGATCGATACCGGTCGGACGATCGCGGCGGTCGCGGCGGTCGCGGCCGAGATTAACGTGGGTGCGCAACTGTTGGGTCGTTGGGTCCAGTTGGAGCGGGACCGGATCGGGGCGCCACCGGAGGCCCCTTTGGACGTGTCGGAGCGGGCCGAGCTGGACCGGTTACGCCACGAGAATGCCGAGCTCCGGTTGGATAACGAGTTCCTGGGAAAAGCCGCAGCCTTCTTCGCGGCGAAGAACACTCCCGGCAGGAGTGCTTCGAGGTGATCGATGCGGAGAGGGCGAACTACACGATCGGCCGGATGTGCCGACTCCTTGGGGTGGATCGGCGCCGCTACTACGAATGGCGTCAAAGGAAGACCGTTGGGCTCTCCCGCCGCGAGCAGCGGATGGCCGAGCTGACGGAGACGATCAAGGCTCATCACGAGGCCTCTGATGGCACCTACGGGGCACCCAGGATCGTGCATGATCTGCGCGAGGCCGGCGAGACGGTATCGGTCAAAACGGTCGCGAAGTGCATGCGGCAAGCCGGGATAGCGGGGATCAGTCCCCGCACCTGGCATCCACCAACCACCATCCCGGGCCCGGATCCAGACCCGGCACCGGACCTGGTCAAGCGCGCATTCGACAAAGGCCGGGCCAATGTTGCCTGGTTCTCGGACATCACCTACCTGGCCACCGGTGAGGGCTGGGCCTACCTGTGCGTCATCCGGGACGGCCACACCCGCGGCGTCCTGGGCCGTGCTATCGCCGACCACCTACGGGCCGACCTCGTGGAGGACGCCCTGCGTCAGGCCATCGCACTACGGGGCGAACTGCCCGACACGGTCATCTTTCGCGCCGACCGGGGCTGCCAATACACCAGCCAACAGATCGCCGAAGTGTGCAGCGAGCACGGGCTGCTGCGTTCCATGGGCCGCACCGGGGTGTGCTGGGACAACGCCGCCGCGGAATCGTTCTGGTCCACCCTGAAATCCGAGTACTACCACCGGCACGTGTTCGGCACCATCGCCGCCGCCCGCCAAGGCGTCTACGCCTGGATCGACGGCTTCTACAACGCCCGCCGACGCCACTCCGCGATCGGCTACATCAGCCCGCTACAGTACGAACACCACCTGGCCCGACAGGCCACCCAGACGGCCCCGAAAGCCGCCTGACCAAACAACCACCTGTCCGGAATCCGGGGTCAACCTCACAACGCCGGACTTTAGAAGTAGCTCTGATTCGGCTCATTACGGAGGGTGAGTTGGTCGCTCGGGTGGAGGTTGGTACCCGGAAGCTCGGACAGGGTCAACTCGGACCTGACTTGCACAGGTTTAGCATGGGTCATGACACTCGACGCCACCGGGAAGTGCCGAGCCCGCTGGACCAAGAAGATGGAAGCAAGCGCTCACCGCCTTTGGCATTCGATGACCGACTCCGTGCCACACGCGCCTAAAGCACAGCCGGTTACACCGTTGAGTTGACAGACCGTGCCCTGAACGCCGACAGTCCTTCAGCTCAGCAACTGCAGGATGGTGCGTCCGACGGCCTCGTCCTGCGGACCCTCGGCGAGCCGGAAACCGGCACCGATCACGGTCGGATGGCCGTCGGCGATGGCGTAGCCGTGGCCGGCCCAGGTGAGCATCGGCAGGTCGTTCGGCATGTCGCCGAAGGCGGCCACGTCGGCCGGCGGCACCCCGAGACCGGCGCACAACGCGGTCAGCCCGGACGCCTTGGTCACCCCGGGCGCGCTGATTTCCAGCAGCCCGTAACTGCCCAGGTGGGAATGGGTCATGGTCAGCCGGTCACCGATCACCGCCCGGCCGCGCAGTGCGAGCGCATCGCTGTCCAACTCGGCGTGGAAGGCGCACAGTTTGAGCACCGGGCGGTCGACGGCGGCCAGCTCGTCCAGCGGGGCCTGTTTCAACCAGTTGCCGCGCTCCTGCGGCAATCCGGGCTCGCAGCCGAAATGCTCACCCCATTCGAAGGCGAAGACGGTGCCCGGAATGGCCTCCCGCAGGTCCTCGGCCACCTCCAGGCTGAGTCGCGGATCCAGCCCGTGGACGACGGTGTGCCGTCGGGTCGGCAGGTCGAATACCCCGGCCCCGTTGCTGACCACGACCTCGCGGTGAACCGGCAGGTCGTCGAGCACCTGGAGCCACCGGGACGGACGCCCGGTCGCGACCACCACCGGCACGCCGCGATCCACCGCCAGCGCCAGCGCCTGCCGGTTGATCGCGGAAACCTGCCCGACCGGGTCGACGAGGGTGCCGTCCAGATCGGTGACGATCAGCCGGACGCTCACAGCCGCGAGTTCGGGGACGGCGGGCCGGCGGCAGGCGAACCCGACTGCGGGGACGGCGAGCCCGACTGGGGCGACGGCGAGCCGGATTGTGGGGACGGTGAACCGGACTGCGGCGACGGGGAACCCGACTGGGGCGACGGCGAGCCAGATTGCGGTGAGGGCGAACCCGACTGCGGCGACGGCGAACTGGACTGCGGCGGCGGAGACCCGGTGGGCGGCACCGGCGGCGGCGGGCTCTGCTGCGGCGACTGCTGGAAGATCAGGATCGCGATCAGGACGGCCAGCGCGGCCAGCAGCAGCATCAACAGCCAGGACACCAGGATCGACACCCAGCCGGCGCGGTCGTGGCGTCCGGGCCAGGGCAGCGGCCAGAGCCGGGCCACACCGGGGGCGGCCCGGTCGATCCAGTGCAGCCGGTAGTCCGGCCCGGCCGGAGCGCCCTGCAGCGGCACCCGGGCCAACTGCACCTCGTCCAAGATCCGGGACGCCTCGGCGATCGCCGCCGGTGAGCCGTCGTAGGCCAGAGCCACCCAGGGCGCCAGCGGGGCATCGTCGGGGTCGACCGGATCGTCGTCTTCGTGGCGGTACTTGCGGCCCAGCCGGCCCTCGTCCTGGCCGTGACCGCCGCGCGCCACGACGGTGTCGATGTGCAGCTGGTTGACCACACCGGCCAACCGGTCGCGGGCGGCGGCGTCGTTCGCCGCACCCTCCGACAGCAGGATCAGCATCACCGGGGTATTGGCGTCGTCGTGGCCGGCGAAGGCGATGCCGGACGGCGCCGCCACCAGCCGCGCGTCCAGCCAGAAGTCGCCCACCTTGGGCGGGTCGTTGCCGAGCAGGGGAGTCAACGGCACGGTTTCCGGCGCCGGGGGCATCGAGCCCGGGGGCATCGAGCCCGGCGACATGGCCCCGGGAGGAGGCATGGCCCCCGGCGACCCCGCGTCCGGAGGCGGCATCGCGCCGGGCGGCGGCACGGGACCCGGCGACTGCGGGTCGCCGGGGGCCGGGTTCTGCTGCTCGGACATCGGCTCCCATCTCATCACACCTGCCCAACCGCGGGCGGGCCCATTCTGCCCGATTCCAGGTGCCCGTCCGGCGCACAGAGGGCTGACAGCCCTGCCCGGTAAGGTGGCCTGCGAACCGGCGGGCCAGGCCCGTCCCAAGGTGCATTCGGCGAGCAGGAGACACGCGTGTCCAATCCGACCCAGGCCACCGGCCAGCAGCCTCAGGGGAACCCGGCCACCCGCGAGGCCGCCCGCCTGTTGGGCGAGGCGATCGCCCAGGTGCAACGGGTGATCGTCGGCCAGGAGCACATGGTCGAGCAGCTGATGGTCGGACTGCTCGCCAAGGGCCACGTGCTGCTCGAAGGCGTCCCGGGCGTAGCGAAGACGCTGGCCGTGCGCAGCTTCGCCACCGTGGTCGGCGGCGACTTCTCGCGCATCCAGTTCACCCCCGACCTGGTCCCCTCCGACATCGTCGGCACCCGCATCTACTCCGCGCGCCAGGAGCAATTCGACATCGCGCTGGGCCCGGTCTTCGTGAACTTCGTGCTCGCCGACGAGATCAACCGCGCGCCCGCCAAGGTGCAGTCCGCGATGCTGGAGCTGATGGCCGAGCGCCAGGTCTCGATCGGCGGCGCCACCTACCCGGTGCCGAAGCCGTTCATCGTCATCGCCACCCAGAACCCGATCGAATCCGAGGGCGTCTACCCGCTGCCCGAGGCGCAGCGCGACCGCTTCCTGCTCAAGGTGGACGTGCCGTACCCGCGCGGCAACGAGGAGTTCGAGATCCTGCGCCGGATGAGCGTGCAGCCGCCGGAGCCGACCAATGTGCTCAGCCCGGACAAGATCCGCGAGCTGCAGGACCAGGCGTCCAATGTGTTCGTGCACAACCTGGTCGCCGAGTACATCGTCCGGCTGGTGCTGGCCACCCGGACGCCGGCGGAGTTCGGGATGCCCGACCTGACCTCGGTGATCCAGATCGGCTGCTCGCCGCGTGCCACCCTCGGCCTGGTCGCCGCGGCCCGGGCGCTGGCCCTGATCCACGGCCGCGACTACGTGCTGCCCACCGACGTCCAGGCGGTCGCCAAGGACGTGATGGCGCACCGGCTGGTGCTCGGCTTCGACGCCGTCGCCGACGACATCGCGCCCACCCAGGTGGTGGAGCGGATCGTCGCCATGGTGCCGCCGCCCACCCCGGTGTGGAACCAGCAGCAGCGCGACCAGTCGCACAGCCAGCACCGCTACAACCCGAGCTACCAGAACTGACCCCGACCCAACCAGAACCGAGCCGTTGAGCCAGCAGATGCGATTCGAGCCGCCCGCCGAGGATTTCGGCGCGGTGGAGTCGGTGCTGCGCGAACCCACCCGAGCCACCCTGCCGCTGAACAAGCTGGCGCCGGAGGCCGCGCTGCGCCGGCTCGAGCTGACCATCGTCCGGCGCCTGGAGGGCTTCCTGCACGGCGACCACCGCGGCCTGATGCCCGGTCCCGGTTCGGAGACCAACGACGCCCGGGTGTACGTGCCCGGCCAGGACGACGTCCGCAAGATGGACTGGGCGGTCACCGCGCGCACCCAGACCCCGCACGTCCGCGACACCATCGCCGACCGCGAGCTGGAGGTCTGGGCGCTGCTGGACGTCACGCCGTCGATGAACTGGGGCACCGAGGGGGTCACCAAGCGCGACCTGGGCATCGCGGCGATCGCCACCATCGGCTTCCTGTCGCAGCGGATGGGGGACCGGTTCGGCGGCCTGGTGATGCGTCCGGACGGCATCAAGCGGCTGCCCGCCCGCTCCGGCCGGACGGCGCTGTACGGCCTGCTGCGGCGGATGCTGTCGGAACCGATCGTGCCCGACCACAGCGCCGGCCCCTACACGCTGGCCACCGGCGTGGAGCAGTTGGGCCGGTTGCAGCGCCGCCGCGGCATGCGGATCGTCGTCTCCGACTTCCTCTCCGCCGGCGACTCCGAGCTCGACCCGAACATCGAACCCGACTGGGAGCGGCCGATGCGGCGGCTCGCGGTGCGCAACCAGGTGCTGGCGGTCGAGGTCGTCGACAAGCGCGAGATCGAGTTCCCGGACGTCGGCGACATCCTGATCCGCGATCCGGAGACCGACTTCCAGCGCTACGTGAACACCAGCGACGCCTCCGCCCGGGCCCGAATGGACGCGGCGTCCGCGGCGCAGCGGGAGCGGATCCGGATCGCGCTGCGCCGGGCCGGTGCGGCGCACATCCAGTTGCGCACCGATAGAGACTGGGTGCAGGACATCGCCCGTTTCGTGCTCGCCTACCGCCGGGTGGCGGGCATGTTGCACCAACCGCCGCAGGGGGTGAGCAAGTGAATCTCGAACAGATGTTCCTGAACCCGGAGCGTCTGTGGTGGCTGCTGCTCATCCCGGCTCTGGTCGCCGCGTACATCTACCTGAGCAGGCGCAAGAACCGCTCCGGCATGCGGTTCACCAACACCTCGATCCTGGGCGCCGTGGTGCCGGTGCAGTCGCAGTGGCGGCGGCACCTGGCGGTCGCCCTGTCGCTGCTCAGCCTGGTCGCGCTGACCATCGCCTGGTCGCGGCCCAGCGGCGTCGACCGGGTGCCGCGCGAGCGGGCCACGGTCGTGCTGGTGCTGGACGTCTCGCAGTCGATGGCGGCCACCGACGTCAAACCCAACCGGCTGGACGCCGCCAAGGACGAGGCGAAGAAGTTCGCCGCTTCGATGCCGGTCGGCTACAACGTGGCGGTGGTCAGCCTGTCGGGCAATCCGGCGTCCCGGATGCCGCCGACCACCGACCGGGGCCAGGTGAACCGGGCGATCGACGCCCTCACCCTGCAGGACTCCACGGCGGTCGGCGACGCGATCAACGTGGCGATGTCCACCCTGCAGTCGGCGCCGAAGGGGGCGGACGGCTCGATTCCCCCGGGCGCGATCGTGCTGCTCTCCGACGGCCAGAACACCGCCGGCCGCTCACCCACCCAGGCGGCGACCGAGGCGGCCCGGGCCAAGATCCCGATCTACACGATCGCCTACGGCACCGACAACGGCTACGTCGATCTGGACGGCAAGCGGGAGAAGGTGCCGCCGGACAAGGTGCTGCTGCAGCGCATCGCAAGCCTGACCAACGGCCAGGCCTATACCGCGGAGTCCGCGGGTCAGTTGGATTCGGTGTACAAGAACATCCGCAGCGAGGTCGGTTACGAAGAGGTGCGCAAGGAGGTGACCGCGAACTGGGCCGGCTACGGCCTGGCCTTCGCCGTGGTCGCCGCGCTGGCCGCCGTCTCGCTCGGAGCGAGGTGGCCATGATGATGCTTCCGATGATCGCGTTCATGGAGCCCGGGCGGCTGTGGTGGCTGCTGATGATCCCGGCGCTGCTGGTGTTGTACCTGGTGCTGCTGCGCCGCAAGAGCAACCGCAGTCGTAGCACCGGGATCAGCAACCTGGACAAGGTGCTGCCCAAGCAGCAGGCCTGGAAGCGGCACATCGCGGTGGGTGCGGCGGTGCTGGCGCTGGCCGCGCTGAACGTCGCCTTCGCCAAGCCGGCCGACCAGGTGGACGTGCCGCGCGACCGGGCCACCATCGTGTTGGCGCTGGACGTGTCCCGTTCGATGATCGCCGAGGACGTGCAGCCCAACCGGCTGGACGCCGCGAAGGCGGCCGCCAAGGACTTCCTCGGCATGCTGCCGCCCCGGTTCAACGTGGCGCTGGTCGCGTTCGCCGGTTCGGCGTCGGTGGTGGTGGCGCCGACCACCGACCGGGGCCTGGTGTCGCGGGCGGTGGACGGGCTTCAAGTGGCGCCGTCGACGTCCATCGGCGAAGGCATCTATTCGTCGCTGGACGCGATGGCGCTGGCGCCGGTCGACCCCGACCATCCCGACGATCCCGCACCGGGTGCGATCGTGCTGCTGTCAGACGGCTTCACGAACATTCCGCGGTACTCCGCGCCGGCCGCGGAGGAAGCCAAGAAGCGCAAGATCCCGATCTACACCATCGCCTACGGCACCCCGGACGGCTACGTGGTGGACGGCGGACGCCGCGAGCCGGTGCCGGTCAACCACGAGGAACTGCAGCGGGTCGCCGACATCTCCGGCGGCAAGAAGTTCTCGGCCGGTTCGGCGTCGGAGCTGAAGGACGTCTACAAGAACATCGCCGCCCAGATCGGCTACGTGAAGGAGGAGCAGGAGGTCACCGAGATCTACACCGGCTATGCCCTCGGCTTCGCCGTGCTGGCCGCGATCGCGGTGATCTCGCTGGGCGCCCGCTGGCCCTGACCCGGTGCGATCAGCGGCCCTCGAACTCCACCGGGGCGCCGCTGAGGTAGCCCTGCATCGCTCGCCGGGCATCGGACGTGCCGGCCAGCATGGCGACCACCGGATGCAGCCGGGCAGCGGCGGAGGCCGGGTCGGTGAGCGCCAGCCGGGCGTTGGCCAGGGTGGCCTGCACGGCCAGCGGCGCCTGCGCGGCGATCCGGCCTGCCAGCGCCAGTGCGGCGTCCAGTTGCTCGCCGTCGGGAACCACCTGCTGGACCAGTCCGAGGCGGTGCGCCTCGGCGGCGTCGAAGAAGTCCCCGGTGAGCAGCCAGCGCATCGCGTCCCCCCAGCCGAGCCGGGGGAGTCGCAGCGTGGCGCCGCCGAATGCCATGATGCCGCGGGCGACCTCCAACTGGGCGAACCGGGTGCCGGCGGCGGCGACCACGACGTCCGCGGCCAGGGCGAGCTCGACACCCAGGGTGAGGCAGGTGCCCTGCACCGCAGCCACCACCGGCTTCGCGACCGGCTCGGTGGCGACGCCCCAGGGGTCGACGGTGCCGGGCGGCAGCAGCTCCGCCGATCCGGACAGCAGCGCCGGACCCACGTCGGCCAGGTCCAGGCCGCCGGTGAAATGCTCGCCGACGGCATGCACCACACCGACCCTCAGCGCGGCGTCGGTGTGCAGCAGGGTGTAGGCGCGGGCCAGGGCGTGCAGCATCGCCAGGTCGGCCGCGTTGCGTTTGTCCGGCCGGTTCAGGCCGATCAGCAGGATCGGGCCCCGGCGTTCGACCAGCACACGTTCGTCGCTCACTCGTCCATCCAACCGGCCGCGAAGCCGTCCTGCAACGAGCCGCCGCGGTTGGTTCCGGTGTGACACCTGGGGCACAATGGACGCACTCCGCGACCGAGTGATGCAGGGGAAGGCAGCTACTCGGCCGAAGGAGAGACCATGGCGACAACCCATGGAGTGGTGCAGATCCACTCTGCGCCGTCCGCGCTGTGCCCGCATGTCGAATGGGCCGTGGGCGGCGTCGTCGGCGTACCCGTCCACCTGGACTGGACGGCGCAGCCGGCCGAACGCGCGTCCTATCGCGCCGAATACAGCTGGACGGGGCCGGTCGGCTCGGCGGCGAAGCTGGCCAGCGCTTTGAAGGGCTGGCAGCGGCTGCGGTTCGAGGTCACCGAGGACGCCACCGCGCACTCGGAGGCGGTTCGCTACTCGTACACGCCGACGCTGGGCGTCTTCCAGGCCACGGTGGGGCTGCATGGCGACATCATGATCAACGAGGAGCGGCTGAAGGCCGCGCTGGCCCGGGACGCGCTGGGCCGCCGCGGCCTGCACCAGGGCATCGCCGACCTGCTCGGCACCGCCTGGGACGACGAACTCGAAGTGTTCCGGCAGGCCGGGGACGGCGCCGACGTCCGCTGGTTGCACCAGGTGGTCTGACGGGCCACCACCCACCGCTCGCCTAACTATTTGGGGCTCGCCGAATTCGGCGAGCCCCAAATAGTTAGGCGAGCGGTAAGAGCGGTCAGCGGGTCACGTTGGCGTTGGTCACCGCGACGGCGACGTTGGCGCCGCCGAAGCCGAAGGAATTGTTCACCGCGGCCAGATCGCCCTCGGGCAGCGGACGGGTGACGTTGGCGGCGATGTCGATGCCGAGATCGGGCTCCGGGTTGTCCAGGTTGATCGTCGGCGGCACGATCCGCTCGCGCAGCGCCAGCACGGTGGCCAGCGTCTCCAGCGCGCCGGCACCGCCCAGCAGATGCCCGGTCATCGACTTGGTCGAGGTGACGATGCACTGGTCGACGGCCGCGCCCAGGGCGTGCCGGATCGACCCGGCCTCGGTGAGGTCGCCCTGCGGGGTGGAGGTGCCGTGGGCGTTCACGTGCCTGATGTCGGACGCCGACAGTCCGGCGTCCACCAGGGCCTTCTGCATCGCGCCGTACTGGCCGGCGCCGCTCGGATCGGGCTGGACGATGTCGTGGCTGTCGGCGGTGATGCCGGCCCCGGCCAGGGTGCCGTAGCTCTTCGCGCCGCGGGCCTTGGCATGTTCCAGGGTCTCGATCACCAGCACCGCGGAGCCCTCGCCCATGACGAAGCCGTCGCGTCCGACGTCCCAGGGCCGGGACGCCTTCTGAGGCTCGTCGTTGCGCCGGGACAGTGCCTGCATCTGGCCGAACGCGGCGATCGGCAGCGGATGGATGGTGGCCTCGGTGCCGCCCACCACGGCGATGTCGGCCCGGCCCAGCCGGAGCTGGTCGATGGCCAGCGCGATCGCCTCGTTGGACGACGCACAGGCCGAGACCGGGGTGTGCACGCCGGCCTTGGCGCTGATCGCCATGCCGACGTTGGCCGCCGGCGCGTTGGCCATCAGCATCGGGATGGTGAACGGGCTGACCCGGCGGTAGCCCTTGTCGCGGTGGGCGTCCCAGTTGTTCAGCAGGGAGTGCAGGCCGCCGATGCCGCTGGCCAGCGAGACGATCAGCCGGTACGGGTCGACCTCGTTCTCGGTGCTCCAGGTCAGCCCGGCGTCCTGCCAGGCCTCCTGGGCGGCGATCAGGGCCAGCTGGGTGGAGCGGTCGAGTCGGCGAGCCTTGACCCGCTCGATCACCTCGGAGGGATCGACCTTGACGAAGGCCGCGATCTTGACCGGCAGTTCCTCGGCCCAGGGCTCGGTGATCCGGGAGACGCCGGAGGTGCCGGCGAGCAGGCCGGCCCAGGTGGAGGCGGCGTCGCCGCCGAGCGGGGTGGTGGCTCCGATGCCGGTGATCACAATCTCAGTCATGGCTCTCCCGATGGTTCGGAAATGGATGGGTTCGGCACCCCGGGCCCGCCGACGCGGCGGACCCGGGGCACAGACGATGGGGGCTCAGCTCAGCTGTGCGCCTCGACGTAGGCGACGGCGTCGCCGACGGTCTTGAGGTTCTTGGAGTCCTCGTCGGGAATGGTGACCCCGAACTTCTCCTCGCAACCGACGATGATCTCGACCATCGCCAGCGAGTCGACATCGAGATCATCGACGAAGGACTTGTCCAGCTGGACGTCCTCGACCGGCACACCGGCGACGTCGTTGACGAGCTCAGCCAGCTGAGCGCGGATCTCTTCGGTGGTGGCCATAGGGTTTCTCCTTGTCGTAGGGCCTTTCCGGGGGTTCCCGGAAGAATATGGGGGTCAGGGCAGGGTGACGACCTGCCCGGCGTACACCAGGCCGGCGCCGAAGCCGATCAGCAGGGCGGTCTGCCCCGACTTGGCCTCGCCCGAGGTGAGCAGGGCGTCCATCGCCATCGGCACCGAGGCGGCCGAGTTGTTGCCGAACTGCTTGATGGTACGCGCCACCACGACATGCTCGGGCAGCTTGAGGGCCCGCAGCATGGCGTCGGTGATCCGGTTGTTGGCCTGGTGCGGAATGAACACGTCCAGGTCCTCGGGGGCCAGCCCGGCCTTGGCCAGCACGTCCTTGGCGGCGTCGGCGATGAAGCCGCTGGCCCACTTGAAGACGGCCCGGCCGTCCATCTGGATGTAGGGGGTCTCGCTGCCGGCGAGCGCCTTGCTCCACTCCACGGTCTGGTTGATGGCGTCGGCCTGGCTGCCGTCGGAGCCCCACACCACCGGCCCGATGCCATTGGTCTCGCTGGGGCCGACCACGGCGGCGCCGGCGCCGTCGGCGAACAGGAAGGCGGTGCCGCGGTCGTGGATGTTGGTGAACCGGCTGAGCTCCTCGACCCCGATCACCAGCACGTAGCGGGCGGCCCCGCTGCGCACCAGGGCCTCGGCCTGGGCCAGTCCGTAGCAGAAGCCGGCGCAGGCCGCGGAGATGTCGAAGGCGGCGCCGAGGGTGCCCAGCCGGTGGGCCAGCCGGGCGGCCAGGCTCGGGGTCTGGTGGTAGTAGGTGACCGTCGAGACGATCACCGCGCCCAGTTCGGACGCCTCGATGCCGGCCTTCTCGACGGCGCGGCGTCCGGCGTCCAGGGCCATGGTCTCCACCGACTCGCCCTCGCCCACCCAGCGGCGTTCGACGATGCCGGTGCGCTGCTGGATCCACTCGTCGGAGGAGTCGATCCAGGTGCACATCTCGGCGTTGTCGACGACCCGGGAGGGCACGAACGAGGCGACCGACAGCAGCTTGGCGAAGGGCGCGCCGGAACTCGCCGCGATCGGGGCGCTCATGCCTGGGCCTCCGGATCCCGGGTTGCCGCATGCTGGGCCACAAAGGCCCGGGCCTCGGGCAGCTGATCGGGGGTGTTCAGGTTGAACAAGGCGACTCCCTTGAGGTTGCGCTTGGCGATTCCGGTGAGCGTGCCGGCCGGCGGCAGTTCGAGGACGCCGGTGACCCCGAGGTCGGCCAGCGTGGTGAGGCACAGGTCCCAGCGCACCGGGTTGCCGACCTGGCTGACCAGCCGGCGCAGGAACTCCGCGCCGTCGCCGACCACGGTGCCGTCGGCGTTGCTGAGCAGCCGGATGGCGGGGTCGGCGGTGGCCAGCCCGGACGCCAACGCGTCCAACTCGGCGACGGCGGGCTGCATGTGCACGGTGTGGAAGGCGCCGGCCACGCTGAGCTGGATCAACCGGGCCCGGGCCGGCGGGTTGGCGCTCAACTCGGCGAGCTGCTCGACGGCGCCGGCGGCGACGATCTGGCCGGGGCCGTTGTTGTTCGCGGCGGTCAGTCCGGCGGCCTCGATCGCGGCCAGCACCTCGTCGGCCTTGCCGCCGACCACCGCCATCATCGAGGTCGGGCGCAGTGCGGACGCCGCCGCCATGCCGCGTCCGCGGGTGCCCACGAAGGCCATCGCGTCGGCGGGGGAGAGCACCCCGGCCAGTGCCGCCGCGGTGATCTCGCCGACGCTGTGCCCGGCCACCACGTCCGGATCGGGGCCGTCGGCGAGCAGCGCCTGCCCGGCGATCAGCCCGGCGGCGACCAGCAGCGGCTGGGCGATGTCGGTGGCCCGGATCGTCTCGGCGTCCGCCTCGGTGCCGTAGTGGGCGAGGTCGACGCCGGCGACGGAGGACAGCGCGTCCAACTGGTCGCGGACGGCGGGGTCGTCCAGCCAGGGCTCGAGAAACCCAGGGGTCTGGGCACCTTGACCGGGGGCGAGGATTGCAAGCACGGGGAATACTCTTGCGCGAAACCGTCCGCAAGTGACAGCAGGACATCACGAAAATGTCACAGAGCTTCTTGTGGGTTTCCTACAACGCCCCTCACAGTGGGAGGCCGGAGCAAGGCCTCGGCGTTTGTGGCACTACGACGTGATGAGCCTGCCGAGGGTGACGGCGAGGCGCAGCACGTAGGCGCTCCGGGCGTCCGCGGGGTGGTACCCGGAGACCTCGGCGATCCGCCGCAACCGGTACCGGACGGTGTTCGGATGGACGAACAGGGTGCGCGCGGTGGCCTCCACCGAGCCGCTGTTGTCCAGGTAGGCGACCAGGGTCTCCAGCAGGTCGGCGCCGGCATCGCGCAGCGGTCCGTAGATCTCCCGGGCCAGCATCCGGCGGGCGTGCCCGTCGCCGGCCAGGGCGCGTTCCGGCAGCAGATCCTCCGCCGCCACCGGACGCGGGGCGCTCGGCCAGGCGTCCGCCGCCCGGATCCCGGACAGCGCGCCGCGGGCCGAGATGGCGGCGTCCACCAGGTCGCTGACCTCGGGTCCGACCACGATGTGGCCCGGCCCGAAGTGGTCGGCGATCTCGGTGATCACCGACAGTGCGGTGCCGGCGGTGCCGGAATGCCCGCCGAGCACCACCACCAGCCGGTCGCCCTGGGTGGAGGCCAGCAGGTCGAAGCCGCGCTCGGCGACCACCCGGCGCATCGTCTCCACCGCCTGGTCCTTCGCCGGTGCCTCGCCGATGGTGACGGTGATCGCGGCGGGGGAGCGCCAGCCCAGCGTGGACGCCCGGGACAGCACGGTCTCGTCGGCCTCGCCGCGGATCACCGCGTCCACCACCAGGGCCTCCAGCCGGGCGTCCCAGCCGCCCCGGGCCTCGGCGGCGCGGGCGTAGACCTCGGCGACGCCGAAGGCGATCTCGCGGGAGTACTGGACGATCGCCAGGTACACCCCGGACCGGTCGCCCCGCGGCACCAGCCGCTCCAGCTGGCTCTCCACGGTGTCGATGGTGGTGCGGATCAGGTCGACGCTCTGGTGCAGGGTGATCCGGCGCTGGAGCGCTCGGGGGGCGGCGTCGAAGACCGCGGCCGGGTTGACGTCGCGGCCGTCCTCGGCGAACCAGCGGACGAAGCCGTCGATCCCGGCCCGGGCCACCAGGGTCACCCAGGAGCGGTGTTCGGCGTCCAGGTCGGCGAACCAGGGGTGCCGGGCCTCGATCTCGGCGAGTGCCGCCGTGGTCAGGTCCCCGGCCGATTGGGCGAGCCGCCTGGCCACCGCGGAGCGTTGCCGGCCGGACTGCTGCCAGCCGCGTCCGATGCCTGGAATGGCAGCCACCGGTCTCCCTTCGTCGGGACCACCCTAGATGAGTAAGTCCTGGGGCGGTGTGGCGTCTGGGGGTGTGGGTGAGGGTGTCGCAGAGTCGGTGTTGCGAACCAACCAAGCTCTGGAGGCTTTGATGGACACCGATCTGGACACCCTCGC
>NZ_JASGDE010000119.1:0-15671 GCF_047607385.1 Micropruina sp.
GTCGCGGCTGGCTGCATGGTCACCCTGCCCGCCCAGAAAGCAGCCGTGACACACCCAACCACCAAGATCGCTGCAACCACCCAGCGACCTACCCGCGAGCGCTGCAACCTCGCGACCGGTGTCTCCTCAGCCATGGCGGAATCGTACAGTCTGGGCCACCAACGGTGACGCGGATTTCCCTAGGGCTGCCTGAACCAGCGCTAGTTCCGCGCTATTCACCGAATACGACAGAGTTGGGTGGCTGCGGAGGGCACAGGCCCAGTATCTTCTCATCGGAGGATGGATAGCCTTGCCAGTCCCCACCGGAGGCAACGTACGTGGCGCGGCTCGATGGTGGCTCCACGTTCGGATATCCGTTCTTGGCAAGGCACGGGATCAGCCACTCCACGGTGTAGTCGTAGGCCACACCCAACAGGGCCGGGCTTGGTGGGCGCATGGCTCGAGCATCCACCGTGTACTTAGCTTCACATTCGAAGAATGCTTGGTTGTATGCCGACTGTTGCGACGGTGGAACGTGGCCGCTGATGCCTGTGCCGCCGGAGCTGGGAGTTACTGTGAACCCACGCTCGCCCATACATGCGGCATAGACCGCGCCACGTTGGTCCGGATAAATCCATCGAACTAGCGCCGGGGCTGTACTCGGATCGACGCTCAACTCCTTGGCCAACTGTGCCAGATAGCCATCGCGCAGGGTTTTGGCTTCGGTCTCGCTCACGGTCTCATGGGGCAGAGGCTCCTTCGGCCGCCACCCATCATTAGGGCGAGTGCTTGCAGACGGAAATTCCTGCACGGGTGCGCTGGCCTGAGTGCATCCAACGAGGAGGGATACGATCAATGCTCCGGCCGCAGCACGTAATCGTGAGTTGCGGCTCACGCGTGAACGCAATACCCGTTCCACAAATTGATGGAACCGGTTGAGCTTACCGTGACTTTGCCCGACCCCGCCGTGGAGGTCGCATAGATCGTGATTGGCGACGGGTAGCCGTATCCGGAGTTCACTGCACCGGCCGCTTTGACGTCCAGCATGAACGTCCCCCCTACCTTTCCTTCGACAACATGCTGGCTGACGCAGGCGACGTTCTTGCTGTAGGGGCCGTCAGCGCGAGCTGCTGAGGCGGGGGCCAGGGCGAACAGCAACCCGCCTGCGGCAACGGCGGCGATGGTTGAGCGCAACTTCATGATGATCGCCAAATCCTTCGGGAGGTGCGGAAACCATATCCTGCACTCTCCAGCAAGGTCAAGCCGTGAAAGCTGAGCAGCCGGCTATGACACTTTCGCGGTGAAGGTGTTCATCATCATCAGCAGGTGGATACCGCACCCCCTTCGGGGGCGTCGCCCTGCCGGGCAGCCGTGACGGAGGCCCGGCGTCGACGGGGTGCGGTTAGGATTCGACCATGGCCGAGACCCGCAAATTCCAGCCGTCCAGCAGCGCGGTCGGCGACGCCGTGCGCGCTGCGCTGGGGGAGCCGGTCCGTCCGGTGCAGCCGGGTGTTCGCCCGGCCCCGGCGTCCGGAGCGGCGCCCGCAGCGTCCGACACGCCGGACGCCCCGGTCGCGGTCCGCACCTTCACCTTCGGCGTCCAGCGCCAACCGGTGGGGGAGTCGGACGCCGAATAGGCACCTGACTAGGGGCTGACCCGCGGCAACAGCGCGGTCGCCTCGTCCTCGATCTCGTCTTCGGGCGGGGTGGAACTGCCTGGCAGTCGGACGATGAACTCGGCACCGCCCTCGGCGGACCGGCCCGCCTTCACCCAGCCGCCGTGCGCCTTGATGGTCTGCGCCACGATGGACAGGCCGAGCCCCGAACCGGGGGTGTTGCGGGCCGAGGGGGAGCGCCAGAACCGGTCGAAGACGTGCGGGAGCTCGTCGTCGGGGATGCCCGGGCCCTGATCGGAGATCCGCAGCCGGTCGCCCTCCAGCAGGACGTGCACGGTGCCGCCCAACGGCGAGAATTTCACCGCGTTGTCGAGCAGGTTGGTGATCGCCCGCTCCAGCGAATCCGGCTCGCCGACCAGGTAGAGCGGGTTGAGTTCGACGTCGAAGGTGAGGGACGGCCCGCGCCGCTTGGCCCGGGCGATCGCGCTCTGCACCACGTCGCGCAGGTCGATCGGCTCGGGATGCGGTTCCACCACGTCCTCGCGGCTGAGGTGGACCAGGTCGCCGACCAGGGTGGTGAACTCGCCCAGCTGACCGGCGATGTCGCGCAGGATGTCGGAACGCGCACCCTCGGGCAGCATCCGGCTGCGCTCGTCGGCGACCAGCAACTCCACGTTGGTGCGCAGCGAGGTGAGCGGGGTGCGGAGCTCGTGGCCGGCGTCCGCGATCAGCCGGCGCTGCCGCTCCCGGGACAGCTGCAACGAGTTGAGCATGGTGTTGAACGACCGGCCCAGATCGGCCAGTTCGCCGCTGCCCTCGATGGTGATCGGGGTCAGTTCGTTGGTGTCGGTGACGTGCGTGACCGCCTCGGTGAGCCGCCGCATCGGACGGATCGCGGACCGTGCGATCACCACGCCGATGGCGCTGGAGACGCCGACGCCGAGGAAGCCGAAGATGGCCAGCGACCAGCCCAGGGTGGCCAGGATGCTGTTGGTGGCCTCCAGCGGACGCCCCAACACCAGGGCGTACTTCTCGTTCTCGGCGGTCAGCGGCACGGCGACGACCCGGTACGGCTGACCGTTGGACGCCACCACGGTGCGCGCCGACGAGCCCTGCTGCCGTCGGGCGACCGAAAGCTCCTCCACGTTCGGGAGCAGGCTGACCGTGGCCCCGGGCAGATTGCTCACCCGGCTGTCGGCACGGACCAGCATCATGGTCACGTTCGCGGCCTTCAAAGCGTTGGTGTCCAGGCCGCCCATGCCCTGGATGTCGACCGCGACCCAGTTCGCCGTCACCGCGGCCACGTCCACCAGCTCGCTGTCCAGCTGGTTGTAGACGGTGACCCGGGTGATCAACCAGGCGGCCACGCCGGTCAACGCCACCGCGGACGCCACCGCGGCCGCCACCAGGACGGCCAGCCGGTCGCGCAGCGGCCAGTCCCGGACGGCCAGCAGTCGGCTCAGCCGGCCGGTCACGGGGGGGTCTCGCGCAGCACGTACCCGATTCCGCGGACGGTGTGGATCAGCCGGGTCGCCCCTTCACCTTCGGTCTTGCGGCGCAGATAGCCGATGTAGACCTCCAGCGAGTTCGCGGTGGCCGGGAAGTCGAAGCCCCAGACCTCGTTGAGCAGCCAGCCGCGCTCCAGCACCTTGCGCGGGTGTTCCAGGAAGGTCTGCAGCAGGGCGAACTCGGTGCGGGTCAGGCTGATCCGGCGTCCGGCCCGCTGCACCTCGCGGGTCTGCGGGTCGAGCGACAGGTCGGCGAAGGTGAGCACCTCGCTGTCGGCATGGTCCTGCTCGGCCGGCTTCGAGCGCCGGGTGAGCGCGCGCAGCCGCGCCAGCAACTCGTCCAGGGCGAACGGCTTGGCCATGTAGTCGTCGGCGCCGGCGTCCAGGCCGTCCACCCGGTCGTTGACCGCGTCCCGGGCGGTGAGCACCAGGATCGGTACGTCGTTTCCCGTGGAACGCAGCATCCGGGTGGTCTCCAGACCGTCCAGGCGGGGCATCATGACGTCCATGATCACGGCGTCCGGACGCAGCCCGGAGAGCCGGGCCAGTGCCTCCAGCCCGTCCCCGGCGGCGGTCACCTCATAGCCCGAATACTGCAAGGAGCGGGCCAGCGAGTCCCGGACGGCTTGATCGTCGTCGACAACGAGGATGTGCATAGGATCAGCCTGCCACGCCCCGCGCGTCCGGTCGGTGAGACCGGCCGGGAAGGGCCCAGGCACTACCGGCTGGCAAGCTCTCGGACCCGTTCCAGGACGCCCGGCATGGCCGCCTCGATTGCGGCCAGGGTGCCGTTGAAGCCGTCCGCCGAGCCGTACCAGGGGTCGGGGACGCCGGAGCCGGGCACGGCGTCCGGGTCGAAGTCGGTGAGCAGCGCCAGGTTGTCGGCGTCCGGGACGAGCCGGCGCATCCGGGACAGGTGCAGGTCCTCCATGGCGATCACCAGGTCGGCGTCCCGGATCTCGGCGGCGCTGATCTGGTGCGCCCGGTGACCGCCGGTGGTGTAGCCGGCACGGGCCAGGACGCGTTGCGCCCGCGCGTCGATCGGCTCCCCGAGCTCTTCGCTGGAGGTTCCCGCCGAGGTGAACCGCACCCCGGTCAGGCCCTCGCGGTCGGCCCAGCCGCGGGCCACCCGTTCGGCCATCGGCGAGCGGCAGATGTTGCCCCAGCAGACGAAGACGACCTCGACCATGTCAGCGGTTGACCTCGCTGCGCGAGGTGAACGACGAGTTCAGGATGAACGACACGATGGAGACGATCAGTCCGCCCCAGAACGCCGACCAGAACCCGTCCACCTGCCAGCCCAGATGCAACTGCCCGGCGACCCACGAGGTCAGCATCAGCATCAGCGCGTTGATGACCAGCAGGAACAGGCCCAGGGTGATCAGCAGCAGAGGCGCGGACGCGAACGCGAACAGTGGTTTGACCAGGGCATTCACCACGCCGAAGATGACCGCGACGGCGAGGATGCCGAGAAAGACGTCCTGCGGCTCGGTCGCCGTCATGCGAATTCCGGGCACCAGCCAGGTGGCGAACGCCAGAGCCGCGGCACTGAACAGGAAGCGCATGACCATGACTGAATTCTGTCATGGCAGAGTTCTCCTATCGAATCGACCGACAGATGGGCTCATCGTGAACCTGCACCAGCGTCACTTCCTCAAGGAGCTTGACTTCAGCCCGGCCGAGTGGCGGGAGCTGCTCGACCTCTCCGCCGAGGTGAAGAAGGCGCGCCGCACCCGTCGCGAGGTGAAGCGGCTGGACGGGCTGACCATCGCGCTGATCTTCGAGAAGCCCTCCACCCGGACCCGGTCGTCGTTCGAGGTGGCCGCCTACCATCAGGGCGCCAACGTCAGCTACTTCGACGAGACCGGCGCCCACATGGGGCACAAGGAGTCGATCGCCGACACCGCGCGGGTGCTCTCCCGGTTCTACGACGGCATCCAGTACCGCGGTTCGCGGCAGCAGATCGTGGAGACCCTGGCCAAGCACAGCAGCGTGCCGGTGTGGAACGGCCTGACCGACGAGTGGCACCCCACCCAGAGCCTGTGCGACATGTTCACCATGCGCGAGTCGTCCGGGCTGGAGGACCGCGACATCAGCTTCGCCTACGTCGGGGACGCCCGGTTCAACCAGGGCCGGTCGCTGCTGATCGCCGGCGCGATGATGGGCATGGACGTCCGGATCGTCGCCCCCGCGGCGCTGCAGCCCGAACCCGAACTGGTCGCCACCGCGCGCCGGATCGGTGCCGGGACCGGTGCCCGGGTGACCATCACCGAGGACGTGGCGGCGGTCAAGGGCGTCGACTTCGTGCACACCGACATCTGGGTGTCGATGGGTGAGCCCAAGGAGGTCTGGGCCGACCGGATCGAACTGCTCACCCCGTACCGGGTGACCACCGAGCTGCTGGAGCGCACCGAGAACCCGGACGTGAAGTTCATGCACTGCCTGCCCAGCTACCACGACCTGGACACCACGGTCTCGCAGCAGATCCTGGCCGAGACCGGCCGGGAGGTGTTCGAGGTGACCGAGGAGGTCTTCGAGTCGCCGGCGTCCCTGGTCTTCGAGCAGGCCGAGAACCGTTTGCACACCATCAAGGCGATCCTGATCGCGACGCTCGCCGGTCACTGAGCCTCGAACCCCACCCCACCTTTGCCGCGGGAGTCGAGGGCGATCCCGAAAACCCCAGAGTCGATGCCGAAAAAGCAGGTGACACGCCGGTGACGGGCAATCGACTCTGGGCTTTTCGGGAGTTCCCCATCGCACCGGCCCTTCGGTGGCCCTCACGGAGGGCCGTGCGGGGAGGACCTGCGGCGCCCGTCGGGGCCGCGGGGCGGGGTTCAGGCTTCAGCCCGCGGCGGCACCATCCCGGCTCTGGAAGGCGGTCTCCATCGCCTGTGCCGGCCAGTACTGCTTGAGCATTTCCTTGCCGCGGCGCTTGAGCGCGCGACGGTCGACGGATCGTCCGCGGCCGATGACGGGCACCAGCAGGTCGGAGCCGGCGAGCAGCGCGGCCAGGGCTGCGGTGTGTGGATCGGGTTCCACGCCGAACAGGAACACCTCGTCGAGTTGGGTGCGCAGTTCGTTCTCGTGCCGGCCGTCCACGCTGACCCAGCGGGTGGTGGGCACCAGGCCGAGGACCCGGTGCGGCGTCCGGCTGACCAGCTCGGCGCGGGCCAGGCGCTGGTAGACCACGTCCACCAGCTTGCGGCTGAGCCGTTCCACCAGCATGGACGCGAACCACTTGGGCTTCTCGTTGATCACCGTGAGGGCGTCGGCGAGCAGGGGATCGGTCGGCCAGGGCGCGTCCGGAACGCTCACCACCCGGTTCTTCCGGACCGACTCACCCGGCTCGGTGACCCGCACGTTGCCGGCCAGCGCCAGATCGCTGAGCAGTCCTCCGGCGACCAGCAGGTCGGTGTAGCGGCTCTGCTTCTTCCCGGTGTCGTCGTCGGTGGCGAGCAGCAGGACGTCCTCGGCCAGCAGCATGGATCCCCCTTGTCGGCCTCGTCGTGAGGTTGGCGGTGTGCGATTGGATGGCAAAATCATGCCTGGTCGCTGCAACGCCGCACCGCCGCGCCGCGTGTGCAGGGAATGACGCTTGTGCAGGAGGCGCCGGTGACCACGGTTCGGTTCGAGGACTATGTCGCCACCCGGTCGGTGGCGCTGCAGCGCTTCGCCTATCTGGTCGTCCGCAACGCCGAGGACGCCCGCGACCTGGTGCAGGACGCCCTGCTCGGGCTGTACCCGCGCTGGAGTCGGGTGAGTGCCGCCGGCAATGTGGACGCCTACGTCAAACGCAGCATCGTCAACGCCAGCATCAGCCGCTGGCGCCGTACCGGCCGCGAGCAGGTCAGCGACGAACTGCATGCCGTCACCCCCGACCACGCCGGCGAGGTGACGGACGCCGAACTGGCCTGGCAGCTGTGCGAGAGCCTGCCGCCGATGCAGCGGGCGGCGGTCGCGCTGCGCTTCTACGACGACCTGGACTATGCCGAGATCGCCGCCATCCTCGGCTGCCCCGAGACCACCGCCCGCTCCCACGTGCACCGCGCGCTGACCCGGCTGCGCACTCGACTGATCGAGGACTCCGATGACTGAGCCGACCGAACCCACCGTGCCCGACGACCGCGAGGACCGGGCCGAACAGGCCTTCCGCGAGGGGCTGCGGCAGCATGCCGAGGCGCCTCTCTTCCAGCCGCTGCAGCCGCCGCGCCCGGCGCGCGGACGCGTCGCGATGCCACGCTGGCTACCGCTGGTGGCCGCGGTGGCGGTGATCGCGGCGGTAGCGGTTCCCTTCGCCATCGGGCGGTTCGGGGGCGGCGCTTCGACGTCGGCGGTGCCGGGGGCTGCCGCCGAGGGGGCGCCGGACGACACCGCGACGGCAAGCCGGGCACCGACCGTCGCGGCCCGTCCGGGGTGGCGCTGGGAGTCCTACCGGGTGCTCAGCTATCAGGTGCCGGACTACTGGGTTTACGCCTACGCGCCGTCCACCGACTGGTGCTCGGCGCCGCCCCCACAGCCGGTCTCCCGGCCGTTCGTGGCGCTGGCGCCGGAGTTGCGCGCGACGCGGGGCATCTTGTGCCAGCGCAATCTGCCCGAACAGCAACTGCAGATGTTCGTGACCGTGCGCGCGGTGGGCGCCACCGATCGCGGCTGGGACCTGCCGTCGGGCTGGACGGCGACCACCAGCAAGGAGGTGGCCGGCTACCTGGTCGAGGTGGTGCACACCGAGTCGTTCGCCCAGGTCGCCGCCCAGATCGTCGACTCGGTGCGTCCGCTCAGCGGCAGCGATCCCAACGGCTGCCCCGCACAGAGCACGCTCGAGGTCGGGGCGTCGGCAGCCACCGTCGGCCGGAACAACCTCGACCGGGTCTCGCTGTGCCAGTACGACCTGGGCGTCACGCCGGCGCAACTGGTCGCCTCGACGCTGCTCGATCGGGCGCGGGGACGGGATGTGGCCAAGAGCCTGGCGGCCGCGCCGAAGGGTTCCGGGCCGGACGACCGGTCCTGCACCAGCCCGGGTGGCATGGCGGCGCTGGCCCGGCTGTGGCGCGGCAGCGAGGTGACCGACGTGGTGCTGCGGTACTCCGGCTGTCAGGGCAACGGCATCGTCGACGCTTCCGGCAGCCGCCGGCTCACCGAGGATGCCTGCCACGCCGTGTTGCAGGAACCGCTGGTGTTCGTCTCCGGCAACGGCCAGGCCGCGAAGCTGTGCGCGCCGTCGGACGACGTGCCCGGGGCCGTGCCGTCGGTGGCATCCAGCAGCGCGGTGCAGCCCAGTGCCAAGCCCACGCCGTCGAGGTAGGTCCTCGACGGGAGTTCTACGGCGACAAGGTCGCCTGAGGCTCCAGGACGGTCGTAGCGATCGGCCGTGCTCAGAGCACGCCGCAGTCGGCCAACCAGGCCCGGGTGTCGTCGTCGTCCACCCACAGATGAGCCTGCCAGCCGGCGGCTAGGGCGCCGTCCACGTTCTCGGGACGGTCGTCCACGAAGGCGATCGCGGACGGCTCCACGCCCAGGTCGGCGGCGGCGTGGTCGTAGATCTCCCGCCTCGGCTTGGCCGCGCCGATCAGCGCCGACACGTAGACCCGGTCGAAGTGCCGGCGCCAGGGCGCGGCCTCGATGGCGTCCCCCAGCGGCCGGGGCGCGTTGGAGAGCAGGCCGGTGAGGCGTCCGGACGCCTTGGTGTCGGCGATCAGCCGCTCCGCGGAGGGACGGATCCGGGTCCAGATGGTGGCGTCCGTGGTGGCCAGTAATTCCACGTTCTCGGCCGTCGCCGGTAGCCCGAGCCGGGTCAGCAACGGGCCCCAATAGGCGTCGTCGGAGGAGCCCTCGTCGTACTCGCGGCGGCCATGCCAGTAGCCCGCGGCGAAATCCTCGGTCGCGACGCCGAGCAGGCCGGCCGGGTGGGAGTGGATGTCGGGCGGCGAGGAGAGCACCTGGCCCAGGTCGAAGACGACGGCGCGGATCATGAACGCCATCATGACGGCAGTCCCGTCGTCGTGCCTGCCGTCTCTCATCGCCGCGGCCTGAGAACGGGTGTTTCTCCTCAGAACGTGACCACGGCCCGATGCTCGCTGCTGGTGTCCGCCCAGGCGGCGGCGATGTCGTCCAGCGGGTAGCGGACGGCGTCCACCTGAACGGCGCCGGAGGCGATGAGTTCCGCATAGCTCGCCGCAGCCCGGGCCAGTGTGTCGTGGGCGACCGATCCGGCGCCGCTGCCGATCAGGGTCACGGACCGGCTGCGCAGCACCGCCGCCGGCACCGCGGCGGTGGCACCCGCCGCCGCCCCGATCTCCACGTAGCTGACCGGGTGCGCGACGGTGGCGAGTCCGCGCGTGCCCAGGGCGGTCAGGGCCACCTCGGCGACCGGGCCCCACAGGAAGTCCAGCACGAGGTCGGGCTGATACTCCGCGACCGCGTCGCCCAGCGCGTCGGCGTCCAGAGTGACCGTGGCGCAGCCGGCGAGCTCCGCGGTGCGGGCCAGCGCGTCCGGATTGCGGCCGGCGGCGAGCACCTGCGGGACGCCGAGCGCCCGGCAGTTCTGGACGGCCAGGCGTCCGGCGCTGCCGGTGGCGCCGAGGATCAGGACGGACGCCTGCGCGGGCTCCTTCAGGTGGGCGGTGAGCGGCAACCAGGACGCCATTCCCGGGTTCATCCCGGCGGCGAGCGTGGCGGGGTCGGCGTCGTCCGGCACCGGGAGGGTGAGCCGGACGGCGGCCCGCTCGGCGAAGGTGCCATAGGGATCGGCCGTGAAGCCGGTGTAGCAGAGGCTGCCGTCCGACCGGCGGGCGACGGCGTCCACGCCGGGGATCTTCGGCCAGCTGTCGGTCGAGCCGTAGTGCTGCCCGGAGACGAGGCTGCGGACGACCGGGTGGATCCCCGCCGCGACCACCTCGACGAGTTCCGATCCGGGGACGAGTTCGGGCTCGGCGAACGTTCCGGCGACCGGGATGGCGCCGGGAGCGGTGACGACTGCTGCGCGCATGGCAACTCCATTGAACGATGTTAAATGCTGACGTCTCCAGTATCACTTAACATTGTTCAATGATCAAGGCGGGCGGCGTCGGACGCGGGCTGACCCGCGATCAGATCGTGCAGGCGGCGTTCCAGGTGCTCGACGAGCACGGACTCGACGGGCTCACCATGCGCAAGGTGGCGGCGCGGCTCGGCGTCCAGGCAGCGGCGTTGTACTGGCATGTCGCCGACAAGGCCGATCTGCTCGACGAGATGGGGACGAGCATGTGGCGGGCGGCCACGGTGAAGCTGTTCGACGAACCGGAGCACGACCTGGCGTGCGGGCTGGTCGAGGCTGCCCGGACGCTGCGCGCGACCATGCTGGGGCACCGCGACGGCGCCACCGTCTTCGCCGGGCGGAGGCTCACCGACATCAGCCTGATCCAGGTGCAGGAGCGGCCGCTCGCCGCGCTGGTCGCCGCCGGTCGCAGCCTCGAGGAGGTCCTGGACACCTGGCAGATCGTGATGCACTTCACCATCGGCTGGACCGCGGAGGAGCAGGGCGTGCGCCAGGCCCGGGAGGCCGATCCCGCCAGCTACGACCTGGCCGAGCGGGACGCCCGACTCGGCGCCGAGACGCATCCGCTGATGTCGCAGGCGGGCCGGTTGATGTTCGCCGATCCCGAGGCCCGTTTCGAACGGGTGCTGGCGCGGCTGGTCGGCGCGCTGACCGCGTCCGGGAGCCTCGACCGGTAACTATCTGCACCCTCCCGCAGGTGGGAGGGCGCAGATAGTTGGGCAGGGGTTTACCGGTTCGGCGGGCGGCGAGGCCGAGGTCGGTGGGAGCCTCCGGCCACTCGCGCGATGCCGTGGAACAGGGCGGTGTGTCGGAACTGGGTGGCGTGTGGCAGTCTGCTTGTTGCTCGCAGCGACGGACGCCGGCAGCGCGACCCGCGTCCGTGGCCGGGCCACCCACCAGCAGGACGCAGGAAGGCAGCGATGGGCATCGATCGGCTCCGACCGCGGCTGCGGTCGTACCGGGTCCGGGTCGCGGTGATGGTGACCGGCGATGTGGTCGCCCTGGTGGTGCAGATGATCGTGCCGCTGGTGATCGCCGGCGCGATCGACGGTCCGGTGGCCGCCGGGGACGTCGCCGGGCTGTGGCGCAGCGTGTGGATCCTGGTCGGGCTGATGGTGCTGGAGGCGCTGGCGTTCCTGGCCCGCTTCCTGCCGACCCCCGACGGCGCGAATCTGGAGTACGAGCTGCGGACGGACCTGTTCGGCAGGTTGTTGCGGCAGCGGCCGTCCTACCATCACCAGACCGGGACCGGTCACGCGGTCGCCCGGCTGGTGGGCGATGTGGAGCAGATCGGCTTCTGGTACACCCAGACCTCCGCCATGCTGGTGTCCACCGTCGCCAGTCTGGTGGCCGCCACGACGATGATGGTGGCGATTCAGCCGGTCTTGGGCTTGGCCGCGCTGGCCGCGTTGTCGCCGCTGACCTGGGCGATGTGGCGGGCCCGGAACCGGATGCGCCAGGCGCTGGCCGATGCCCGCCGGTGTGCCGGTGATCTTGCCGCGGCGAGTGAGGAGTCCGCGGTCGGGGTGCGGGTGTGGAAGGGGGTCGGCGGCGGTCCGGCCGTCCGAGCCCGGTTCGACCGACTATCCCGGCTCTCCCGTGACGCGCAGATGGTCGTGGTGGACGCCTCGTCGCGCAGTTTCGGGGTCACCCAGGGCTATCCCATGTTGGTGTTGGCCGGGCTGATCGTGGCCGGCATCGCGCTGGTGGCGCACGGTGTGCTCAGCGTCGGTGAACTGGTCGCGTTCGCGGCGTACTTCGGCCGGGTGCAGTTCCCGCTGACCGCGCTCGGATTCAACCTGGCGACGCTTCAGTCGGTGACCGTGGCCGCCGAGCGGCTCGGCGACGCGTTCGACACCGACGAGCGGGTGCGTGGCCCGCAGGAACCGGCGCCGCTGCCGGCCGGGGGCGGCGCGCGGCTCCGCTTCGAGGAGGTGTACTTCAGCTACCCGGACGCCGACGCTCCGGTGCTGGCCGGCATCGACTTGGAGGTGGGGGCCGGCGAGACGGTGGCGTTGGTGGGCGCGACCGGGTCGGGCAAGAGCACGCTGGCCTCGCTGGTGAACCGGCTGGCCGACCCGACCTCCGGCCGGGTGTTGATCGACGGTCACGATGTGCGCGATCTCGACCCGGACGAGTTGCGCGGGCAGGTCGGCGTGGCGTTCGAAGAGGCCGTGTTGTTCTCGCACCGCGTCGCCGACAATCTGCGGGCCGGACGTCCTGGTGTCACCGCGGATCGGATGGCCGAGGCGATCGACGTGGTGCAGGCCCGGTTCGTCGACGACCTGCCGGACGGCCCCGACACCGTCGTCGGCGAGCGCGGGCTGACGCTGTCCGGTGGGCAGCGGCAACGGCTCGCGCTGGGCCGGGCGCTGTTGGGACGTCCCCGCGTCCTGATTCTGGACGACCCCACCTCGGCGCTGGACGTGCGCACCGAGGCGGCGCTGCTCGGACGGTTGCGCGAGGTCGTCGCCGGCACCACCACCCTGTTGATCGCCCGGCGTCCGACCACGGCGATGCTGGCCGATCGGGTCGCGGTGCTGCAGGACGGACGGGTGGTCGCCGTCGGCAGCCACCAGGAACTGCTGAACAGCAGCGCCGAGTATCGCCGCGTGATGATCGCCGACGATCAGTCCGCCGTGGACAACCCGTCTCCTTCCGACGGCCGACCACCCTCCGGCGACCAGCCCCTCTTCGGCGACCAGCCCCTCTCCGACGATCAACCCCCCTCCGACGATCAACCCAGCGCGGAGGAGCCCGGATGAGTGGCATGGTGACCAGAGGTCCGGTGCGGCTGATGGTGGAGTTGGCCCGGCCGTACCGGGGCCGGCTGGCGCTGCTGCTGACCGTGTCGGTCGTGGTGGTGGCGTTGCAGTTGATCGGGCCGCGCCTGGTCGCGTTCGGCATCGAGGCGGCGGTCGAGCCCACCCGCCGCGGCGACTACGGTCCGCTGATCTGGATCGCTGTGGTGTTGGTGGTCGCGGGCGCGCTGACCTGGCTGCTCACCGTCGTGGCGCGCCGCGGCATCGGCCGGATCGGCGAGATGGTCACCTACGACCTGCGCCGCGAGGTGGATGCCGCCTTCGCCCGGCTGCCGATCGCCTACCACGAGCGGTGGTCGACGGGCGTCATCGTCTCCCGGCTGACCGCCGATGTGGACACGGTCAGCACCGTGTTCGCGATGGTGCTGTCGGGGCTGCTGACCGCCGCGCTGATGGTCGTCGGCGTCCTGGTCGCGATGCTGCTGCTGGACGTCGTGGTCGCGGGCACGGTGCTCGCCGCGTTGCTGCCAGTGGTGGTGCTGATCGTCTGGCGGGTGCGCCGGATGGCTCCGGCCAGGATCGCCCAGCGGGACGCCATCGCCCAGGTCACCGCTCGCGCGGTCGAGCCGCTCGGTGCTGTCGCCGTGGTGCAGTCGCTGGGCGCCGAGTCGCTGCACAGCGACGAGTTCGATCGCAGTGCTGCCGAGCTGCGGCAATTGTCCCGCCGGCTCACCGCCACGATGAGCACCTACTACGCGTCCATGGCGGCCGGGATCGCGCTGGCCACCATGGCCACCCTGACCGTCGGCGGGCTCCGGGTGATGGCCGGTGTCATGCCGCTGGGAGCGCTGGCCGCCTTCATCCTCTACGTCGGCATGCTGTTCAGCGCCGTCCAATCGACCGCCAACGTGATGGATCAGTCGCTGACGGCGTTCGCGGGGGCCCGGAAGATCACCGAGTTCCTGGCCGCCGAGCCGAGCGTGCCGGAGCCGGCGGATCCGGTGTCGTTGGCGCGTCCGGTGCGTGGGGAGATCCGGTTCGACTCGGTGAGTTTCGGGTACCGCGACGAATCCCGCGAGATCACCGGCCTCGACCTGACGCTGCGGGCCGGCCAGGTGGTGGCGATGCTGGGGTCGACCGGCGCCGGCAAGTCGACCATCGCGAAGCTGATCGCCCGGTTCTACGACCCGACGTCCGGACGCATCCTGCTGGACGGCGTCGACCTCAAGGACATCGTCGAGGCCGAACTGCGCTCCACGGTGGTGCTGCTCACCCAGGAGATGTTCCTGTTCTCCGGCACCATCGCCGACAATCTGCGGTTGAGCAGGCCGGACGCCACCGATGCTCAGGTCGCCGAGGCGGCGATGGCGGTCGGGGCGCACCACTTCATCGCGGCGCTGCCGGAGGGATACGACACCGACGTCCGGCACCGTGGCACCCGGCTGTCGGCCGGCCAGCGGCAACTGCTCGCCTTCGCCCGGGCGTTCCTCGCCGATCCTGCGGTGATCATCCTGGACGAGGCGACCGCGTCGCTGGACATTCCCACCGAACGTGCCCTGCACCATGCGCTGCGCACGCTGCTCGCCGGACGCACCGCGCTGATCATCGCGCACCGGCTGTCCACCCTGGACATCACCGACCGGGTCCTCGTCGTCGAGGACGGCCGAGTGGTCGACGACGGGACCCCCGCCGAACTGCTGGCCAAGGGCTCGGGGGCTTTCGCCGCGCTGTATCGGGACGCCCACGGTTCGTAGTGACGGCTCCTGGACCTCGGCTGGGATGATGGGCCGATGGAGACCTGGATCGGCGGTACCGAGGATCGTCCGGCCCGGTTCTTCTCCGGCCCGGACGCCTTCGACGCCTGGCTCGCGGAGTACCACGACCGCGAGACCGAACTCTGGATCGGGTTGTTCAAGAAGCACGCCGCGCACCGCGGGCTGACCTGGCCGGACGCCGTGCCGGTGGCATTGTGCTGGGGCTGGATCGACTCCTCGATGCACCGGCTGGACGACGACACGGTCCGGCAGCGTTGGACGCCGCGCAAGCCGGGCAGCAATTGGAGCCAGGTGAACATCGCCCTGGTCGGCGAGCTGACGGCCGCCGGGAAGATGCGGCCGTCGGGCGTTGCGGCGTTCGAGCGCCGGCGTCCCGATCAGGTCCCGTACAGCTACGAACGCGGCGGTGAGCTGGCCCTGCCGGACGACTACGAGGCAGCCCTGCGGGCCGATCCGGCGGCGGTGGCGTTCTTCTACGGACGCGCGACCGCGTCCTACCGGCGGGTCTGCGTGGGCTGGGTGATGCAGGCGAAGACCGAAGCCACCCGGCAGAAGCGGCTTGCCGAGCTGATCGCCGATTCGGCTGCCGGACGCCTGATCAGGACGCAGCGCTACGGCACCATCCCGAAGTGGGCGCTGCCGGACTGACTCCGACCCGTCGTCTTTCCGTCACCCGCCGTCTTTCGATCGTCCTTCGTATTCCGTCACCCTTTGTCATCCCGGCGAATGTCGGGGTATTCCCGCACCCGATCGCCGATCGAGACCCCGGGGCATGCCCGGGATGGCAAACTCCTTCGTCATTCCGGCACCCCTCGTCATTCCGGCACCTTTCGTCATCCCGGCGCACGCCGGGATCTCCCTGCACCCGATCGCTAGGGCCTGTTATGTAAGTCGTTTGAGCCAGTCGTTGATGACGGCGAGGTGGATGGTGGCGGTGTAGCGGACGGCGAGTTTGTCGTAGCGGGTGGCGAAGGCTCGGTGGTGTTTGAGCTTGTTGA